>JBDTVO010000219.1:0-4920 GCA_040007135.1 Devosia sp. | reverse complement strand
AACCTGCTCGGCACGCTGTCGCTGCTGTTCGCCAACGCCTTCGGCGCCATCGCCACGGCCTACGCGCTGACCGGCTCGTCGCTCAACATCGTGCCGATCCTGCTCTACACCCAGATCAGCGGCGACGTGCTGCACAACCCCGGACTCGGGGCGTCGCTGGCGCTCGGCATGATCGTCATCACCGGGCTCGCCAACGTCCTCTATCTGATCGTGAGGACACGCGCCGAACGGTGGCTCAAATGACCGATATTGCGTTGGCAGGAGGCGACCGCTTGCCGTTCCGCCAGGCCTTCCTGCGACCGCTCGCCGTGCTCGGCGTGATTGAAGGTTTCGTCGCCTTCATCCACCTGCTGGGAGCGGGCGGCCCGCTGCAGTACCTCAACGCGCTGCTGACCATCGCCATCGAGATTGCGGTCGTCGTCGTGCTGGCGCTGGTGCTCGCCGTCGCCGGCCCGCTGTTTCGCCCGCTGCGACCGTTGCTGCGGGGCTGGAGCTGGCTCGTGTTTGTGCTGGCGGTGCTCTACTTCATCGTGCCGCTGATCGCGACGGCGGTGTTCTCGCTGCGGATGCGCCGCGATGCGCTGACACTCGATGCCTACCTGTCGGTGATCAACGACGTGCAGTTCCACCAGACCTTCACCTATTCGATCGTCGTCAGCCTGTTCACCATGGTCGCCGGTATCATCATTGCCGTGCCTGCGGCTTACCTGGTGCGGCTGCGGCTGCCGCAGCTGAGGCCATTCGTCGAGTTCGTGACCCTGCTGCCGCTGATCATCCCGCCGATCATCCTGGTTTATGGCTACATCAAGATGTACAATACCAGCTCGATCATTCCGCTGACTGGCACCGCCATCGGCACCGACCTGCTGCTGGTGCTGAGCTACACGGCGCTCGGCCTCCCCTACATGTACCGCGCCGTCGATACCGGCATGCGCACCATCGACGTGCAGACGCTGACCGAGGCGGCGACCATCATGGGCGCCAATCAGTTCACCATCCTCGCCCGGGTGATCTTTCCCAACATTCTCGTCGCCGTGCTGTCGGGCGCCTTCCTGACCTTCGCCATCGTCGTCGGCGAATTCACCATGGCGAGCCTGCTCGGCCGGCCGGCGTTCGGCACGTACCTGCAGCGCATCGGCATCAATAAATCCTACGAACCGGCGGCGCTGGCCGTGATTTCCTTCGTCATCACCTGGGGCGCGATGGGGCTGATCCAGCTACTCGCCCGCTTCGCCCCACGCACCGCGGTCCGGAATGCCTGAGATGAGCGACTCCTTCCTCAAGATCGACGCCGTCACCAAATCCTTCAAGGACACGCAGGTCGTCAAAGGCGTCGATCTGAGTTTCAACAAGGGCGAATTTGTTTCACTGCTCGGCCCGTCCGGCTGCGGCAAGACCACCATCCTCAGGATGATCGCCGGCTTCGAGCGGCCAACCACGGGTCGCATCATCGTCGATGGCACCGACATCACCGACCTGCCGCCCAACCGGCGCAAGATCGGAATGGTGTTCCAGGCATACGCCCTGTTCCCCAACATGAACGTCGCCGACAATATCGGCTTCGGCCTCAAGATCGCCGGCATGCCGAAGCCCGAACGCGATGCGCGGGTCGAGGAGATGCTGAAGCTGATCGGCCTGCCCGGTTACGGCAAGCGCTTCCCGTTCGAACTGTCCGGCGGCCAGCAGCAGCGCGTGGCGCTGGCCCGCGCCATTGCGCCAAAGCCCTCGATGCTGCTGCTCGATGAGCCGCTGTCGGCGCTGGACGCGAAAATCCGCGTCAGCCTGCGCGAGGAAATCCGCGCCATCCAGCGCGAGCTCGGCATCACCACGGTGTTTGTGACGCATGACCAGGAAGAGGCGCTGTCGATCTCCGACCGCATCGTGGTGATGAACGCCGGCAAGGTCGAGCAGTTCGGCACGCCCTTCGAGATCTACAACCGCCCGGCGACGCGCTTTGCCGCGACCTTCGTCGGTACCCTCAATACGCTCAGCGCCAAAGTCACCGACTCCGCTTCCCGAGCAGTGATGATCGATGGCCAGCCGGTGACACTGACCACCCTGCCTACCGGAGCCAAGACCGGCGACATCGTGGCGTTGACGCTCCGGCCGGAAGCCGTGGCCTTGGCCAACGGCCACGCCCACGACATCGTCCTCGATGGCCGCATCTCGGGCGTGTCCTTTCTCGGATCGGTGGTGCGGCTGACGGTGGAACTGGGCGAAAACGCCATCAGCCTTGACGTGTTCAACGACCAGCACACCCCGCCGCCAAAATACGACGACGTGGTCAAGGTCGCCATCGAGCGGCGGGACATCCTGATTCTCGACGCCTGAGGCTTGGCCCCGCGGCCGGCCCTCCGCTAGGGTGGGGCCATGGACGATCTGTTTGTTTCGACCGATTGGCTGGCGGCGCGCCTGGGCGACCCCGCGATCGCGATCCTCGATTGCAGCTGGTTCCTGCCGGTGGCCAACCGCAGGCCGCATGCCGAGTACCTGGCCTCGCACATTCCGGGTGCGGTGTTCTTCGATATCGACGGCGTTGCCGACAAGAGCACCGACCTGCCGCATATGCTGCTCGACCCGGACGCGTTCGCCGCGGCCGTTGGCGCCCTCGGCGTCGGCGACGGCATGAGCATCGTGCTCTACGACGAAGCCGGTCTGTTCTCGGCGCCGCGCGTCTGGTGGGAATTTGCCGCGATGGGCGCGACCAAAGTGCATATCCTCGAGGGCGGCGGGCCGAAGTGGCGGGCCGAGGGCCGGCCGCTGCAATCGGGCGCGGCAAAGCCGGCACCGCGCACCTTCACGGCACGGTTCCATCCACAAATGGTCAAGCGCTTCGATGAGGTCCGCGAGGCACTGGCGCGAGGACAACTGGTGGTCGACGCGCGCCCCGAGGGACGCTTCGCCGGGCGCGACCCGGAGCCACGGCCGGGCGTGGCGCAGGGCCGCATGCCCGGCTCGCGCAACGTGCCGGTGACCGAACTCACGCGCGACGGCGTGCTGCGGCCCCCCGATGAATTGCGGGACGTGTTTGCCGGCGCCGGCATCGACCTCGCACAGCCGATCATCACGGCGTGCGGCTCCGGCGTCACCGGCTCGACGCTGCTGCTGGCGCTGAAGAGCGCGGGGGCAAACGACCTCGCGCTCTATGACGGCTCATGGGCCGAATGGGGCAGCCGCCCCGATGCGCCGATCGAGCGGGGCTGAACTAGCCAGGCACGTCGGCAAGCGCCGGAGCGGCGCAGGCGGCGGCGAACAATACGAGAAATGAGCGGCGGCCCATGGAAAGCTCCTATCCGTGGTTGATCATGATGTGGCGGACGACGGTGTAGTCCTCAAGCGCGTAGGCGCTGAGGTCCTTGCCGTAGCCGGACTGCTTCAGGCCGCCATGCGGCATCTCGCTCACCAGCATGAAATGCGTGTTGATCCAGGTGGCACCGTATTGCAGGCGCGCGGCGGTGCGCATGGCCTTGTCGATGTCTTTTGTCCACACCGACGAGGCGAGGCCATAGTCGGAATCGTTGGCCCAGGCGATGGCCTGCTCGGGCTCGGAAAAGCGCGTCACCGAAACCACCGGCCCGAACACTTCCTTGCGCACGATCTCATCGTCCTGCGTCGCCCCGGCCACCACCGTCGGCTCGTAGTAGAAACCGTTGCCGCCGACCGAGCGGCCGCCGGCGGTGATCTTGATGTGCGGCAGCGCCGCGGCGCGATCTACGAACCCCTGCACCCGATCGTGCTGCCTGCGGCTGATCAGCGGCCCCATGTCGTTGTTGGCGTCATCGGCCTGGTCGTAGCGCAGCGACGAGGCGGCGTCGGACAATCCGGCGACGAGATCGTCATAGACCTTGCCCCCGGCATAGACGCGGCAGGCAGCGGTGCAGTCCTGCCCGGCGTTGTAGTAGCCGAAGGCCTTGAGACCGGCGACCACGGCATCGATGTCGGCATCGTCGTAGACGATGACCGGCGCCTTGCCGCCGAGCTCGAGATGCGTACGCTTCAGCGATTTGCTGGCGGCCTCGAGGATGCGCCGGCCGGTGCCGATATCGCCGGTGAGCGACAGCATGGCGACGCGCGGATGGTTGATCAGCGCATTGCCGACCGTCATGCCGCGGCCCAGCACGATGTTGACGACGCCCTCGGGCAGGATGTCGGCAAACACCCGCGCCAGCTTCAGCGCCGTCAGCGGCGTCTGCTCGGAGGGCTTGAACACCACGGTGTTGCCGCCCGCCAGCGCCGGCGCCAGCTTCCACGCCATCATCATCAGCGGATAGTTCCACGGCGCGATCGAGCCGACGACGCCGATCGGGTCGCGGCGCACCATCGAGGTATGGCCCGGCAGATATTCGCCCGCCACCATGCCGTGCATGGTGCGCACCGCGCCGGCAAAGAAGCGCCAGCAATCGACGACGCCGGGAATCTCGTCGTTGAGCACGGCATTGATCGGCTTGCCGCAGTTGAGCGCCTCGAGCGTCGCGAAACCCGCCGCATCCGCTTCGATGGCATCGGCGATCTTGAGGAGATAGGCCGAGCGCTGCGCCGGCGTGGTCCTCGACCAACTGGCGAAAGCCTTCTCGGCCGACGCGACCGCCGCATCGACCTGCGCCACCGAGGCTTCGGGGATGGCCTCGATCAGGCTACCGTTGCGCGGGTTGAGCACCTGCTCGGCCTCGCCGCCGCCCCGCTGGAAATGCCCGGCGATGAAAAGCTCAGTGTCCATCAGCGTCTCCTACTTCCCCATCCCCGAAACATTGTCGCCGTCGCGCGTCAGGTAGTACGCCGCGAGGATCGGCAGGAACGTTACCAGCACCACCAGCATGGCGACCACATTGGTGACCGGGCGCTGCCGTGGGCGGATCAGTTCCTCGAGCATCCACAGCGGCAGCGTCTGCTGCTGGCCGGCGGTGAAGGTGGTGACGATCA
>JBDTVO010000218.1:0-4926 GCA_040007135.1 Devosia sp. | reverse complement strand
TCGAAAGGGACATGACATGAAACACGCAATCCTCAGCGGCATCGCCGCAGTCGCGCTTGCCGCGACCTTCACCGGGACCGCCTTTGCTGCCGACATCACCGGCGCCGGCTCGACCTTCGTTTACCCGCTGCTCTCCAAGTGGGCCGCCGACTACAAGACCAAGACCGATACCGGCCTCAACTACCAGTCGATCGGCTCAGGCGGCGGCATCAAGCAGGTCGAGGCCAAGACCGTGACCTTCGGCGCCACCGACAAGCCGCTCAGCGATGACGAGCTGACCAAGAACGGCCTCCTGCAGTTCCCGATCGTGATGGGCGGCATCGTGCCGATCGCCAATATCGACGGCGTCAAGCCGGGCGACCTCGTCCTCGACGGCAAGACCCTCGCAGCCTTGTTCATGGGCACCATCACCTCGTGGGACGACCCGGCGATCAAGGCACTCAACCCGACCCTGACGCTGCCGACCACCGCGGTGGTCATCGCCCACCGTTCGGATGGCTCGGGCACGACGTTCAATTTCACCGACTACCTCAGCAAGGAGTCGCAGGATTGGGCTGACAATGTCGGTTCGGACACCGCGGTCGAATGGCCCGTCGGTATCGGCGCCAAGGGCTCCGAGGGCGTCGCCAACACGGTGAAGCAGACGGTGGGCGCCATCGGCTATGTCGAATACGCCTACGCCAAGCAGAACAATCTCGGCTACGCCAAGATGATCAACGCGGCTGGCAAGACCGTCGAGCCGAACCTCGAGAGTTTCTCGGCCGCGGCAGCCAACGCCGACTTCGCCAATGCCAAGAACTTCAACCTAATCATCACCAACCAGCCGGGTGACGCGTCGTGGCCGATCGCGGCCTCGACGTGGGCGCTGATCCACAGTCAGCCCGACGATGCCGCGGCCGCCACCGAAGCCTTGAAGTTCTTTGATTGGGCCTACAAGAACGGCAAGGACGATGCCACCGCGCTCGACTACGTCTCGATCCCCGAGAGCGTCGTCGCGCTGGTCGAGAAGTCGTGGGACGGTATCAAGGGCGCCGACGGCAAAGCCATCTTCATGGCGCAGTAGACACAGTTTGAATGACGAGGCGGACGCACGCGTCCGTCTCGATTGTGCGTGGGGGTTGGAATGGCAGTTGCAGGCGGAGCGATCGACACGGCCCGCTTGGTCGCCGAGGCCAAGGCCAAGGCCAGGAACGCGGTGCTGCAAGACCGCCTCTTCTTCTGGCTCACCTTCGTCTCTGCAGTACTGGTCGTCGTGTTGCTGCTCGGCGTGATGGTGTCACTGCTGATCGGCGCCTGGCCGGCGCTCTCCACCTTCGGCCCGACCTTCGTGATCACCGAGCGCTGGAGCCCGGTGAAGGAAATCTTCGGTGCGCTGGCCCCCATCTACGGCACCCTCATCACCTCGCTCATCGCCATGATCATCGGCATTCCGGTGAGCTTCGGCATCGCCATCTTCCTTACCGAGCTCTGCCCGCAAGCCCTGCGCCGGCCCATTGG
Source organism: Devosia sp. (assembly GCA_040007135.1). Classification (GTDB taxonomy): domain Bacteria; phylum Pseudomonadota; class Alphaproteobacteria; order Rhizobiales; family Devosiaceae; genus Devosia_A. The sequence goes on along the minus strand of JBDTVO010000218.1, from coordinate 3,429 downwards.
CATCGCCATCGAGCTTCTCGCCGGCATCCCCTCGATCATCTACGGCCTCTGGGGCTTCTTCTTCCTCGCGCCGTTCCTGCAGCAGAACGTGCAGCCGTGGCTGATCGAACACGTCGGCCCGATCCCGGGTGTCGGCATCCTGTTCGGCGGTGCCCCTTACGGCATCGGCCTCCTCACCGCCGGCATCATTCTCGCCATCATGGTGCTGCCGTTCATTACCTCGATCACCCGCGACGTGTTCTCGACCGTGCCGACGCTGCTGCGCGAAAGCGCCTACGGCATGGGGATGAGCACCTGGGAAGTGGTGCGGGCGATCGTCATTCCCTACACCCGTGTCGGCCTCGTGGGCGGCATCATGCTCGGCCTCGGCCGCGCCCTCGGCGAGACCATGGCGGTGACCTTCGTCATCGGCAATTCGCACAAGATCTCGGCGTCGCTGCTGGCCCCGGCCACCACCATCTCGGCCGCCATCGCCAATGAATTCTCCGAGGCGACGGGCCCGCTCTACACTTCGAGCCTGATTGCGCTCGGACTGATCCTCTTCGTCATCACCTTCGGCGTGCTGGCAGTGGCCAAATGGCTTCTCGTTCGCACCGCCATGAAGTAGGGGGCAGCAATGGCCAGCTACGCCGGGCGCCGGGTCCGCAACAATATCGCTATGGCGCTCTGCTGGGCAGCGACGGCGGTCGGGTTGTTCTTCCTCTTCACCATCCTCATCACCCTGGTCTTCAAGGGGCTGGGGGCCATCTCGCCCCGAATGTTCCTCGAATCGACACCGCCGCCCGGCGATGACGGCGGCCTGCTCAATGCGATCTTCGGCTCGGTCGCCATGACCGTGATCGCCGTCGTCGTTGCCACCCCGATCGGCATTCTTGCCGGCACCTACCTCAGCGAGTATTCGCGCGGCCACTGGCTGGGCGAAGCCGCCAAGTTCATCAACGACATCCTGTTGTCGGCGCCCTCGATCATCATCGGCCTCTTCGTCTACACGGTGGTCGTTGTGCCCACGAGCCACTTCTCGGCCTGGGCCGGCGCCGCGGCACTGGCGCTCATCGCCCTGCCGGTGATCAATCGCACCACGCAGGACATGCTGGCGCTGGTGCCCAATTCCCTGCGCGAAGCCTCGGCGGCGCTTGGCGCACCGCGCTGGAAGGCGATGGTCTCGGTGATCTATCGCGCAGCACAGAGCGGCATCCTCACCGGTGTGCTGCTCGCCATCGCCCGCGTCACCGGCGAGACCGCGCCGCTGCTGTTCACGGCGCTCAACAACCAGTTCTTTTCGACCGACCTCGGCGCTCCAATGGCCAACCTGCCGGTGGTGATCTTCCAGTTCGCCACCAGCCCGTACGAGGACTGGCAGAAGCTCGCCTGGGGCGGCGCGCTGCTGATCACCGCGACCATCCTCGTTCTCAATATCGTTGCCCGCTGGGTCGCCGGCGCCAAGAGCAATCTTCAGTAAGGAAATGGTCATGGACATGCAGACGACGCCGACGCACGCTGCCGCCATGAGCAGCATTTCAGTCAGCACTCCGCCGGTGACGCAGCCGATGAAGGTCCAGATCAAGGACCTGCATTTCTATTATGCCAACGGCTTTGAAGCGCTGAAGGGCATCAACCTGGAACTACGCGACAAGACCGTGACCGCCTTTATCGGCCCGTCGGGGTGCGGCAAGTCCACGCTGCTGCGCGTCGTCAACCGCATCTACGACCTCTATCCCGGCCAGCGCGTCACCGGCGAGGTGCTGCTCGACGGCCGCAACATCCTCAGCCGCAGCGAAGACCTGAACCTGCTGCGCTCCAAGGTCGGCATGGTGTTCCAGAAGCCAACCCCGTTCCCGATGTCGATCTACGACAACATCGCCTTCGGCATCCGCCTCTACGAGAGCGTCGGCAAGTCCGAGATGGATGGCCGCGTCGAGGCAGCGCTGCGCAAGGCGGCGCTGTGGGGCGAGGTCAAGGAAAAGCTCCACCAGTCGGGCCTAGGCCTGTCGGGCGGCCAGCAGCAGCGGCTCTGCATCGCTCGCGCCGTGGCGGTAAAGCCCGAGGTCCTGCTGCTCGACGAGCCAGCTTCGGCGCTCGATCCGATCTCGACCGCCAAGATCGAGGAACTGATCGAAGAGCTGAGTGCCGATTTCTGCATCGCCATCGTCACCCACAACATGCAGCAGGCGGCGCGCGCCAGCCAGTACACCGCCTTCATGTATCTCGGCGACCTGATCGAATTCGGCAAGACCGAGACCATCTTCACCGCGCCCACGCAGCAGAAGACGCACGACTACATCACCGGCCGCTTCGGCTGAGCCAGAGGAGCCCCTGATGCCCGTCACCATTCACGAACACACCGTCGCCTCCTACGACGAAGAGCTTGCCCGGCTGGCTACGCTGATCTCCGAGATGGGCGGCCTTGCCGAAGCCGCCGTCGCCGAGGCCACCCATGCCCTGCTCAAGCTCGACCACCAGCTAGCCAAGGACATCGTCGCCCGCGACAAGGAGATCGACGCCCTCCACCGCCAGATCGATGACATGGCGGTGTCGATGATCGCCCGCCGCCAGCCGATGGCGCTTGACCTTCGCACCATCATCACCGCCATCCACGTGGCCGGCGATCTCGAGCGCGTCGGCGACATGGCCAAGACCATCGCCCGCCGCACCCTGCAGATCGAAGGATTGAGCCTGACACCGAAATTCTACAACGGCGTCAAGCACATGGCCGACCTTATCCTGCGCCAGCTCAAGGCAGCGCTCGACGCCTATGCCACTCGCAACGGTGCCGCTGCGGTGGAGGTCTGCAATTCCGACGAGGAGATCGATGCGCTCTACACCTCGCTGTTCCGCGAACTGCTGACCTACATGATGGAAGACCCGCGCAACATCACGCAGTGCACGCATTTGCTTTTCTGTTCGAAGAGCCTGGAACGCGTCGGCGACCATGCCACCAACATCGCCGAAGCGGCGTTCTACCTCGTCACCGGTCGGCAGATGTCGGAGCAGACCGACGAGCTGCACCGCACCCAGATCAAGGAATAGGCCCACAGATGCCGGCGACAATCCTGATCGTCGAGGACGAGGCCGACCTCAGCGAGTTAATGCGCTACAATCTTGAGGCCGAGAGCTTCCGTGTCGTCACTGCCGAAAGCGGCGATGAGGCGGTCGAGCGGATGCGCGATGGCATACCCGATTTGATCCTGCTCGACTGGATGCTGCCGGGGCTGAGCGGCATCGAGCTCACCCGCCGCTGGCGCTCGCGCGACGAGACCGCACGCATCCCCATCATCATGGTCACGGCCCGGGGCGAGGAGGAGGAGCGTGTGCGCGGCCTCGCCACTGGCGCCGATGACTACATCACCAAGCCATTCTCGATGCCCGAGTTGGTCGCCCGCATCCAGGCGCTGCTCCGCCGCTCGAGCCCGCAGCTCGTCACCAATCTGC
>JBDTVO010000217.1:0-4946 GCA_040007135.1 Devosia sp. | reverse complement strand
TCGGCGTGCTCGACGATCATGATGGTGGCGTTGGGGACGTCGACGCCGACTTCGATGACCGTGGTGGCGACGAGGATTTTTACCTCGTCGCGCTGAAAGCGGCCCATCACCTCATCCTTCTGGGCCGGTGTCATGCGGCCGTGGACGAGGGCGACCTGGTCGCCGAAGACCTGCTTCAGCGCAGCGAAGCGATCCTCAGCGGAGATCACGTCGAGCACCTCGCTCTCCTCGACGAGGGGGGTGACCCAGAAGGCTTGCGCACCCTCGTCGATGCGGGCCTTAAGGCGGGCGACGACGCGATCGTATTCGGCGATCGACAGGACGGCGGTGTCGATGGGCTGGCGGCCGCGCGGCTTCTCGCGCAGCACGCTGACGGCCATGTCGCCGAAATGAGTGAGGACGAGCGTGCGGGGGATGGGGGTGGCGGTCATCACCAGCAGATCGGCGCGCTGGCCCTTGTCGGTGAGGGCGAGGCGCTGCTCGACGCCGAAACGATGCTGCTCGTCGACGACGACGAGGCCGAGATTGTGGAACTCGACGCCGGACTGGAACAGGGCGTGGGTGCCGACGGCGATGCTGCTTTCGCCCGAGGCGAGACGCGCAAGCGCGGCACGGCGGTCGGCGGCGGGCATCTTGCCGGTGATCAGCTCGAGGCCGACGTCGGCCTTGACGCAGATCGGGGCCAGCGTCCGGTAGTGCTGGGCGGCGAGAAGCTCGGTGGGCGACATCAGGGCCGACTGCGCGCCGCTTTCGGCGACGAGGGCCATCGCCATCAGCGCGACGACGGTCTTGCCGGAGCCGACGTCGCCCTGCAGCAGGCGCGACATGCGCTCGGGGGCGGCGAGGTCTTCGCGAATGTCGGTGAGGGCGAGACGCTGGCCGTCAGTCAGCGTGAAGGGCAGGGCGGCCTCAACGCGAGCGGTGACTTCGTCGGTGAAGGTGCGGGCGATGCCGCGGGCGGTGACCAGCGTCGAGCGCACAATGAGCAGAGCCAGCTGGCCGGCGAGATATTCGTCGTAGGCGAGCCGCATCCGGGCGGGGCCCCAAAGCTCGCCGTCCGTGGGGGTGGCGGGGGCGTGGACCGCGGTCATGGCGGCGTGGACGGTCGGCCAGCGGAACTGCGCCATGCGCTCGGCCGAAATCCACTCGGGCAAGTCCGGCAGGGTGGCAAGGGCAGCACGGACGAGCTTGGTGAGGGCCTTTGAGCTCAGCCCCTGGGTCAGCGGATAGACCGGTTCGACGAGGGGCAGGGTGTCGAGTTCATCGACCGGCACGACATAGTCGGGATGGGTGATCTGCTTGGTGCCATTGAAGAAACCAATGGTGCCAGAGACGTAGCGATCCTCGCCGACGGGCAGGAGCTTTTCGACCCAGCCGCCGTGGTTGCCGAAATAGACGAGCTGGACATCGCCGGTCTCGTCGTGGGCGAAGACGCGGTGCGGCTGCTTGCCGCCACGGGGCGGAGCAAGGTGGCGGTCGATGTGGAGCTTTAGCGTCGCCTCGTGGCCGACGAAGGTGGCGGCGACACCATCCATCCGCCGGCGGTCGATGAAGCCGACGGGCATGTGCATCAGCAGGTCGAGGGCGATCGCATCCCCCTCCCCGCCAAAGAAGCGGTTGAGCAGGGCGCCCAGTTGCGGCCCGACCCCCTTGAGCGAGCGAAGCGAACGGAACAGCGGATCGAGGGCAGCGGGACGTGGCACGGCAAGGCGGACCCTACCCGGCTTTGGCGGGGATGACACGTGCGAGGGAAGGGGATACGACGGACGCCGACATCCCCCGAGACGACCCCGATCATGGTGCCCGAAAAAGCGGCCGGTGAAGATTTATCCATGCGCAGGCGGCGTCTGCGCTATCGCGCCTGGCATCGCGGGATGAAGGAGATGGACCTCGTGCTGGGGCCGTTTGCCGATGCGCACCTCGACGGATTCGGCACGCCGGAACTGGATCGGCTCGAGGCCCTTATGGACGGGGAAGACACCGACCTTCTCAAATGGGTGATGGGGCAGGAGCCCGTTCCGGCGGACGCCGATGCCCCGCTGCTTCAGACCATCATCGACTATCGATTGAAATCCCAATGACCGAGCAGACCCGTCCGACGCGGACCATCGTCAATGTTCCCGACGGCATGCAGCCGATGGCGCTGGCGCGCCTTGTCGAGGAGCGGCTCAAGGCGGACGCAGCGGCGCCGGTGGCGCTGGTTTTCGTGGCGCGTGACGGGCGGCGCCTGCAGCGCATGGACGACGTGCTGCGGGCGATGTTGCCGGGGCATCCGATCCTGACGCTGCCGGCGTGGGATTGCCTCCCATACGACCGCGTCTCGCCCAACGGGGTGACGATCGCGGCACGAATGACGACGCTGTCGGAACTGGCGCGTGGACAGGTGCGCGGTGCAGTGGTGCTGACCGCGGTGAATGCCCTGATCCAGAGACTGCCGCCGCGCGATGTCGTCGCTGGCATGGATTTCGCGGCCCAGGCCGGGCTGGTGGTCGACAGCGACAGGCTGGTGCGGTGGGCGGCGCTCAACGGCTATTTGCGCGTGCCGACGGTGCGCGAGACCGGCGAGTACGCGGTGCGTGGCGGGCTCATCGACCTCTATCCGGCGGGCACCGAGACGCCGCTGCGCTTCGACTTCTTCGGCAGCCAGCTCGAAAGCATCCGAACCTTCGATCCGGGGACGCAGCGGACCACCGGGACGCTGGCGCAGGTGGCGCTGGCGCCTATGAGCGAGGCGCTGCTCAACGACGACACGATCAAGCGCTTCCGCGCCCGCTACACGGCGGCATTCGGTGGCAACACGGTGGACGATCCGCTCTATGGCGCGATCAGCGCTGGGCAGCGATTCCCCGGGCACGAGCACTGGCTGGCGTATTTCTACGATCATCTCGATCGGCTCGCCGACTACACCGGCGACGCGCCGTTCGTGTTCGACGACCAGGCGCGGGAGTCGTTTGCGGACCGGCAGGCGCAGATCAAGGACTACTACGACGCGCGCGAAGTGGCGCGGACAGACAAGAAACTGGCCGTTGCCGGCGCGCCGTACAATCCGGTGCCGCCATCGCAACTCTATGAGATCGACGGACACCCGTATCGGCTGGGCGAAACATCGGCGATCCAGCTCAGCGCCTTCGTTCATCCCGACGAGACGCGGACCGAGGATGCCGGTGGGCGGCTGGGGCACAATTTCGCCGCCGAGCGGCAGGCGCAGGACCTCAATCTGTTCGAGGCTGTCGTGGGGCGGCTGCAGGCGGACGGAAAGAAAGGCCGTCACACGGTCGTTGCATGCTGGTCGGACGGGTCGCGCGACCGGCTGGCGCAACTGCTCGCCGATCATGGGCTGAAGCATCCGCGGCTGGCCGAGAACTGGCACGACGCGGTGACCACAGGCACCGCAACGACGGCGCTCGTGGTGCTGCCACTCGAGAGCGGGTTCGAGACGGACGAGTTGGTCGTCCTCAGCGAGCAGGATATCCTCGGCGAACGGCTGCTCAGGCCGCAGCGACGCAAGAAGGCGCAGGATGCGCTAACTGATGCGGCTGGGCTCGCCGCTGGCGACCTGGTGGTGCATGTCGATCACGGGATCGGCCGGTTCCTCGGGCTCAAGCAGATCGAGGCGATGGGTGCGGCGCACGACTGCGTCGAGATCCAATACGCCAACGATACCAAGCTCTATCTGCCGGTCGAGAACATCGAGCTTCTCAGCCGCTATGGCTCCGACGGCAGCGAGGTCGAGCTCGACAAGCTGGGTGGCGTGGCCTGGCAGGCGCGCAAGGCCAAGCTCAAGAAGCGCATCCGCGACATGGCGGAGCAGCTGATCAAGATCGCGGCGCAGCGACAACTGACGCGGGCCGAGCCGGTCGAGGTCAATCTGGGCGCCTACGATGAGTTCGCGGCGCGGTTCCCCTACGAGGAGACCGAGGACCAACTGGCGGCGATCAGCGCCGTGTTCGACGACATCACCACGGGCAAGGTCATGGACCGGCTGGTGTGCGGCGACGTCGGGTTCGGCAAGACCGAGGTCGCCTTGCGGGCGGCGTTCGCCGTTGCGATGTCGGGCAGGCAGGTGGCGGTGGTGGTGCCGACGACGCTGCTGTCGCGGCAGCATTTCCGCACGTTCACCGAGCGGTTTGCCGGACTGCCGGTGAAGATCGCGCAGGCGAGCCGGCTGGTATCGGCGGCCGAGCTGAAGATCACCAAGGACGGCATCGCCGATGGCAGCGTCGATATCGTCATCGGCACTCACGCGCTGCTGGGAAGCTCGGTCTCGTTCAAGAACCTTGGGATGCTGGTGGTCGACGAGGAACAGCACTTCGGCGTTGCCCACAAGGAGCGGCTGAAGGAGCTGCGCGGCAATGTCCACGTGCTGACGCTGACGGCGACGCCAATTCCGCGCACGCTGCAGCTGGCCCTGACCGGGGTGCGCGACCTCAGCCTGCTGGCAACGCCGCCGATCGACAGGCTGGCGGTGCGTACGTTCATTTCGCCGTTCGATCCGGTATCGATCCGTGAGGCCTTGCTGCGCGAGAAATACCGCGGCGGGCAGGCGTTCTACGTGGTGCCGCGGATCAAGGACCAGCCGGATATCGCCGAGTTCCTCAAGGAGCAGGTGCCGGAGGTGAGCTTCGTCGTCGCCAACGGGCAGATGGCGGCGGGGACGCTCGACGACATCATGAACAATTTCTACGACGGCAAGTTCGACGTGCTGCTGGCGACGAGCATCGTCGAGAGCGGGCTCGACATCCCCAATGCCAACACGCTGGTGGTTCACCACGCCGATCGCTTCGGGCTGGCGCAGCTCTACCAGATCCGGGGGCGGATCGGGCGCAGCAAGCAGCGGGCCTATGCACTGTTCACGGTGCCGGCGCAGCGCAAGCTGACGGATACAGCGGAGCGGCGGCTCAACGTGCTGCAGTCGCTCGAAACGCTGGGCGCAGGCTTCCAGCTGG
>JBDTVO010000216.1:0-4985 GCA_040007135.1 Devosia sp. | reverse complement strand
TATAGAAGCCCTGCAGGTCGCCCGCGGCGAGTGTCCGGGTGGTCGCGAGCACCTTGAGGGTCGAGATGTTGGCGAACACCTCGCGGTCAACCGCCTGCATGATCGAGCGGGTGGAGCCGGTGATCAGGGTTTCGACCACCCGCTCCTGTGCCTCGTTGTTGCGCTGCAGCAGCACGGCCGAGAAGGCAAAGGCAGGCACCAATGCCACCAGCGCCAGGACGAACAGGTAAAGCGCAATGGAGCGCGGCCGGTTGGCGGGCCCGCCGCCCGACGCAGGAGAGAGAGCAGTCACACCAAGACTCCGGGGCTGGAGCCAAGCACCATAGCCCAGCCCGGAGACGCCGCGAAGCGCGGGCACTGGCCGCGGATATCCCCGTGATCTAAGATGCGGAGGCCGCCCAATTGGTTCCCGAGTGCCGTGAACAATGCGTCGCGCCTTCAGGATTGCGCTCCTGGCCCTCCTCACCCTGCTGGCCGCACCCGCCATGGCCGGTGAGGCCGAGATCGCGGCGCTGGTAGCCGTGCTGAGGCCTGGGCCGACCGATTTCACGCTGTTCAGCCCCGATTTCCTCAAGGCCGTGCCGCCGGCACAGATCGACGCCGCGCTGCTGCCGCTGAAGACCAGCATTGGGCCGGTGCTCGACGTCGTGCCTAAGGGCGGGCCGAGTTACGCGATCGAGACCGCCACGCACGAGATGCTGGCCGATATCGGTCTCGACGGCACCGGCAAGATCGCTGGGCTGCAACTTCATCCGCCGGTGGCAAAGACCGCCAGCGTCGACGATCTGCTCAAGGACTGGAAAACGGCCGCGCCGCAGGCAGGCTGGCTGATCACCCGCAACGGCGTGACGCTCGCCGCCGAGGGCGCGGACACGCCGCTCGCGGTTGGCTCGGCGTTCAAACTCGGAGTCCTGAAGGCGCTTCGCGACGATATCGACGCCGGCCGCCGCCATTGGGACGACGTGGTGAAACTCGCGGCCACCAACATCTCGCTGCCGAGCGGAACGCTACAGAGCTGGCCGGTCGGCTCGCCGCTGACGCTGCACACGCTGGCGGCGCTGATGATCTCGATTTCCGACAATACCGCAGCCGATGCGCTGCTGCTGCTGGTCGGTCGCGACAAGGTCGAGGCGGTGCTCGGCATCGCGCCGGTATTGACGACGCGCGAGCTCTTTACGCTCAAGACCAACGCCGGCCTCAAGGCGCGATATCAAGCCGGCGACCTGGCGCAGAAGCGCGCTGTGATTGCCGAGGCCGACGCGCTTCCCCTGCCCGCGATCAACGGCGTGCTGACACCGCACGACGACGGGGTGGAATACGATCTGTCGCCGGCGAAGCTCTGCGCGCTGATCGGCGCCGTTGCCGACCTCGACGTGACGCAGATCAATCCGGGCGTTGCCAACAAATCACAATGGGCGCGCGTCTCGTTCAAGGGCGGGAGCGAGGTGGGCGTCCTGAGCTTCACGACGCAGCTGACCGCCGCCGACGGGACGGTCTATTGCGCCAGCGGCATCTGGAACGGCCCGGCGGCGCTCGACGAAGGCGCCATCGGCATCGCCTATGGCAGCGTGCTGGCCAAGCTCGCCAAGGGCTGACGGCCGGCTAGACGCGCAACACCCGGGTCGGATGAAACTGGCCGCGCTCGACATGGCCGATGGCGATGGCGCCACCGGCAAAACTGACCCAGGCGGCATCGACCGCGACGGGGGCACCGGCGCCCCGCAACAACACCGCGCCGCCATTGCGGATCGTCGCAGCATCATCCGCGCCAAGGCGGAATTCCGGCAGGCGGATGAGCGCAATCGACAGCGGCAGCAGGATGCCGTCGCGGTCGGACGCCGCCTCGATTGCCGGGAGTAGAACCGCATCCTTTTTGCCAAAGCCGCCAACTGCAGTGCGACGCAGTTGCACGACATGGCCGCGCGTGCCCAGCGCCCGGGCCAGGTCGCGCGCCAGCGCCCGGACATAGGTGCCCTTCTCGCACGCCATCTCGAAGCGCGAACGTTCTGCGCCGTGTTGGACCAAGGTCAGTTCGGCGATGGTCACCGGCCGCTCCGCCAATTCGACGGCCTCGCCGGCCCGCGCCAGGTCATAGGCGCGCTCGCCGCCGATCTTGATGGCCGAGAACGCCGGTGGCCGCTGCAGGATGGTGCCGGTGAAGGCCGGCAGCGCCGCGCGGACCGCCAGTTCGCCGGGGCGCACGTCGGAGGTTTCGACGATGTCGCCCTCGGCGTCGTCGGTGCTGGTCTCGGCACCCCAGGCGATGTCGAAGGCGTAGCGCTTCTGTCCGTCCTGGACGAACGGCACTGTCTTGGTGGCTTCACCGAGCGCGATGGGGAGGATGCCTGTCGCCAACGGATCGAGGGTGCCGGCGTGGCCCGCCTTTTCGGCATTGTAGAGCCAGCGAACCTTGGCCACGGCCTGCGTCGAGGTCATGCCGAGCGGCTTGTCGAGAACCAGCCAGCCACTGATGGCGCGCTTTGGTCTTTTCTCGTTCACGGGCAGCGCCGCCCGTGAACGATGAGGGCCGTCACTCGCCCTTATCCTCGTCGTCGCCCTGCAGGTCGCGCTGCACCCGGTCCGATCTCAGCAGGGCATCGATCTTGCCGAACTCCTCGAACGTCTCGTCGACGTGAAAGCGCAGTTCGGGGGCAAATTTCAAATCGAGCTCGGGGGCGATGCGGCCGCGGATGAAGCGCTGGTGGCGGTTGAGCGCGTCGGCGATCTCGGGCGCACGTTCGCCGCCGAGAGGCATCACATAGGCGGTGGCAAGCCGCAGGTCGGGCGACATGCGCACCTCGGGGACGGTGACGGTGACACCGGAGAGCGCCTCGTCCTCGATCTCGGCACGAGCAAACAGCTGCGCCAATGCATGGCGCACAAGTTCGCCGACGCGCAACATGCGCTGGGTCGGGCCGGTGGGACGACGGTGCTCGTTTCGCATGGGCGCGGGCTTTAGGCGCTGGAGGGCGGCGGGTCAACCGGCGGGGGAACATCTGGGGCCAGCGGATCCGGCTCCACCAGCACGGCAGCCACCGGAGGTGCGGCCATCGCCTGCGGGGCGGCGCCGCCGATGCGGCTCACCAGCGCATCGAGCACGCCATCTTCCGGGAAGGCGCGGCGGGGCAGGATGACGACGCCGTTGTCGAGGGCAAGGAACAGATGCGTGGGCGTGAGGATGGTGCGGCGAATCTCGGCAAAGCCGATCGAGGCCGGCAGGTCCGTGCCGCTGAGGACGAGCCGATCGGGATACTCCGTGACGGTCAGTTGCAGCGGCCGATGGATGCGACGGCGCGCCGCCTGCCACTGGCGGAGGGAGATCAGCACCAGCGCCAGCACATAGCCGATACTGGCGGCAATGCCGACGACGAGAGGAAAGCTCCAACTCAGCGGCCGGCCGATCCAGTCGGCCGGAATGAGCGTCGCCGCCGCGCCCCACACCGCCAGCCATAGCAGCAGCGCGAAGGTGCCGATTGGGCTCAGCCGATGCGCCGCCTGCTCATAGGCGAGTGCATCGGCGCCGGTGAGCACAAAGGTCGTCGAGCGAAGCGGCGTTTCGGACATAGCAAGAGCATAGCACCGGGCGCCGCGCCGTCGATAGCGCAGCGAGACGCTGGCCTATAGCTCTATAGAACGACGCTATATCCCGCCGCGCGAAAAATGCGTCAGCTCGCGCACCACCTGGCCAACCTTCCATTTGATGCCGGGCTCACTGGGGTTGCCGTCGGCATCGAAGACGTCGGGGTGCGGGCCAAGGCCGAGCAGCGTCGGGACGACCAGCGTTCCCACCTTGCTCAGCGTATCGCGGAGATGGGAGAGCGCGAAGATGGTGGCATACTTGCCATCGCTCACGCCACCGATCCCCCACACGGCGTGCTTGAACGGGCTCGGCTTCTGCCGGCTCACCCAGGCGATGGCGTTGGCGATGAGCGGCGTGACCCCGCCATTGTACTCGGGCGAGATGACGAGGACGATGTCGTGGCTGCGAAAGATGTCGGCGAGGCGGATTGCGGCCTCAGGAGTCTGGTCGGCATCTTCGAGGTTCTGATCGAAGATCGGCATGGGAAAATCGGCGAGGCTGAGGTCGGTGACATCAACGCCGGCCTCGCGCAGCTTCATCGACATATGCCGGCGCAGCACCTCGTTGATCGAGCCCTCGTGCAGCGAGCCGCAAAGGGTGACAGCCGTTTTCCGAGGCGGTGTTTCAGACACGACGCATTCCCAACCGCACGCTACTGGCGCTACGCCTCGAATATCTTGCTGAGCTTGGCAAAGAACCCGTCGCTGGTCGGCGAGGTCTCCTTGGTCGTCGCCTTGTGGAATTCTTCCAGAAGCTCGCGCTGGCGCTTGGTCAGGTTCTGCGGCGTCTCGACGTCGAGCTGAACGTAGAGGTCGCCAGTGTCCTTGGAGCGCAGCACCGGCATGCCCTTGCCCTTGAGGCGCACACGCTGCCCGGGCTGCGTGCCGGGCGATACCTTGACTTTGGCGCGGGCGGCATCGAGCGTCGGCACCTCGAACTCGCCGCCCAGCGCCGCCGTGGTCATGGCGATGGGGACGCGGGCGTAAAGGTCGGCGCCGTCGCGGTGGAAGAGATCGTGCGGCTTGACGGATACGAAGATGTAGAGGTCTCCCGGCGGGCCGCCGCGCAATCCCGCTTCGCCCTCGTTGGCGAGGCGGATGCGGGTGCCGTCCTCGATGCCCTTGGGCACATCGACGCTGAGCTTGCGGCTCTGCTGGCGCCGGCCCTGGCCACCGCAATCGGTACACGGGTTTTCAAGAATCTGCCCGCGACCCTGGCAGACGGGACAGGTGCGCTCGATGGTGAAAAAACCCTGCGCCGCCCGGACCTTGCCGTTGCCGCCGCAATGCCGGCAGGTCGACATGCCGGTGCCCGGCTTGGCCCCTGAACCGTCGCAGGTGGTGCAGGTGACAAGCGTCGGCACATCGACTTCGACGGTGCGGCCGAGGAAGGCTTCCTCGAGGGT
>JBDTVO010000215.1:0-4997 GCA_040007135.1 Devosia sp. | reverse complement strand
TTCATGCGCGCATTGGGCGGCATCTCGAAGCCGCGGAACTCGACGAGGCCGAGCCGGCCCGTCGGGCCGTCCGGCGAATAGAGCTTGTCGATGCAGATTTCGCTGCGATGCGTGTTGCCGGTGACGTCGACGAGCAGGTTGCGGAACAGCCGGTCGGTCAGCCACGGCCGCGGCGCGACGCCCTGTCCCGGCAACGGCACCTGCTTCAATGCGATCTCGAGTTCATAGAGGCTTTCGTGCCTCGCTTCGTCGATCCGCGGCGCCTGCGATGTGGGACCGATGAACAGCCCCGAAAACAGATAGCTCAGCGCAGGATGATGCTGCCAATGCAGAACCAGCGATTTCAAGAGGTCCGGACGCCGGAGGAACGGCGAGTCCGCCGGCTGCGCGGCGCCGACGACCACGTGATTGCCGCCGCCGGTGCCCACGTGCTTGCCGTCAATCATGAACTTGTCGGCGCCGAGCCGGCTCTGCCGCGCCTCCTCGTACACTATCTCGGTCGTCGCCACCGCCTCGTCCCAGGTCGCGGCCGGGTGGATATTGACCTCGATGACGCCCGGGTCGGGCGCCACGCGGATAACATTGAGCCGCGGATCGAAAGGCGGCGGATAGCCCTCGATCTTGACCGGGAGGCCCAGCGTCTTGGCCGAGACCTCGGCCGCAGCGACCAGCTCGAGATAGTCCTCGAGCTCTTCGACCGGCGGCAGGAAGACGCAAAGGTGCCCGTCGCGGACCTCCACCGTCACGGCCGTGCGGACCTCGCCCTCGATCTCGGAGATTACCTGCTCGGCGCGGTCCTGCTGGTTGCCGGCATCGGCGGTGAACGAGGCGGTCGGCTGCGCCCGCGCACGGAGCAGTTCGTCGGCCGGCGGCAACTCGCCGACCGGCTGCAGCGGGTCGCGCGGCAGCACGTGCGGGTAGCTCGTCGCCCCCAGGTGCTTCAGCGCGGTCAGCGGCAAGCGGTAGCCGGCCGGTGAATCGCCGGGCGCAAGGAACAGCTTGCCGCGCCTGGTCTTCCACTTCTCCGACACCCAGTGCGACTTGGCTGCAATGGCGTTCCAGCGCTGCACGGGGAGGACATAGCCGGTGGGCGTCGTCAGTCCGCGCTCGAACACCTTCGCCATGCGCGAGCGCGCCTCGGCATCAGCCAGCTCCGAGTTCGAAGGATCGACGTTGGCCGGCAGGTTGGCTTCCTTCAGCAGCCACTCGCCGGGGTCCTCATAGGCGGCATCGATGGTCTCGCCGGAAAGCCCAAGGCTCTCGGCGAAATGCGCGAGGAACTTGCCGGCGCTGTCGCCTGTCGCCGCCGTCTGCTGGGCTTCCTTCGCCACCAGCGTGTCGTCGCGCCATAGCGGCTGGCCGTCGCGCCGCCAGTAGAGCGAGAAGGTCCAGCGCGGCAGCGTCTCGCCCGGGTACCACTTGCCCTGGCCGTAATGCAGGAAGCCGCCCGGCGCGATTTTCTCGCGCAGCCGGCGGATCAGTGCGTCAGCCTTGGCGCGCTTGGTTGGTCCGACGGCGTCGGTGTTCCACTCGCCGCTCTCGAAATCGTCGATCGACACAAAGGTGGGCTCGCCGCCCATGGTGAGGCGGACGTCGCTTTGCGCCAGCGCCTCATCGACCTTGTGGCCAAGCGCGTTGAGCCGAGTCCAGCTCTCGTCGGAGAACGGCATGGTGATGCGCGGGCGCTCGGCAATGCGCGTCACCTTCATGTCGAAGGCGAAGTCGGTGTGGACCGGGCCGATCGCCGAGAACGCGCCACTGATGGGCGCGGCGTTGCGGTAGTGCGGGGTGGCTGCGAGCGGGATGTGGCTTTCGCCGGTCAACAGGCCCGAGGTCGGATCGAGTCCGATCCAGCCGGCGCCGGGCAGATACACCTCGCACCAGGCGTGGAGGTCGGTGAAATCGTGGTCGGTGCCCGGTGGCCCGTCGAGCGATACCAGGTCGGGCTTCAGCTGGATCAGGTAGCCGGAGACAAAGCGCGCCGCGAGGCCGAAATGGCGCAGCGCCTCGACCAGCAGCCAGCCGCTGTCGCGGCAGCTTCCCTGCGCCTTCGCCAGCGTATCTTCCGGCTCGAACACGCCGGTCTCGAGCCGCACGATGTAGCCGACTTCGCGCTGCACCAGCGCGTTGAGCTCGGTGACGAAATTGACGGTGTTGCGCGGCGTCCGGTCGACGGCGGCGAGGAACTGCGTCAGCAGCGGGCCGGCAGGCTGCGGCCGCATGTAGATCGACAGATCGTCGCGCAGTGTCTCGGGATAGACGAACGGCCAGGTCTCGGCGCTCTCCTCGACGAAGAAGTCGAAGGGATTGTAGATCGTCATGTCGGCGACAAGGTCGACCTCGATCTTGAGTTCGCGCACCGGGTCGGGGAAGACATGACGGCTCAGCCAGTTGCCGTATGGGTCCTGCTGCAGGTTGACGTAGTGCTTTTCGGGAAACACCCGGAGCGAGTGGCTCAGCACCTTGGTCTTGGAGTGCGGCGCCGGCTTCAGTCTTATGATCTGCGGCGCCAGCACGACCGGGCGGTCGTAGGTGTAGTGGGTGAGGTGATAAATCGCGGCTTTGATCGACAAAGTCGTTGTTCGTCCAGTTCGCCTGCAGCTTCCCGGGGCGACCTTAGCCGGGCTTTGGCCGCGAGGCCACCGCTTTGCGCGAGGGCTTGCGTTGCGGCCCGCGCGCCCCCCATCTAGGGCGCATGGTGTTTCTCCGGGCCATCGGCCGCGTCGTCGCGACCATCGTCGTTCTCGTCTGGGCGGCGCTCGACGAGCTGATCTTTCCCTTTGTCCGGCCACTGATCGGCTGGCTCGGGCGCCTCAGGCTGTTCGAACAGATCGGGGCGCTGATCGCCCGCCTGCCGCCCTATGCGGTGCTGGTGGTGCTGCTGGTGCCGTTCGTCCTCGTCGAGCCGTTGAAGGTCCTGGCGCTTTACTGGATCGCGACGGGGCTGTTCGTGCGCGGCATCGTGCTGCTGGTCGTTTCCTACCTGCTCAGCATCTTCACGCTCGACCGCATCTATCATGTCGGCCGCGGCCAGCTCATGAAGATCGCCTGGTTCGCCCGGCTGATGGGCTGGATCGGCGGCCTGCGCGATCGGGCGCTGACATGGATCAAGTCGACCCCGGCGTGGCAATCGGCAACGCGGCTCGCGCGCGGCGTGCGAGATTGGTTCAGAACGCTTGTCCACTCAGGTAGATAGCGCCGCATAGACGGCTTGGCGGCGGCACACCGGCGCGCTACGCTCCCGCCCTTCGGGACCGGCTCAACGAGGTCGGCCTCCACAGGGAGAAAGCGTTATGAAATCGACATTGAGGGTGGGCGTCGCGCTCTGCGCAATGGCGTCGATGAACGCCATGGTGCTGGCGCAGGACATGCCGAGCGCCGTTGGCCCCGGCGAAGGTGCGCTGAACATTGTCGCCTGGGCAGGCTACATCGAACGCGGCGAAAGCGATCCAGGGATCGACTGGGTCACCGGCTTCGAGAAGGACACCGGGTGCAAGGTTGCCGTGAAGGTTGCCGGCACCTCCGACGAAATGGTGACGCTGATCAACGGCGGTGGTTTCGACCTCGTCACGGCCTCGGGCGATGCGTCGCTCCGCCTCATCGCCGGCAAGAAGGTGGTGCCGGTCAACACCGACCTCGTGCCCAACTGGGCCAATGTGGATGAGCGCCTCAAGACCGGCGCCTGGTACGCCGTCGATGGCAAGCACTACGGCATTCCGTACCAGTGGGGACCGAACGTGCTCCTCTACAACACCGACGTGTTCAAGGAGGCCCCGACGAGCTGGAGCGTCGTGTTCGAGGAGCAGAACCTGCCCGACGGCAAGTCCAACAAGGGCCGGGTGCAGGCCTATGCCGGCCCGATCTACATCGCCGACGCGGCGGTGTACCTGAAGGCGAAGGATCCCTCGCTCGGCATCACCGATCCCTATGAACTCACCGAGCCGCAGTACCAGGCAGCGCTTGATCTCCTGAAGAAGCAGCGCGGGCTGGTCGGCCGCTACTGGCTCGACTATTCGGTGCAGGTCGACGACTTCAAGACCGAGGGCATCGTCGCCTCGAGTTCGTGGCCGCTGATGACCAATACGCTGCTCGGCACCGGCGCGCATGTGGCGCAGACCATCCCGGCGGAGGGCGCGACCGGCTGGTCGGATATGACCATGCTCACCGCCGATGCAGCGCATCCCAACTGCGCCTATCTCTGGCTCAACCATTCGCTCGAGCCCAAGGTGCAGGGCGATGTCGCCTACTGGTTCGGATCGCTCCCGGTGGTCGATGCCGCTTGCAAGGGCAACGAACTGCTGACCGATGCCGGCTGCACCGCAAACGGCTGGGACTATTACGACAAGCTCGCATTCTGGAAGACGCCGGTTGCCCAGTGCAGCAACGGCGGCGACCAGTGCGTGCCCTACAACCGCTGGGTCTCCGACTTCATCGGCGTGATGGGCGGGCAATAGACGCAAGGTATTGCAGTCGACTCCCTCCCCCTCGCGGGGAGGGATCAAGGGTGGGGGGCGAGGTGGTCACTGAACTTGCGAGAAAGCTCCGTGCCAACCTCACCCCTCCCGAGCAGGCGATGTGGCGGATACTCTATTCCCTCCGCCGGGTTGGGTTTCACTTTCGCCGACAGGTACAAATCGGCGCCTACTACGTCGATTTTGCATGTTTGCAGCCAAGCATTGCAATCGAAGTCGATGGCGCAACGCACGGCGACGATCTTGCACAGTCCAATGATGCCATGCGCGACGACTATCTTTCGGGCCGAGGTTTTCGCGTCCTGCGGTTCTGGAACAACGACGTAATGGTGAACCCCGATGGGGTCTGGCAGGTGATCGTCGAGGCGCTCGAGCAAGCGGCTTCCCCCACCCTCGATCCCTCCCCGCATGGGGGAGGGAGGCGCAGGAACGGCAATAATCCGCTTGTGGCGCGATCGCGGCAGGAGCGAAAGCCAAGGGCGCCGAAGGTGGTGTCCCCCTCCCCCATGCGGGGAGGGGTCAGGG
>JBDTVO010000214.1:0-5043 GCA_040007135.1 Devosia sp. | reverse complement strand
GATTGTTCCCGCTGCGCGAAAGCCCGAGCAGCGATTCGACCAGCAACCGGTACATCCAGCCGGCTGAGCCGGTGTACCAGGTCCAGCCGCCTCGACCGACGTGCGGCGGCCGGGCGTAGATGTCGGCAGCGACGACGTAGGGCTCGACCTTGTAGCGATGGACGTCGGCCCGGGTGCGGGCGCGATTGATCGGATTGAGCAGCGAAAAAAGACTCGCGGCCTTGTCGCCCTCTCCCAGGGCGGTGAAGGCCAATACCGACCACAGCGCGGCGTGCGTGTACTGTCCGCCATTCTCGCGAATGCCCGGCGGATAGCCCTTGATGTAGCCCGGGTCGCGCGGCGTCTTGTCGAAGGGTGGCGCAAACAGCAGGGCTAGCCGGTCCTGCGGCGGCATCAGCTCGCGCTCGACCGCAGCCATGGCCTGGTTTCGCCGCTCCGGGTTTGCCGCCCCTGACAGCACGGCCCAGGACTGAGCGATGGCGTCGATTCGGCATTCGTCGTCAGCGGCCGAGCCGAGCGGCGTGCCATCGTCGAAAAAGGCCCTCCGATACCAGTCGCCATCCCACGCCTCGTGCTCGAGGTTGGCTTTGAGCGTGGCGGCATGGGTCCGCCACTTTGCGGCCCTCGCCTTCTCCGATCGTCGTGTCGCGAGGGGGATAAACGCCTGCAGCGCCGTATAGAGGAACCAGCCGAGCCAAACGCTCTCGCCCTTTCCCTCGTCACCGACGCGGTTCATGCCGTCGTTCCAGTCGCCTGTGCCGATCAGCGGCAGCCCATGGGCGCCGAGCGCCAAACTGTGGTCGAGCGCCAGGGAACAATGCTCGAAGAGCGTGGCCGTCCGGTCAGCGATGGTAGGGAGGAAAAAGTTGTCGGCTTCGCCATCCAGCAGCGCCTGACCCTCGAGAAACGGCAGCGCCTCGTTGAGGATGGCCGAGTCGCCGGTCGTCTCCACGTATTGCGCAACCGTGTAAGCTAGCCAAGCCCGATCGTCGGAGATGCGCGTGCGCACGCCCTGGCCGGAGTGGGGCAGCCACCAATGCTGGACATCGCCCTCGACGAATTGCCTGCCGGCGGCGCGGAGCAGGTGCTCGCGTGTCAAAGCCGGCCTCGCGACCACCAGCGCCATGCCATCCTGGAGCTGGTCGCGGAAGCCGTAGGCGCCGCTCGCTTGGTAGAACGCCGAGCGGGCCCAGACCCTACACACAAGCGTCTGATAGAGCAGCCACCCGTTTAGCACGATGTCCATCGATCGATCTGGCGTCTTGACCTGAATCGCGCCCAAGGTGTCGTCCCAGTAATTGGCAACTTCGGCCTCAACAGCGTCGAGATCGGCCCCGCGATATTGGGTGATAAGCTCCCGCGCCGCGTCGGCGCTGGTGGCTTCGCCCAAGAAGAAGACCACCTCGACGCTGCCGTTCGCCGGCAAATCGAGTCTCGTCCCGAGAACGCCGCAGGGGTCAACTCCAGCGCCGACAGCCTTCGACATCGGGCGGCCGGCGCTTAGCGCCACAGGGTTGGCGAGGGTACCGTTCCGCCCGATAAATTCGGTTCGGTTGCCGGTCCACTGAGTCTGCCGTCCGGCCATGTCGATGAAGGCGACGTGCGAGCCGAAGCCCGCACTCCATCGGTTGCGCGCGAACATGGCCCCGGTCACCGCGTCGATCTCGGTGGCCACGAACGGCAGTGTTGCCGAGCGGGAGGTGCCGAGCACCCACTCCACATAGGCGGTGACATCGATCGTGCGGGGTCGGCCGGACCGATTGCGGAGCACCAGCCGTGAGATCTTGATCGAGCCTTCCATTGGCACGTACTGCGTCAGCGCCGATGCGATGCCGTGCGCTTCGAGCTCGAAGCGACTATGGCCTCGCCCGTGCCGGGCCACGTAGGTGGCAGCCTTCTCCCGGATCGGCGAAGCTGTCGGGCTCCAAAGATCGCCGGTGTCGTCGTCGCGGAGGTAGATCGCTTCGCCCGGATGGTCGGCGACGGGGTCGTTGGACCACGGCGTTAACTGGTTTTCGCGGCTGTTTGCCGACCACGTGTAGCCGCTGCCCTCGGCGGCCACCTGAAAGCCGAAGCCAGCGTTGGCCACAACGTTGATCCACGGCGCCGGCGTCGACTGGCCCGGCCCAAGCACGGTGACATATTCCTTGCCGCCATTCGCGAAGCCGCCGAGGCCGTTGAAGAACTCGAGGCCTGACGTATCGACGGGCGACGCTGGCACTGTACCTCGGACGGCGCGGCGAGGAACGGGCCTTGGCGCAGCCGTGTCGACCATGCGATCGAGCTGGTCGAAGAGGCTGCCGCGCTGGGCCACAAGGACAACCCGCGCTGCCGACGCAAGCAGCGCTTGGGTCTCCGGTGGCATGGTGTCGGTCCGCAAGGTGAAGACCTGGCCTACCGAGCCGCCCCCCTGCGCCGGGGGCGCGAACTTCCGGTTTCGAACCAACGTTTCGATACCGATTTGCAAATCCTGCACATAGGAGGATTGCCGTTCGTTGAGGATCACCAGGTCGACAGCGAGCTGCTTCAGCCGCCAGTATTCATGAGCACGTAGCAGGTCGTGCACGAGATCGAGATTGTCGGCGTCGGAAATCCGCAACAGCAAGAGTGGCAGGTCGCCGGAAATCCCCTTCGACCAAAGTCCGGACTGCGGACCTCCTCCGCGCGCGATGGTATCTGAGGAAGGACGCAATGTCGGACCGGCATAAATGATGTGTCCGGCGAGGCGCTGGAACATGGCGGCTTCGCCCGCGGTGATCCCGAGATGGTAAAGCTGCACCTGGGCCTGCGTCCAGGCCAGCGTCACGGCCCGCTCGAAGGCTGTGCCGTCGCGGTGCTTGTCGATCTGGTCGAGTAGCGCCTCGCGCGTCGGAGACACCATCGTCCAGAACGCCACGTGCGCAGTGGTGCCGGGTGCGATCCTGACTCGCCGCCGCAGTGCGAAGACCGGGTCGAGAACCGTCCCCACTGTGCCAGAAAGCGACTGTCCGTCTATTGCCGCTATGGGCGACCGACTTGTGTTGCCGCGACCGAGGAAGCGCGCCCGGTCCGTTTCGATCTCTTGCGCTCCGATCGCTTCGCCATCGACCACAGCGAGGTGCGCGGCCCAGATTTCTGGCTCTGTCGGGGTGCGCCGCCGCCGCGTCGCGGCGATAGCGCCCAGGTCGGCAAGATATTCGGTCTCGACGAACATCTTGGCGAAGGCAGGGTGCGCCACGTCGTCCGCCTGCGGTCCCAGCGCGAGCTCAGCGTAAGAGGTAATTTCGACGTCGCGCGTCCGGCCGCCGGTGTTTGACACCGAAACGCGGCGGACTTCAGCATCGTCTTCCGAGGAAACGACCACCTCCATCGTCGTCGTCAACGAACCATCGCGACGAACGAATTCGGCGCGGTCCTCGTTGAAGACGACGCTGTACCGCTCCGCATCAACGCCGGTCGGCTGGTAGCCAGCTGACCAGACTTGCCCGCCTTGAAGGTCGCGCAGGAAGACATAGGAGCCGGCATCATCGCTGGTTGTGTCTTCGCGCCAGCGGGTAACAGCAAGATTGCCCCAGCGGCTGTAGCCGGACCCGGCAGCCGTAAGCATGGTCGCAAAACGTCCGTTGGACAGCAGGTGCGTGGCAACCACAGACTGATCCGGCGTGGCGTAACGTCGGCCGCTGGGCGGCTCGATCGCGCGGGCGCCGGCGCCCGACTTTACTTCGGCAGCCCACGGACGGGTGATCGCCACTTCCCGCGGCGTCCGCTCCTGCAACAGTTCCGTCGCCTGCACGATCGGCTCAGCGTGGAACCGCGCCCGCATTACGCCGTCGAGAAGCGCATCGGCGATGGCAACGACGGTCATGCCCTGATGGTGCGCCATGAAGGCGCGCACGATGGCGACGCGATGGCCTTTGGGCAGCCGCTCGGCAGTATAATCGAGTGCCTCGTAAAAGCCGTAGCGTCCAAGCGCACCCTCCGCTTCTAGCCTTACCAGATTGAGGGCGGCGGCCCCCGGATCGACCATCGTCGCCAGTGCCGTTGCGTAGGGCGCGATGACGCGGTTGTCGGCGAGCCCTCGCTTCAACCCCAGACCGGGAACTCCGAAGTTCGAATACTGATAGGTGAATTCGAGGTCGCGGGCGTTGTAAGCCGATTCCGAAATGCCCCAGGGCAGATCAAGGCTCGTGGCATAAGCGATCTGGCGACGCACGATCAGGCGGTTCGTGTGGGCGAGGAGACTGTCCGCGGGAGCTCGCATGATCAGCGACGGCATCAAATACTCGAACATCGATCCAGACCAGGAAATCAGCGCCGCGCTGTGACCGACCGGTACCGCCGCGCGGCCGAGCCTAAACCAGTGTCGGGCCGGCACGTCGCCCTTGGCGATCGCGACGAAACTTGCCAGTCGCGCCTCGGATGCCAGCAGGTCATAACAGTTTGGATCGATCAGGCCTTCGGCGACGAGGTACCCGATCGATAGCAGCCGGCGCTCTTCGTCCAGCAGGAATCCGAATTCCATCGCCATCGCCGTCGACCGGGCGGTAGACTCTAGAGTCGCGAGCCGCAGGTCGAGGGACTTGGCCGCCTCCGCTCCAGTCGCAACGTCGCGGCGATGGCTGTCGATGGCCCCTGCGCAGGCGCGTGCCCAGAACACCAGATCGGCAACGCTGTCGCCGCCCCGCTCCATCGCGAGGGCCTCGACGATATCGAGCAACGTTGCCGCGTGTTCGGAGAGCGTGGCTAGTCGCTCCGCCGAGCTGCCGCTGGCAGCCCCAATCAATCCGGACTGCAATGTGGCCAGGGTCGCATCAAACTGAGGCCAGGTGACAGTTTGGCTCCGCTGGGCATCGCGCAAATGTTGCGCCGCCTCGCGGGCGAGTTCGACGGCGTCGGCGATCCCCTCGAAGGCGAGCGCGGGCGAGTTGGCAGCACCTCGCCATCCGGCGCAGGCATTGGCGAGCGCGATGAGGTGGCCCGCGAGATTGCCGCTGTCGACAGATGAAACATAGCGGGGATCGAGCGGCCGCAGATCCTGCGTATCGTACCAGTTGTACAGATGAC
>JBDTVO010000213.1:0-5075 GCA_040007135.1 Devosia sp. | reverse complement strand
GCAAGGTCTTCGTGACGCTGGGCGACTATCTCGCCGGCGGCGGCAAGGTGACCGATGGCATGACCATCGAGGGCCTCGGTGTCGTGCACCCCGACTTCGACAAGGGCAACATCATCGTCGACAGCCTGCAGCCGATCAACAAGGAGACGATCGATATGCTCGCTGGCATGGGTCTCTAGTCGTAAGACAATCTCCCGGATGCACCGGGCCGCGTCGTGCGGTCCGGTGCGTACGCTATGACCCCTACGGGTGAGAGCATGCCCACAATATCCAGCGAAGCTATCGCGATGGCCCCGGTCCCGGTGCTGTCCTTGGCAAACATCAACGTTACGTTCGGCGGCGTCAAAGCCCTGCAGAACGTCAGCTTTGAAGTGCTTCCTGGCGAAGTCCAGTGCATCGCTGGCGAGAACGGCAGCGGCAAGAGCACGCTGATCAAGGTCATCAGCGGCGTCTACCAGCCGGCGCCGGGCGCCGAAATCGCCATTGGCGGCAGCGCCGTTTCGGCAATGACCCCCGTCGCCGCGCACCACGCGGGCATCGAGGTCATCTGGCAGGACCTGGCTCTGTTTCCTGAAATGACGGTGGCCGAAAATATCGGCATCCGGCAGGTGCTGGGAGCGGTGCCGCATCTCATCAACCACGGCGCGATGCGCACCGTTGCGAGGGACGCGCTGGCGCGACTTGGCGCCGATCTCGACATCGACGCGCCGCTGCGCACCTTCGCCATCGCCCAACGGCAGATCGTGGCGATTGCGAGGGCGCTCGCCGGCGAAGCCCGCATCATCTTCATGGACGAGCCGACCTCGTCGCTGACCCGCTCGGAGACCGACCGTCTGCTCGATATCGTGCGGACGCTGTCGGCGCACGGTGTCGCGGTGGTGTTCGTCAGCCACCGGCTTGCCGAAGTGCTCGAGATTTCGAGCCGCGTCACCGTCCTTCGCGACGGAACACTGGTCGGTGTCTATCCGACCGAGGGCATGACCCAGTCGCGGCTCACCGAACTGATGACCGGCAAGACCTTCCAGACCACCGTGCGGACGCGCGACAATGCCGCGGCCCAAATCGTGCTGGCGGTCGAGGGTCTCAGCCGGCCCGGTGACTACGAGGACGTTTCGCTCACCATCCGCCGCGGCGAGACCGTGGGGCTCACGGGCCTCCTCGGGGCCGGCCGAACGGAGCTGGCGCTGTCGATCTTCGGCATGCTGCGGCCGCAGGCCGGCAGCATCACCGTCGGCGGCAAGAAACTCAACGCGCGCTCCAACCGCGACGCCATTGCCGGGGGCATCGGCTACCTGTCCGAAGACAGGCTTGCACTAGGCCTCATCCAGCAGCAGTCGATCGCCGACAACACGGTGATCACCGTGCTCGACAAGGTGCTGAGAGCCGGACTGATTTCGGGACGCAAGAAAGACGCGCTGGTGCGCGGCTGGATCGAGGATCTGGCGATCAAGATCGGCCAGCCGACCGACGCCATCTCCACTCTTTCGGGTGGTAACCAGCAGCGCATTGCCATCGCCAAATGGCTGGCGGTCGGCCCCCGCCTGCTCATCCTCGACTCACCGACGGTGGGCGTCGATGTCGGTGCACGGGCCGGCATCTTCGAGATCGTCGAGAAGCTCGCGGCCGAGGGCTTGGCCATCCTCCTCATCTCCGACGAGGTGCCGGAGGTCTATTTCAATGCCGACCGGATTTTGCACATGGCGGCCGGCCGCATCGTTGCCGAATACGACCCGCACACAGTCACGCTGAAGGACCTCGAGGCGGCCGTCTATGGCTAAGGTCCGCATCCCGCAGTTGCTGCGCGCCAATCCGACGGAGACCTGGCTGGTCATCGTCCTGTTGCTGATCACCATCGGCATGTCGCTGAGCAGCGCGCAGTTCTTCACCGTCGCCAATCTCTTCAACCTGCTCAACACCAGCTCGGTCAATCTGATCTTCGCAGTCGGCCTGCTCGTGGTGTTAATCGCCGGCGGTATCGACATCTCGTTCGCCGTCGCTGCGTCGGTGGTGCAATATGTCGTCGCAACGCTGCTGGCCAAGGTCGGCGGTGGCGACTGGGTCAGCGGGCTCGTCCTCGGGGCGCTGGTCGGGGCGGCACTCGGCGCCTTCAACGCGGCGCTGATCTATTATTTCCGCATCATCTCGATCGTCGTCACCATCGCGACCTTCAACATCTTTTTCGGCCTCCTGATGTTCTTCACCAAGGGCGTCTCGATCTACAATCTGCCCGACTGGTGGATCCATCGCACCATGCTGATCGAGTTCCAGCAGGCGAACGGCGCGTGGGCAGATCTCACGCTGCCGGTCGCCATCATGACGGCGTGCGTGGTGGCGACCTGGGTGCTGATCCGCCACACCTCGATCGGCCGGCAGCTCTACGCCTTCGGCGATAATCCCGAAGGCGCACGTCGCCTCGGCATCAACATCGCCGCCATGCACTTCGTTGCCTTCGGCTGGCTCGGCCTGATGGCCGGCATCGCCGGCGTCGCTCAGGTTCACTACACCCAGCAGGTGGTGCCCAACGCCCTCGCCGGACGCGAGCTCGATGTGCTGGCGGCGGTGGTGCTCGGCGGGGCACGACTCGGTGGCGGGCGCGGCACGGTGCTGGGCTGCGTGCTCGGCGTGCTGCTGATCTCGGTGACGCAGAACGCGCTCAACCTGCTCGGCATTTCGCCCTACGCCTTCAAGATGATCGTCGGCGCGGTGATCCTTGCCGCCATCACCCTGTCCAATGCGCCGCTCGGCAAGATGCTTGCGGCCATCCGCGCGCGGCGCAGCACATGAGCGACAATCCCACGACCCTCGACAGACGGACGCAACGGAGCTGGTTCAGGCGGATCACCACCCGTCTCGGCGCCGAAAACATCGGCCTGCTCCTGGCGCTCGTCGCCGTCATCACCTTCTTCGGACTGATGTCGCCGCAGTTCCTGTCGATGGACACGTTCAACTCGGTGGCCTTCCAGCTACCCGAGCTCGGCCTGCTGACGCTTGCCATGCTCATGCCGATCATCGCCGGCGGCATCAACCTGTCGGTGACCTTCACCGCCAATCTCTGCGGCCTGACGCTGGCCTGGTTCCTGCACGTCAATGGCGGGCCTGAGGCCGGCGTCCTGGCGTTCGTCGTCGGTTCGGTGCTGGCGGTCGGCGTCGGCACCGCCACCGGGCTCGTCATGGGGCCGGTCATCGCCTACACCGGCGCCCATCCCATCCTTGTGTCGCTGTCGATGATGATCTTCGTGCGCGGGCTGGGTGAGTTCCTGACGCGCGGCGCCGATATCTCCGGCTTTCCCGATTTCATCCAGCCGCTCGGCCACGGCAGCATCTGGGGCTTTCCCATCCCGCTGCTGATCCTGCTCCTCGCGGTGGGCGCCTGGCACGTGCTGATGGGCCGGACGCGGCTTGGCTTTTCCAACTACATGATCGGCTCCAACATCGAAGCGACCCGCTATTCGGGCATCCCGACACGCCGCGTGGTGACGTGGATCTATGCGCTCTCGGGCGCCATGTGTGCGATTGCCGGCATCATCATGATGGCGCGGTTCAATTCGGTGCGCGTCGGGCACGGCGAATCCTACCTGTTGATCACGGTGCTCGCCTGCTTTCTCGGCGGGGTCAATCCGTTCGGCGGCTTCGGCAAGGTGGTGTCGGTGTTCCTGGCGCTGATCGTGCTGCAATTGCTGTCGTCTGGCCTCAATCTTTTGGGCGCCAGCCAGCACCTGGCCACGGCGATCTGGGGGATCATGCTGGTGGCCGTCATGATTTTGCGGTGGGCCGCAGGACAACTCACATTCTTGAGGATCAAGCGATGAACGGATTTGGCGTACATACGAGCATGTGGACCAGCGGCTGGACCGTGGCGGGAGCCGAGCACACGGTGGCGGCGGTGAAGAAGTACAATCTCGATTTCATCGAGATCTCACTCGCTGACCCGCATTCGGTCGATGCTGCGCACACGCGCAAGTTGCTCGCGGCGAACAACCTCAAGGCGGTCTGCTCGCTCGGCCTTCCGGAGCGCGCCTGGGCCTCGAAGCACCCTGACGCGGCGATCGAATTTCTCGGCGTTGCCCTCGATAAGACCGCCGACATTGGTGCCACGACGCTCACCGGCGTCACCTTCGGCGGCATCGGCGAGCGCACCGGGGTGCCGCCGACGCAGCAGGAGCTCGACAATGTCGCGCGCGCCATGACTGCGGCCGCCAAGCACGCCAAGTCTCGCGGGCTTGATCTCGGCATCGAAGCCGTCAACCGCTATGAGAACCACATCATCAACACCGCGGCGCAGGCCGTGGCGCTGGTCCAGCGCATCGGCATGGACAATGTCTTCGTCCACCTCGACACCTACCACATGAATGTCGAAGAAAAGGGCATGGGCAACGGCATCATCACCGCCCGCGAGCACCTCCGATACATCCATCTGTCGGAGTCCGACCGGGGAACACCGGGCGAGGGCAACTGCCATTGGGACGAAACCTTTGCGACCCTCGCGGCGATCGGTTTCAAGGGCGGGCTGGCGATGGAGAGCTTCATTAACATGGACCCGCTGCTGGCCTTCGGCCTCAGCGTCTGGCGTCCGGTCGCCGAGAACGAAGCCGTGGTGATGGGCAACGGCCTGCCGTTCCTTCGCAACAAGGCCAGGCAATACGGGCTCATCTAGCAGCGCAGTGAAGGATTAGACATGGATCTCGGCCTCAAGAACAAGCTCGCGGTGATCACCGGCGGCAGCGTCGGCATCGGCCTCGCGGTCGCCGAGGCCTTCGCCGCCGAAGGCGCCAACGTTCTCATCACCGCGCGCAATGCCGAGCGTGTCGCCAACGAGGCAGCGCGGATCGGCAGCACCTACGGCGTCACCTCGGTCGGCGTGGCTGCCGACGTGGCGACGGCGGCCGGCTGCGACCGGGTGATCGCCGAAGCCGCCCGTCTCGGTGGCGCCGATGTCCTCATTAACAATGCCGGCACCGGTTCGAACGAAACCATCGCCGACGCCACCGATGACAAATGGCAATATTACTGGGACCTGCACGTGATGGCGGCGGCGCGGCTCGGGCGCGGGCTCGCTCCGCAGATGAAAGCGCATG
>JBDTVO010000212.1:0-5077 GCA_040007135.1 Devosia sp. | reverse complement strand
AGGGCCTCTTCACCGTGCCGCCGCAGTGCTACCTGCACAAGCAGGCGTCGTTCGTCACCTCATTCTTCCCTAAGGGCTCTGTCGCCGGTCAGGACTACGACTTCTTCTACCTGCCGCCGATGAAAGCCCACCCGGAACTGGGTAACCCGGTCGAAGGTTCGGGTAACCTCGTGACCATCGCCAAGGACTCGCCGGCCGCCAAGGCGTTCATCGACTTCCTCAGCACCCCGATCGCCCACGAAGTGTGGATGCACGAGCCCAACAGCTCGTTCCTCACCGCGCTCAAGTCGGTGAACACGGCCGCCTACTCCGACCCCTCGCTCAAGAAGCTCGGTGACATTCTTCTCAATGCCACCACCTTCCGCTTCGACGGCTCCGATCTGATGCCCGGTGCCATCGGCGCCGGTGCGTTCTGGACCGGCATGGTCGACTTCGTGAACGGCAAGAGCGCCGCCGATGTCGCCAAGTCGATCGATGACGCCTGGGCCAAGCTCTAGGCTTTCACGAACACTGCTTGACCCGGCGTACGCGCCGGGTCCACGTTCTGCCCAACGGCAGGGTCGGACCAACGGCCCCGACAAACCCCTGGGGAGGGTGGTTTGGATCAGGAGATTATCCAGCAGGTTCTCGGCGCCCTTCTGGCGGCCGGTATCGCCATCGCAGCAGCAGTCGCGTATTTCTGGGGCACCAACTGGCTTCTGGACCGGCTCTATGCCACCGCGCCTGGCCTTGTCGCCTCTGAAGCCGATGTTCGACGCGATACGCGCCGCTCGCAGATTCGCCCCTGGCTCTTCATCTTTCCGGCGCTGCTCTTCCTCGCCATCTACATGATCTACCCGGTCTTTGAGACCATCCGGCTGTCGCTGTTCGACAAGTTCGGCAACAATTTCGTCGGGCTCAGCAACTACGCCTGGGCCTTCACCGACGGCGGCTTCTGGCGTGCCGCGCTCAACAATCTCGGCTGGCTGATTATCGTGCCGTCGGTGTCGACGGCCTTCGGCCTGGTCATCGCGACGCTCGCGGATCGGCTGTGGTGGGGCAATATCGCCAAGTCGCTGGTCTTCATGCCGATGGCCATTTCCTTCGTCGGCGCCTCGGTGATCTGGAAGTTCGTCTACACCTACCGCGCCGAGAACCTCGAGCAGATCGGCGTTCTGAACGCCATCGTCACGGCGCTCGGCTTCCCTGCCCAGACCTGGCTCACCATCCCGGTCCTCAACTCGCTGATGTTGATGGTGATCCTGATCTGGATCCAGACCGGCTTCGCCATGGTCATCCTCAGCGCCGCCCTGCGCGGCATCCCCGAGGAGACGCTGGAGGCGGCACGGATCGACGGCGCCAACAGCGTGCAGATCTTCTTCACCATCATGATCCCGCAGATCTGGGGCACCATCATCGTGGTGTGGACCACCATCACCATCACGGTGCTGAAGGTCTTCGACATCGTCTTCGCCATGACCAACGGCGAGTTCCAGACGCAGGTGCTGGCCAATCTCATGTATCAGTGGATGCTGATTTACGGCGATTTCGGCCGCGGCTCGACACTCGCGGTCATCCTGATGCTGGCCGTGGCGCCGGTGATGATCTGGAATATCCGCCGTGCGGCTGCAGATGTGGGGACCCGCTGATGGCGACGGCAGCAGCTACGCTCGACACAGCCCAGCCGGCGGCGCCCACCTGGCTTCGACGCATCAGCATCGGCAAGATCGCTGCCAATCTGCTGCTCTTGTTCTTTGTGGTCCTCTGGACGTTCCCGACTCTCGGCTTGTTCGTTTCCTCGCTTCGAGATCGCGACCAGCTCTCCTCGTCGGGCTGGTGGACCTCGTTCGTCACCGCCACGCATCAGGACGCCGAGCGGCTTCCGGTTGCCACCGAGCAGAAGGAAGAAAACGGCTCCTTCGTGCTGCGCGGCAACCTGCTTGCCGGTGACACCCATCGTACCATCCAGAGCTTCGGCACGGCGAGCGATGCGATCGCCGCTGCGCCCGCCGGCGGCACCCTGCCTATGCGGTTTGGTGGTGAAGTCACCGTGCAGGCCAACGGCGACTATGTGTGGAGTTCGCCGACCAAGCTCGACTATCCCGGCGCGCCGCGCCTCTATTTCGTCTCGGCGATCCCGCCGCGCATTACGCTCGAGAACTACTATCGCGTGCTGACCGCCGACGGAATCGGCCGGGCCTTCATCAACTCCGCCACCGTCACCATCCCGGCGACGATCATCCCGATCATGATCGCTGCGTTCGCTGCCTACGCGCTGGCGTGGATGCAGTTCCCCGGACGGACGCTCGCCGTCATCGTCGTCGTCGGCCTGCTGGTCGTGCCACTGCAGATGTCGCTCATTCCGGTGCTGCGCATCTACAACGGAGTCGCCAACACCTTCCACGTCGAGAGCAAGGGCTATGTCGGCGTCTGGCTGGCCCATACCGCCTTTGGCCTGCCGCTCGCCATCTATCTATTGCGCAACTACATGGTCGGGCTGCCGCGCGAGATCATGGAATCGGCGCGCATGGATGGCGCCTCGCACTTCAAGATCTTCATGACCATGGTGCTGCCGCTGAGCTTCCCGGCGCTCGCCTCGTTCGCGATCTTCCAGTTCCTTTGGGTTTGGAACGATCTGCTCGTGGCCCTGGTCTTCCTCGGCGCCCAGGAAAATCGCACAGTGCTGACGGGACGGCTCGTGACCCTTCTCGGCTCCCACGGTTCCGACTGGGAACTGCTGACCTCTGGCGCCTTCATCACCATCGTCGTGCCGCTGATCGTGTTCTTCTCGCTGCAGCGCTACTTCGTCCGCGGCCTGCTGGCCGGTTCTGTCAAATAAGCGCCAGGGGCGGCGCCGACCGGCTCTAGCCGATGCGGTTGCGGCGATGCACCGGCAGCGTCTCGTCGATGCTGGTCCGGTCGAGCCCCGGGATGATCTGAAACACCGAGGGGATCATGGTACCGGAAGGTGGCCGCCCTTCGTCGCATTGCCGGCTGAGTTCGGCGATCAACGCCGCCCCGGCGTCGTGCAGCGACGAGCGCACGAAACTGACGCGGAGCGCCAGCCGCGTCGGATCGAGATGGCGCAGATTGTCGTCCATCGTGGCGACGGCGATCGGTCGGCCCTTGCGGTCCGGCGCTGTCATCAGCAGTTCGTAGCCCGACATCAGCAAGAGGATCGACGAATAGATGATCGCCGTGATCTCGCGGTCGGCCAGCGCACTCGCCGTCAGGGTAAATCCCGCATCGCCCATCGGATGCGACGAGTTGAACAGCACGAAAGTGTCTTCCGGCAGTCCGGCGTCCTGCGCTGCATCGCGGACCGCGTTGTGCCGGTACAGCGCATAGTTGAAATGCTCGTCGCCGTTGATCAGTGCGATGCGCCGGTGGCCGTTGGCAATCAGCAGCCGCGCCAGCCGATAGAAATTGCCGTAATTGTCCATGTCGACCCAGCCGTAGCGGTCGCAGCGCCGCTCCCGCCCGTGGACGACGAACGCCCGGCCTGTGTCCATCAGGTACGTCACCCGCTCGTCGTTCTCGCGTGGCAGGTCGACGATGAAGCCGTCGACGCTGTTGTCTCGGACATAGCGGTCGTAGGTCGGAATTTCGCGATCGATCGCGTGGCTTGTTAGAACGATGTCGTAGTTCAGCACCCGGGCCTGGCCCAGCGCTCCCGCCATCACTTCGGCGAAGTGCGGATCGAGGTATTTGAGCTCATTGTCTGTCTGCACCCACGCCACGTTGTGGGTGCGCTGCATCACCAGCCGCTGGGCGTTGCGGTTGGGATGGTAGCCAAGCCGGGCTGCCGCATCGGTGACGCGCCTGCGGGTCTTTTCGCCAACGTCGGAATAGCCGTTGAGGGCGCGCGAGATGGTGGTGATCGACAGCCCCAGCTCCGCCGCCAGGTCTTTGATCGTCACACTGCGACCCAACGCGGCCAGCACGGCACTCGGCTTGCGCGGCTTTTCCATAAGTCTATGAGAATCAACAAAAATGGCCGATGCGAGCGGGCTCGGCGCGGTTCCCCTCGGAGTTGACCTCCCGTCTCCTCCAACGCTAAGAATAGCCAACTAAAACGTTTTGGCAAATCGTCGGCTGCCGGCCGTGAATCGGCAGCCGCCCGGGAGCCGCGGGGAGGATTTTCGAGGTGGTGGCGCAGCCGCTCATGACTGAGCAGAAAACGCCGCACGAGCCGGCGCCCGACCGGGATTGGTGGCGCGGCTCGGTCATCTACCAGATCTATCCGCGCTCGTTCCAGGACCACAACGGCGACGGTATCGGCGACCTCGTCGGCATCACCGAACGCCTCGAGTATGTGGCCGATCTCGGCGTCGATGGCATCTGGCTCAGCCCGTTCTTCACCTCGCCGATGCGCGATTTCGGCTACGACGTGTCGAACTACCGTGACGTCGATCCGATTTTCGGCACCCTCGGCGATTTCGATCGCCTGCTCGAGAAAGCCCACACCCTCAAGCTCAAGGTCGTCATCGACCAGGTGATCTCGCACTGCTCCGACAAGCACCCGTGGTTCTCCGAGAGCCGCCTCAACCGCACCAACGAGAAGGCCGACTGGTTCGTCTGGGCCGATCCCAAGCCGGACGGCACCCCGCCCAACAACTGGCTGTCGATCTTCGGTGGCAGCGCCTGGACCTGGGACAGCCGGCGCATGCAGTACTACATGCACAATTTCCTCGCCTCGCAGCCCGACCTGAACTTCCACAATCCCGCCGTGCAGGACGCCCAGCTCGACAACATGCGCTTCTGGCTCGAGCGCGGCGTCGATGGCTTCCGTCTTGATACGGTGAACTTCTATTTCCATTCGCTCGGGCTTGAGAACAATCCGGTGGTCCGCCCCGAGGACTTCAATGCCTCGACGGCGCCGGCGGTGAACCCCTACAATTTTCAGGAGCACCTCTACGACAAGAGCCAGCGCGAAAACGTCGAGTTCCTGAAGCGGCTGCGCCGGCTCACCGACGACTATGGCGCCAAGACCACTGTCGGCGAGATCGGCGACAGCCAGCACCAGATGGAGCTGATGGCGGCCTACACTTCGGGCGGCGACAAGCTGCACATGGCCTACACCTTCGACTATCTCGGC
>JBDTVO010000211.1:0-5080 GCA_040007135.1 Devosia sp. | reverse complement strand
CCAAGGGCGGGCTGCGGGCGGTCCCACGGCACCGGGACGTCGGCCACGGCCTGCTCGAGCCGGATGCCCTGGCCCTCGTCGGGACGAGACAGGTTGAGCGGCAGCACGAAGCTCGCGGTGGCCGGCACGCAGACATCGGAACAGATGCCGAGCGTGACCTTGACGCCGAGGGACGGAGCCGCGCCGGCGACGGACACCTTGAGGGGCAACACGAGGTGGCCGCGATAGACGTAGTCGAGATAGCCTTGGTCGCGCTCGGCGAGCGGATGCGGCCAGGCGATGGCGGGGTTCGACAGGCCGCTCGAGGTGGAGAAATCGAAGATCGGCGGAATGCCGGTTTCACCGGGGTTGCGCCAGTAGGTCTTGCTGCCCTCGGGCAAATCCAGCTCAAAGCCGGCGAGCAGGCGTCCGCCCGTCACGACGTCGGTTGAAATGAGGCGCGCCATCACTCCGGGCAGTAGCTCCTGCCAGGCGCTGGCGCCGGCCAAGGCCGGGGACGCGGCAAGCGTCACAGTGAGGATGAGGAGCAATCTGAGCATCGGCGCCGTCGATACAGGAGAAGTGGCGGGCACAGAAGACACGGCAGATCAGGGCTTCGTGACCAGCATCTTGCCGCCACAGCGGGGTGAGCTACATTGGGTGGACGGAGAGTTCGGATGAACACACTGAGGGGCCAGTTCCTGGTGGCGATGCCAGACATGGGCGACCCGCGGTTCCAGGACACGGTGATCTATGTCGTCGGCCACACCGACGACGGCGCCATGGGACTGGTGATCAACCAGCCGATCGAGGAGATGCGCTTCGCCGACATCCTCGAGGAACTCGACCTTGGCGAAAAGGACGAGATCATCCGCCTGCCCTCGACCGTGCGCGACCGCGAGGTGCTGCGCGGCGGGCCGGTGCAGCGCGGGCGCGGCTTCGTGCTGCATTCGCCGGACTATTTTCGCGAGGGCAATTCGTACGTCGTCAACGACGACATCTGCCTGACGGCGACGCTCGATGTCCTCAAGGCCATGGCCTTCCAGGGTGAGCCGGCGGAGGCGGTGTTTGCGCTGGGCTATTGCGGCTGGGCGCCGGGACAGTTGGAGAACGAAATCGCCCTCAATGGCTGGCTGACGGTGCCGTTTTCGCGCAACCTGCTGTTTGGAACGGCGCTCCAGGAGCGCTACGACATGGCGCTCGCACAACTGGGGATCACCCGGGCGACGCTCAGCGGCGCGGCCGGACACGCCTAGACCTCACGTTAGCGACCGAGCTGGGTGGCGAGACGCTTGGTGAAGTCGGCGCCCGTCATCGCCGCGCCGAAGGCAAATCCCTGCGCGAACTGACAGTTGAGCTGCTGCAGCCGCTCGATCTCCTCCAGCGTCTCGACGCCTTCGGCGATGACCGTGAGGTCGAGTTCGGTGGCAAGCGCCACGATCGATCGAATGATCGGGCCCTGCGTGTGGGCGAGGCCGCTGTCGTCGGCGAATTGCACGAAGGCCGCCGGTATCTTGATGGTGTCGACCGGGAAGCGGTGCAGGTAGCTCAGCGATGAGTGTCCGGTGCCGAAATCGTCGAGGGCGAGCCGGAGGCCCATCGCCTTGAGCGCGCTCAGCATGTAGGCGGAGTGCTCGGGGTTGGCCATCACCTGGCCCTCGGTGATCTCGAGCTTCAGGTGCGAGGCGATCTGCCGGTTTTCGGCGACGAGAGCGCGCATGTCGGAGAGCAGCGTCTCGGTCTGCAACTGCGTCGGCGAGAGATTGACCGAGACGAAGAAGTCCTCGGGGAGCGGCAAGGTGCGCATCCACTCTCGCGTCTGGTTGGCGGCCTGCTCGAAGGCGAGACGGCCGAGACGGTCGATCAGGCCGGTCCGCTCGGCCAGCGGCACGAACTCCTCGGGGGCGACAACGCCGCGCTGCGGATGGTTCCAGCGCATCAGCGCCTCGGCGCCGGCAATCTCGCCGGTGTGGATATCCATGATGGGCTGGAACTGCACCTCGAGCTCGCCGTGGCGGAGGCCGCGGTCGAGATCCTCTTCGCTGGCGCGGGTGTAAGCGGCGATCGAGCGGGCCGAGGCGCGATAGGCCTCGATGCGGTCACCGCCGAGGCGCTTGGCGTAGTACATAGCGAGCTCGGCGTCGCGCAGCACGTCTTCGGCGGTGGCCGGGTTGCCGTCATAGATGGTGACGCCAATCGAGGCGCTGAGCGACAGGTCGCGGTCGCCGAAATTGAACGGCGCCTTCAGCGCTTTGCGGATCTGCTCGGCCGCCTCGGCGATCTTGCCGGCGGCGGCCTCGGAGGCGAGGATCACGGCGAACTGGTCGCCCTGCAGGCGCGCGATGGTATCGAGCGGGCGCATGATGCGGGTGACGCGACGGGCGATGGCGAGCAACACGGAATCGGCGGCGGAGTGGCCGACGCGCTCTTCAAGCTCCATGAAGCGATCAATATCGATGAGGAAGACCGCGGGCTTGATGCCATTGGGCAGCTTGGCGCGGGCCAGCGAACGCTCGAGCCGATCGAGAAAGAGCTGTTTGTTGGGGAGGCCCGTGAGGCTGTCGTGCACCGCATCGTGCAGCAGGCGGTCGCGCGAGGCGCGGTCCTCGTGCACGTCCTGCAGGGTGCCGACGATGCGGTTGACCTGACCATCGCCGCCGAGCACCGGCTTCACCCGCATGCGGAAGGTGCGGTGGCTACCATCGTGTCCCGAAAGGCGGATATCGGTCGAGACCTTGCCGCGACGCAGCTCGACCAGGGTGTCGAAGGCGGTGCGGAAGCGGTCGCGGTCTTCGGGGTGGATGCGATCGAGCCATCGCTTGATGGCGCCCTTGAGCGCGCCGCGCCGCTCGCCGAGGCGAACCGACAGCTCGTCGGACACCGAGACGCGGTCGCGTTCGATGTTCCAGTCGAAGACGAAGTCGCCGGAGCCGGTGAGCGCCAGGGCTCGTCGCTCGACCTCGCTGAGCGTGCCGACCGACACCTGTCCCTCCGAGAAGGCGTGTTGCACCGAGGTAAAGCCGAGCAGCATGACGATGAGCACGAGGCCGCCAGCCACCGCCGACTGCGCCACGTCGTTACTGACCTGCCCGGTGATGACGAGCCAGGCGTAGAAGATCCACGCGATGTAGATGACCCAGGTGGGCACCAGCAGCACGGCACGATCGTAGCCGCGCAGCGCCAGCAGCAGGATGAGGAAGCAGCCGGTGATGGCGAGCAGCGCCAGGACGACGCGCGCAATCGTCGAGGCGATGGAGGGCTGGAAGAAGGCGAAGGCGAAGAGCGCGAAGAAGACGACCGTCAGCCCGAGCGCCAGCGTGATGAAGCGGAAGTGCCAGCGATGGAGATTGAGGTAGATGAACAGGAACGCGAACAGAGTCGTGGCGATGCCGGCCTCGGCGGCGGCGCGGAAGGGCGCGGTACTGCCGTTGGAGAGACCGACAAGGGGCCCGAAGACGCCGAAATCGACAAGCAGATACACCAGCACCGCCCAGCCGAAGGCGGCCGTGGCGGGGAAGATGCCGCGGCCGCGCACCACGAACATGATGGTGAGGAACACCGCCGCCAGCGCCGCGACGCCCAGCACCACGCCGCGGAACAGCGTGAATGAGTTGACGTAGTCGCGGTAAGCGTCGGGCTTCCACAAATAGAGTTCGGGCAGATTGCGGCCGGAGAGCTCGGCGACGAAGGTGACGGTGGCGCCGGGATCGAGCGTCACCTCGAAGACGTCGGCCTCGCGGTCGGTGAGGCGGACGGGGCGAATGCCGGCGCTGGGGGTGAGCGAGGCGATGCGCTCGGAGCCGAGGTCGGGGCGGAATACACCGGAGCCAGGCAGGCGGAAGAACGGCGCCACGAGCAGCCGGTCCATCTGCGTGTCGGAATCGTTGCGCAGCGCAAACAGCGCCCAGTTGGGATTGGTGCCGCCATTGGTGGCGAGCACCTCGATGCGGCGGATGATCCCGTCTTCGCCGGGGGCGGTCGACAGCTGCACCTTCCCGTTGGTGCCGGTGACCACATCGACGGTCGACGTCAGGTTGACGGCGTTCACCTCCTCGGGAGCGGTGACGACGTCGAAGGCACGGGCCGGCAGGGCGGCCGCGCACGCGACGAGCAGAACCGCCGCGAAGGCGAGCGAGAGCCGCATTGCGTTGATGGTCATCCTGCCCGGGACATTACGCCAGCGGACTTGGTATCGGGGTTTCCCCCCTGCCACAAGCATTCACGGCCTGGTGGCGGGGAGACGCGCGTCCCACTGCTCGCGCGTCAAGGCGAAGAGAACATGGTCGGCCCATTTGCCGTCGATCTGGAGGTAGTTCTCGGCGTAGCCTTCCTCATGGACTCCGTTTTTTTCAAGGACGCGGCGGCTGGCGAGGTTGTGCGGCATGAAGGCCGCGTGGAGGCGGTGGAGACCGAGAGTTTCGAAGTAGAATGGCAGGGTCAGGCCGACCGCCTCGGTCATCAACCCCTGGCCGGCAAACTCCTCGCCCATCCAGTAGCCCAGATTGCCGTACTGGGCGGCGCGGCGGCGGACATTGGAGATGGTGACGCCGCCGACGATGGCTTCGCGGCCGGCGTCTGTCTTGAAGATCAGGAACGAGAAGTCGGTGCCGCGCACGGCTTCGGCCCGGCCGCGCCACAGTCGCGCATTGTAGGCTCGCCGATTGAGGTCGGCTTCGGTCCAGCGCGGTTCGAACGGCTTGAGGAAATTGCGGCTGCGGCGCCGCAGGTCGCGCCAGGCCTCATAGTCGCGTCCGCGGGCGGCACGCAACAGCACCCGCGGACCGCTCAGGGTGGGCGTGGGGTCGCGCGCGAACCAGTTCAGCATCACCATGGGCGAGACTAGTGCTTGAGCCGCGAAGTGATGAAGTCGTAGTCGGGCAGCTTGCGGACGGGACCGATGCCGGCAAGCGAGACATTCCCCTTGTCGAGGATCTGGCGGGCAACCTGCTTGACGCGATCGGCGGTGATGCGATTGATCCGCTCCACCGTCTCCTGCAGCGGGATGGGCCGGCCCCACAGAATCTGCTGGCGAGCGAGCTGACCGGCGCGCGACGACGGGCTCTCGAGCGACATCAGCAGGCCGGCGCGGATCTGGTTGCGG
>JBDTVO010000210.1:0-5175 GCA_040007135.1 Devosia sp. | reverse complement strand
GATGCGGCAGCGCTGCCGCCGAAAAGACGGTTCCACAAACCTGGCATCTGGTGTTCCTTGTTCCTGCCGCGCCGCGCGGCGCCGCTTATCTGGAGGCCACGATGACCGCCCTCAACATCACCGCGATCGCCTGGACGGTCCTCGCCCTCGTGGTGTTCCCGACGCCGTTCTTCGTCACCGCGCCCTACGGCCGGCACGCACACACGAAGTGGGGCCCCTCGATCTCGAACCAGCTTGGCTGGTGCCTGATGGAGCTCGTCTCGCTGGTCGTGTTCGCCGGCCTGTTCCTCGCCGGCCCCAATCCGAAAACCGCGCCGATGTGGGTGTTCTTCGCGCTATGGAGCGCGCACTACATCAACCGCAGCCTGATCTTTCCGTGGCGCACCCACACAAAGGGCAAGTCGATGCCGCTCGCCATCGTCGGCAGCGCCGCCGCCTTCAACATCGTCAATGGCGGGCTCAACGGCCTCTATCTCGGCTGGTTCGGCGATCCCTACCCTGCCGCCTGGCTTGCCGATCCGCGCTTCATCATCGGCCTCGCCGTGTTCATCGCCGGCGCCGGCATCAACCTCTGGTCCGACAACCGACTCATCGGCCTCCGCGCCGATGGCACGCAGGGCTACACCATTCCGCGCGGCGGCCTGTTCGAGTGGGTCTCGTGCCCCAACCTCATGGGCGAAATCATCCAGTGGTCGGGCTTCGCGCTCATGTGCTGGAACCTGCCCGCTCTGAGCTTCGCCGTCTGGACCGCCGCCAACCTCATCCCCCGCGCGGTCAGCCACCACGCGTGGTATCGCCGGAATTTCGCTGACTATCCGCAGGGTCGCCGCGCCGTCATTCCGGGGCTCGTGTGACGCTCGCTACGCCCGGAGGATCTTCTCCATCGCCTTGCCCTTGGCGAGCTCGTCGATCAGCTTGTCGAGATAGCGGACCTCCCGCATCGTCGGCTCCTTGATCTCCTGCACCTTGACGCCACAGACCACCCCGGTGATCAGCGATCGCGCCGGGTTCATCCCTGGCGCGCGGGCGAAAAAGTCGGCGAAGTTCGTCTCGTTCGCCAGCTCCCTTTCCAGCGATTTCTGGGTGTGGCCGGTCAGCCAGCGGATGATCTCGTCGACCTCCGCTTTGGTGCGGCCCTTCCGTTCAGCCTTGGTGATATAGAGCGGATAAACCCGCGCCACGGGCATTGCGAAGATGCGGTTGTTGCGCTCGTCCACGACCTACCTCTTCAGCTCGTAGCGCAGGGCCACGGCGCCGGAGCCATATTCCTGACGGTCCACCAGCTTCAGGTCGATCGTCTGCGACAACCCGGCAAACAGCGCCGGCCCGTGTCCGACGATCCGCGGATGGACGACAAATTCGTATTCGTCGATCAGCCCCATCTCCGCCAACGCCCTGGGCAGCGTCACGCCGCCCGTGAGGATTCCCCTTCCCGGCTGCTCTTTCAACCGCCGGACAGCCGCCTCAAGGTCGCCGCGCACCAGTTCAGCGTTCCAGTCGACCTCCTTCAAGGTCGCCGACACCACATACTTCTTTGCCGCGTCGATGGTGTTGGCGAACTCCACCATCTCGTCGTCCACCCAGTCGGGCCTCGCGCCGGCCGCCACCGGGCGCCAGCCCTCCTCCATCATCTGGTAGGTCACCCGGCCGAACAGCAGCACATCCGCCCGCGCCAGGGTCTCCGCGGCGCGCCGATGCAGTTCCCCATCGACAATCCCCACCCGATGATCGACGCATCCGTCGAGCGTGACATTGATGGAATAGCGAAGCAGTTGCATGAGGCAACGCTGGCACGGGCAGCGCTCGCTGTGAAGTCAAACTCATGCGGGTCAAGATAGCCGGCGCTCAAAGGGGAAACAGAGTGCGCGACCGCGATGCGTTAGAAGCTTGTTCTTGCTTCCAGAGTCTCGACCATTTGGTCAAAATAAAGGGCAGCCAAGCTGCCCAATAGTACTACTCAGAATTTGGTTGAGCTGTTCCGAATCAACCGCCTGCTCTGTATACTTTCGTGATGCGCTTGATGATCCTCCCGATCAGGCCAGCGCTAGGAAGCGGTACGACTGCTCTCACCTCCCCGGCAAGACGGGCAAAGGTGAGCGCAGAAATTTTTGCGCGGGCCTCTTCGGGCGTCCGGGCGAAAATGTCGATGCTGTATTCCGATCCGTCGAAGCGGTAGTCGAACATGTACCGCTTCAAATTGTCGACGTGCGAACTTGAAAGGACTTCTGTCATGCACTTCGTCATCTATCAGGATACCGCCAGCCAGTGGCGTTGGCGTATCCGCCGTAACGGCAACTACAAGATCATGGCCGACTCGGCTGAGTCTTACTGGAACAAGAAGGACTGCTTGGACGCAATCGACCTTGTCCAGAAGTACGCCGGATCGGCCCCGATCTACGAAAACTGAACCGATCCGGTTAACCAAGTCTAAAGGATGGCCCCGGCTGCAACCGGGGCCGTCTTCGTTATGGCTACGATTCGCGGCAATCGGAAGGCCTATTGGGTGCGGGCCTGTCTTGAGCAGCGCACATGGCCAACCAAACGTTGCATCCATGTATCAGACATTCGAAAGCCATCCCCGCACCCGCGGTCCACCCACCCCCATCAGCTCCGTCACCGCCCACACCAGGGCATCCACCCTGTCCGGTGAACGTCCGCCGCTGGCACCGTCGACCCCGAACCCGCACATCTCGTCTTCCAGTGCCGTCAGCCCCGCGGCGTGCGCCACGAGCCCGCGCGCATATAGCGCCGCCACCGGCTCGGCCCGTACCCATTTGCCGCGCGTGGCGTGCACCATGCGCACCGGCACGTTCGGGTCCACCTGGGCGAGCACGGCTTTCACCATCTCGCCGCCCTGGTTCACCTCGGCCACAATGCAGTCGGCGTTGAACTCCTCGAACGCCGCCACTGCCCGCCGCGCCCATTGCAGCGGCGCCGCCGGCTTCAGCGTCAAGTCCCGCAACACGGCGATGCCCTCGCCGGCCCGTCCCGCCACGACGATGCCGCAGCCGTCCGATGCCGCGTTGCTCGTCGCCGGCGGATCGACCGCCACGACCACGCGGCCATCCGTCTCTCCGGACCAGCGCCGGAACATGTCGCGCGTCCACAGCGCCCCCGGCAAATCCTCGATCAGCTCGCCGTCGAGCTCCTGCCGTCCGAGCACGCTGCCCTTGTAGCGGGCGACCACGGCGTTCAAGAATCCGTCGGCCAGATGCTTCTTGTTCTCGGCCGTCGTCATCCGCGTCACCGCCGTCAGCGGATCGGCGAGAAGTCGCTTCAGCAGCTTCGTCGGCCGCGGCGTCGTCGTCGCCAGTTGCCGGGGCCGTGCCCCCAGCCGCAGCCCGAACTGAAGCATGTCCCATGCCGCTTCGGCGTTCGGCCACTTGCCGATTTCGTCGCTCCAGGCCGCCGCGAATTGCGGTCCGCGAAACCGCTCCGGGTCCGAGGCGCCGAGGATCATCGCTTCGGCGCCGTTGGGCCAGCGCAGCGTCGCCTCGCTCAGCTTCGGCCACTCCTCCGGCGGCGTCACCGCGAGGATGCCGCTCGGGCCTTTCACCATCACCGCAATCGCCTCGGTGATCGTCTCGCCGACGATGCCGATCGGGGTCACCCCCTCGGCTGCGAGCCCTCGCACCCATTCCGCTCCGGCGCGGGTCTTGCCGGCGCCGCGGCCGCCCATCAGCAGCCACGTCACCCAGTCGCCTTGCGGCGGCAGTTGCGCCGGCCGCGCCCACAACGGCCAGTTGAAGTACACCTCGCCGCACTGCGCCTGCGACAGTTGCGCTGCCCAGGCCGCCTCCTCAGGCGCGCTTGAGCTCTTCAATCCGCTGCACCAGCCTGTTGCGGATGTCGTGCATCTCGCGCGCCTTCTGCGGCTTGGCGAGCTTCAGCGCGCCGGCCTCGATATCGATCAGCTTGCCCAGCGTGTTGGCGAGGTGATTGAGCACCATCACCTCTTGGTAGCCGGTTGTCGTCATTGTCACTTCCAGTTGCTTGATGCTGCGGTCGAGCAGCTTGAACATGCGGTTGATGAGCAGCTTGCGGCTGACCTTGCGCGTCTTGCGCCGGGTCCAGCCCATTGCCATGCGCGCCTGCTGAAACTCGGCCACCGTCAGGTCGTGCTTGCTGCACAGCGCCAGCAGCGTCAGCTGGTCGTCGTAGTAGTCCTTGCCGACCGCCTCCCAGAATGCAGGGAGCCGATCGCCCAGGCGGCTCTCGGCCATGGTCGCGTCTTTCGTCGTCGATACTGGGGTTGGCGGCCTGCCGCCTCAGGTCCCATTTCTGTGACCGTAACTGAACTATACCCCGGCAGCGTCACGCGGGGATAAGTTCGTTTTCGCGGCCCTCAAAGCCCCGGCTGGCAAGGCGCTTGCGGCGGAGCCTGTGTGTCACTTAGACTCGTCGCGGGCGGCGGAGGAGACAATGGCCAGATCGATTCTCGCGAGACTCGCGCTCGCACTCGCGGCGGTCCTCGCCGGCGGCGCGATGGCGCTGGCGCAGAACGCCTCCGAACCCTCGAGTGTGCCCGACTACCTGCAGGGTCTGGTCGGCGACTGGGCCCTCGCCCAGGAGGACGAGACCTTGCCCACCTGCCCGCTGATGCTGACCGACCAGCAGACCACCGGAGGCTGGGCGATCGAGGTGCCGGAGCCGTGCACGGCGACCTACCCGTCGGCCGAAGCGCTCACCGCATGGAACATCGATGAGACGGACGGCTCGGTGCTGCTTCTCGACGCCCAGCAGCACGTCACGCTGCGCCTCCTCGAAGACGAAGATGGGCTCTACGACACCGACCCCACCGCTCCCGGTCCGCGCCTCTACCTCTTGGCGCCCTACGCCGACAACGGCGAAGGCGGCGAAGCCGACTCGGACTGACGCGAAGCGGGCCTCGAACGACCTACAGCGTTTCCGGCGGC
Source organism: Devosia sp. (assembly GCA_040007135.1). Lineage (GTDB taxonomy): Bacteria > Pseudomonadota > Alphaproteobacteria > Rhizobiales > Devosiaceae > Devosia_A. The sequence continues at coordinate 259 of JBDTVO010000210.1, read as the reverse complement.
TCGTACTCGGGCCACTCGGCCACATGCTCCTCCCAGGTGCCGGGGCGCACCTCGGTCTCGGCCACGGTGCGGTCGCGGACCGAGATGCCGGCATCGATCACTGTCTGCGGGTCGCCCGAGATCAGCGGGTGCCACCAGGCGAGGCCCCTGCCCTCGGCGATCCGGCGGTAGGCGCAGGATTTGGGGATCCAGCCGATGGTCCCGACGTTCTCCGGGGTCAGCTTGATGCAGTCGGGCACCCGCGCCTGCCGGTGGGCAT
>JBDTVO010000209.1:0-5186 GCA_040007135.1 Devosia sp. | reverse complement strand
AGCCGCAGCGGGTGAAACAGCGCCCTGCCCTTGCGGCCGGAGCGCGCCTTCAGCGCATCGGTCCATTTGGACCAGGTGGACTCGTCCCACGGCTCGGGGGGCAGCAGCTCGAGCGCCTCGGCGAGGAAACCAGCGTCGTCACCATGCGGCACCTGGCGCGGCGCGGCGGCGAGGATTTCCGCCCACTGCTCGATGTCGGAGAACTTGCGCAGATTGCCGCGGAGGATGTCCCAGGCCGCCCCGCCGATCGCGGCAGGCAGACGCGGCCGTGCGGCCGCGTAGGGCATAGTGTGGAGCACGCGGGCATTGAGGCTGTCGAGCTCGCCCGGATCGAACCGAGCCGGACCGTGCGAGATGGCGTCGAGTTCGAAGACGCCGGCCAAGGCCGCAAGATCGGGGAACGGCTCGACCGGCAGGCTGGTGCCGGTGAGGACGGCAACGAGCGCCACTGTGAGGGCCTCATAGCCGTCGGCGCGGAGGTCGGCCAGCGACAGCGAGCCGAGCCGCTTGCTGAGGCCCTCGCCGTCGGCGCCGGTGAGCAGGTTGTGGTGCGCGAAGCTCGGAACGGCGCCGCCCAGCGCTTCGAAGATCTCGATCTGCGTGCCGGTGTTGCTGACGTGGTCGTCACCGCGGATGACGTGTGTGATGCCGAGGTCGATGTCATCGACCACCGAGGGCAATGTATAGAGATATGTGCCATCGGCACGGATCAGGACCGGGTCGGACATCGAGCCCGTGTTCACCGTCTGCGGCCCCTTGATGAGGTCAGCGAATTCGACGGGGCGGCCGTCGAGGCGGAAACGCCAGTGTGGCCTGCGGCCCGCCGCCTCGTGGGCGGCACGCTCAGCCGGAGTGAGCGCGAGAGCGGCGCGATCGTAAAGCGGCGGCCTGCCGAGGAGCCGGGCGCGGCCGCGCTTGATCTCCAGCTCCTCCTCCGTCTCGTAGGCCGGGTAGAGCCGGCCTGCGGCGATCAGGCGGTCGCGAGCGGCATCGTAGAGCGCAGTGCGGTCGGACTGCCGGACCTTGTGATGGGGCACGATGCCGAGCCACGCGAGATCGGCGTCGATGCCGCGCGCCGACTCCTCTGTCGAGCGCTCGCGATCTGTGTCGTCGAGCCGCAGAATGTACGTGCCGCCGTGGCGCAGCGCGAAGAGCCAGTTGATCAGCGCCGGACGGGCGTTGCCCAGATGCAGGCGGCCGGTGGGAGACGGCGCATAGCGGACGACTGGAGCGACGCTCACTCGACGCCCTGCATCTGCGCCGCCTGTTCGCGCGCGACCATTTCGCTGTCGTCGCGATAGCCGTTGGTGATGGGATATTTGCGGCCGATGCCGAAGGCCTTGCTGGTGAGCTTGACGCCGGGGGCGGCCTGGCGGCGCTTGTATTCGGCGAGGAGCACGAGGCGCTCGATGCGCTTGACCAGCGCGCGATCGAAGCGGCCCTGCCCTTTGTCGACGATGGCGGCGACGCTGAGCTCGCCCTCGATCATGCCGGTGAGAACCTCGTCGAGGATCGGGTACGGCGGCAGCGAGTCCTGATCCGTCTGGTTCGGGCGGAGTTCGGCGGTGGGCGCCTTGTCGATGATCGCCTGCGGGATGACTTCGCCGTGCGGACAGAGCGAGCCATCGGGCACGTGGGCGTTGCGCCATGCGGCAAGCCGATAGACCTCCATCTTGAACAGGTCCTTGATCGGATTGAAGCCGCCGTTCATGTCGCCGTAGATGGTGGCATAGCCCACGGCCATCTCGGACTTGTTGCCGGTGGTGAGCAGCATGGCGCCGGTCTTGTTGGAGACTGCCATCAGCACGAGGCCGCGCATGCGCGACTGGATGTTCTCCTCGGTGGTGTCGGGCGGCAAATTGCCGAACAGCGGCTGCAACTCGCCGAGCACCTCATCCACCGGGCTGCCGATCGAAACGATGTCGTAGCGGACCCCGAGGCGCGTGGCGCAGTCCCTGGCGTCGCGGAGGCTGTCCTCGGAGGTATAGCGGTAGGGCAGCATGATGCAGTGGACGTTGTCGGGGCCGAGCGCATCAGCGGCAATGGCAGCCACGAGGGCGCTGTCGATGCCGCCGGAGAGGCCGAGCACGATTTTGCTGAAGCCGTTCTTGCGCACATAATCGCGGAGGCCGCGCAGCATGGCCTGCCACGGAGCCTCCTCTACTGAAGCGAGGGGGATCACCTCGCCGGCGGCGCAGCGCCAGCCCGCTTTGGTGCGTTCCCAGTCGGACACGACGAAATCGGATTCAAAGCTCTTGCCCTGGACGACGATGGTCCCGGGCGGCTCCATGGCGAAGGAGGCGCCGTCGAACACCAGCTCGTCCTGGCCGCCCACCTGGTTGAGGTAGATGATCGGCAGGTTGGTCTCGCGCACCCGCGCCCGCATGACGTCGCGCCGCGTGCGCTGCTTGTTGCGCCAATAGGGCGAGCCGTTGGGGCAGAGCAGCAGTTCGGCCCCTTGGGCGGCAAGATACTCGGGCACCGGGGTGTGCCAGATGTCCTCGCAGATGGGGACGCCGATGCTGACGCCCTTGATGGTCACCGGCTCGGGAAGTGGGCCGGGCGTGAAATAGCGCCGCTCGTAGAACACATCGTCATTGGGTAGCTCGCGCTTGATGCGGCGCGCGACGATGCGGCCGGCTTCTGCCAGGAGAACGGCATTGTAGAGAATACCGCGCTCACGCCACACGGTGGGCAGCAACAGGCTTACGGTGGTGTTGCGCGTCGCCTCGACCAGGTCGCGTGCGGCAGCCATGGCATCATCGAGAAACTGCGGCTTGAAGAACAGGTCTTCGGGGAAATAGCCGGTAAGGAACAGCTCGGACAGCATCAGGACGTCGGCCCCGGCCGCCACGGCATTGCCGAGCGCGGTGCGGGCCAGCGCGAGATTGCCCTGCAGGTCCCCGACCTTGGGGTCGAGCTGGGCCAGCGCGATGCGCAAACGATCGACCAATTCGCCTCTCCGAAAACCGCGCGAGACTTATCCGCTCGCCCCGGCAGGGGCAAGCGGACAAGGTCTCAGGAAGAGGGAGAGCTAGAAGCTGTAGGTGATTTCGGCCAGCAGGCCGAAGCGCATCAGCGCGAAGGGATTGGCCGGTTCAATGAAGTACTGCTTGTTGAAGCCGGGACCGGTGTCGTAGTTGGGCGGGTTGACGGCGTCGCTGTCGCTCGGATCGCCGATGGTCGCCGTGGCGTAGGTGGCGTCGGCCGTGCCCTGCAGGTACCAGGCGCGACCGCCGATGCCGATGGTCCAGTTCTGAGTGGGATGCATGCGCAGCATGACGTCCGCCATGGCGCCGTATCCCCAGCCGTCGAGGGTCGTCTCGGAGGCCTTGATGGTGTCGATGTTGCCGAGTCCGCCGGTGTATGTCGTGCTGGTCGCATCGTTGCCGAGCACGCCATTGACCTTGGCGTAGGGCACGGCCGCGAGCGAACCGGTGATGTCGGCGAAGCCCAGATCACCCTTGCCCTGTACGCCCAGCCGCAACATGTGGATGTCGATGTTGTTGGGTTTGCTGTCCAGGGGCACGCCGGTAGCGCCGGTGGTCGGATCAAAGGTGATGTCGGAGGCGCTCTCGGCGGTGGTGAAGCCCGAGCGCGTGGTGTTCGGAGAATCGTTCCAGTACATGTAGCCGACGAGCGGGCCGATGCCGGAGCCGTTGTGGTTGCCCCAGCTGTTCCAGCCGATATCGGCGCCGAGATAGCCGATGTGGCCGCCAGAAATGGAGCCGGTATCGTTGGGATCGTCGAACGTGCCATCGAGCTTGAAGGCGTAGCCGCCGATGGCCGAGGCATATGTGTCGGTCGAATGATCCTCGATGCGAAGGTGTGCCTCGCCGATATGCGAGGTGTCGGTGGCAGTGAAGTGGCCGGCAAGGTCGGACCAGTCGGCGGCACCCATCGAGTACCAGTAGCGGACGCCGAACTCGAGCCGCAGCGGATCGTCCTTGTCTCCGAGTCCGGCCCAGTCGCCGGGCTCGACAGGATAGCCGTTGCGAAGGCCGGCGCCGCCGGTATCGCCCATATCGCTGCCATCATTGCCCCAGTAGCCGTTGGGGTCGGCCGCTATCGATGGAGCGGCGACGAGCATGGCTGCGCAGAGCGCCAACAGACTTGGAATGGGGCGGAGCATGAGACCCTCGGCACAACAGACACGACGCGTCGTTTATGCCTTGTTAGGGTTAATGCTCCGCTAATTGCCGTCTTAACGCACACTCTGCGCCGCGAACGGCGCAACTGAACTTCGCCGGATGGATCGCTCCGTCAACTCGCCGAAGAGCAGGCCGAGCACCGACCACAGCAGCAGCTGGATGCCGAACGACGTCAGCCTGAACGACCAGAGCAGCGAGGCCGGGAAGGCTTCCGGCACTTCGTTCAACGATGGCAGCACCGCGGCGGCAAGGGCGACGATGACAACGAACGCAACACCGCCCGCCAGCGCCGCATTCCAGCCTCCAAGCCTTGCCTTGAGGCGCCGCCCGAGATTGATGGCGGCGATCATAGCAACGATGGAAGTCAGCACCATGCCAAAGTAGATCACGGTTCTGAACTGGATCGTGTCGGCGTTGCCCACCGACGGCGGATTCGCCGGATACTTGAGAAACGGCACGGCGTAGACGGCAACGAAGGCAGCGCCGGCGAGCAGCGCTGAGCTGGCGCGTGCACCGAGGCGCCCCATGCGGCCCCAAGCGAACGCGAACAGCAGCGAGAACATCCCGCCAAGGGCGGTTGCGTAGATCATCACGCCGGTGAACAGCCCCCAGCCGGACTGCAGGTCACGGCTGACGAGCTCGACTTCCGCCGGCGCGGCGGCGTCTGTCATGCCGGCCATGTGATGGGAGGCATGGGCGCCGGCTTCTTCGAAGCCGATGGCGGCATCGACGCCGGGTTCGCCGACGAGGTGGGCGAAGACGAAAATGCAAAGACCCGCAACCAGGCCGCAAAGCAGCCCGCGGATCAGGAAGGTTCTGGCCATGTCGGACCCCTCAGTGGCAGGGGAAACCGAGCATGTGGCGGGCGTCGTGCACCCACTCATGCACGTACATGCCGGAAATGAGCGAGGTGGCGCCCTGCTCCGCGCCGACGAAGTAGATGGCGATCAGGGCGACGAGGCCGGCCAGAGACAGCCAGGGCCAGAGTTCGCGGAGGGGAATCGGATGTGGCAGTGCGGCCCCGGGGGCCAGCGC
>JBDTVO010000208.1:0-5187 GCA_040007135.1 Devosia sp. | reverse complement strand
TCTCGTCGGAGAACACCGGCGTCTGATTGGTCGGGCGGCCGACGACGACGCGGGTGGTGTGCACCGGCTCGCCGTCCTTCATGATCCAGACGGTGAACTCGGGGATGTTCACCTCGACATGGAAGGCGCCGAAATCGTCGGGCTCCCAGCGCCAACGTTCCATGTTGGCGATGATGTCGTCCTTGCTGATGCCGGTCCCGGCATTGAGGGCGGCAACGGTGCCGGCGCCGAGCACGCCATCGGCGGTCAGGTTAATCGACGACTGGAACGCCTTTACAGCGGCGGCGAGCGCCTTGTCGTAGGTGGTGTCGACGGTGGCGTCGGAGGCGCCCTCGGGGATCTCGGGGGCTTCGACGGCGAGGCGATCGCGCAGGGTCGGGACGCGGTCGTCCTTCATGCCGATCTTGAGGGTGGGTCCGGCGGGAATCTTGACGTGCTCGACGGTGACGCCGTCATTGTCGAGATATTTGACCAGCGCCGCCTTCAGCAGCTTGAACTCGGGATGCGACGGATCGAGGTCGGTGAGAATCTTCGCCGGGTCGTCGGCCGACGCCAGCTTCAGCAGCATGTCGGAGTCGTCGATGCGCTTGGGCGTGATGATCAGCAGCGGATTGACCGAGGTCGGCTTGATGCGGCCACCAAAGGCGTCCTGGGCGTAGCGCACGGCGGCCTGCGAAAACGCCATCTCGAGCGCGGCGAGCTTGTCGGGGTCGCTGCCCGCGGCACCCGGATCGAGGCCGGGCGTCAGATAGTCGGCCGGACGGAAGCCCTCGAATGCGGCGTTCTTGAAGACGTCGATGATCTTGAGGGCGTTGGCGGAAAAACTCACGGCGCCATCGGTGCCGGCGGTCAGCCACAGCGGCTCGAAGCCGCGCGCGCCGTAGAAGAAATAGAGCTTTTGCGCCTGGTCGTAGGCGCGCGTGTCCTTGGAGGCGGCGTAGTAGGCCTTCTGCAGCCCGGCCTTGATGATCCTGGCGAGGTCGGAGCGCGGCGGTGCGATCACCACCAGCGCCGCCTTGGTGACAATTGCCGGCGCCGCGACATCCTGCGCGAAGGTGGGAAGCGCAGTGGCGGACAGGGCCGCTCCGGCCAAAAGCATCGCCGTCAAAAGACGCAAAGCATTCACTCCATCAAAAACCGGTACGAGCAGGGCCGGGAGGGACTCGGCGCGCCTGCGGCAATACCGGATGGTCCTAAACTACAACTCTTAACGGCCGCAACCGCTCACCTTTTTGTGACACCCCCATGTGGCCTTTGGGCAACGGGAATCACGGGGTTCCCAGAGCTCCCCGGCTAGGCAGCATCGCTTTCCGCTGTCGCCTCGAGGCCGTAGTCGCGCAGCTTGCGGTAGAGCGTCGAGCGGCCGATGCCCAGCATGCGTGCGACCTTGGACATGCGTCCGTTGTAGCGCTCGAGCGCGAAGGCGATGAGGTCGCGTTCGACGTGGATGAGCGGGCTCACCTCGCCCTGCGCGCCGAGGAATCGATCCGGCGGCGCATCCGTCGTTCTGGCACTCATTGGGAGCGGTCTGGCAGCGTCGACATGAACGGGGGCTGAAGGCGCCGGCAGCGCTGCGATCATCCGGCCCGCCTCGTCGCGGCCGAGGCTGTGGGCGACGATCTGGGGGAAGTCGGCGATCTCGAGCAGGCCGCCGTCGCTCAGCACGATGGCCCGGTAGATGGCGTTCTCGAGCTGGCGGATGTTGCCGGGCCAGTCGTAGTGCAGCAGCAGCTCGAGCGCGGCGGGCGACAGTCCGGCGACGCGCCGGCCGGCATCGGCGGCGAAACGGGCGATGAAGTGCGCGCTCAGCAGGGCGACATCGTCGGGGCGGTCGCGCAGCGGCGGCAGGTAGATGGGGAAGACGTTGAGCCGGTAGTAGAGATCTTCGCGGAAGACGCCGGCCTGGGCGAGGTTCAGCAGCCGTCGGTTGGTTGCCGAGATGACCCGGACATTGACGCGCTCAGGTCGGGTGGCGCCGACCGGCTCGATCTCCCCGTCCTGCAGGGCGCGGAGGAGCTTTGCCTGCGCGGCGGGCGGCAACTCGCCGATCTCGTCGAGGAAGAGGGTGCCGCCGTTGGCCTCGGCGAACTTGCCGGGCTGGTCGGCGACGGCGCCGGTGAAGGCCCCTTTCCTGTGTCCGAACAGGGTGGATTCAACGAGGTTCTCCGGGATCGCCGCGCAATTGACGGCGACGAAGGCGCGGCCGGACCGCTCGCCCATGCCCTGGACGATTCGGGCGATGAGCTCCTTGCCGGTACCGGTTTCACCCTCGATGAGCACCGGGATCGGGGACTTCGCCGCCTTCTGGATGAGGCTCAGCACGCGGTGCATGGCGGGCGAACGGGTGATGATGTCGTCGAGGCCCAGGGTGCCGGCGCGGCGGGCGCGATCGGTGCGCACGATGGTTTCGAGCTCGCCCAGCTTGATGACGTTGCGCAGCGACATGATCAGCCGCTCGGGGGCGACGGGCTTAACGAAGAAATCGGCGGCGCCCTGGCGCATGGCCGAAACCACGGTATCGAGCGAGGAATGCGCGGTCTGGACGATCACCGGGGTGGCGATGGACTCGCGGCGCATGGCATCGAGCACGGCCATGCCGTCGAGGTCCGGCATGACGAGGTCGAGGATCATGGCGGCAAAGCCGGGGTCGGCGCGGAGGTGGCGCAGGGCCGCTTCGCCGTCGCCGGCGGTGACCGGGGTGAAGCCCGCCTTGCGCGTGACCTCGCCGGTCAACCGCAACTGGACCGGATCGTCGTCAACGATGAGAACGCGAGTCATGCCGCCCTTATTGTCCTGCGGCGCGAATACCGGCGCCCATCGCCCGAATCGCGCCGTGTCATTTCGGGGCAGGATGGGTGGGGGCGGTTAATCGGGCTTTAAGGCTGAGGGCAGGGTCAGTAGCCGGCTTCGCTCTGGTGGCGGATATCGATGACCTCGATGGTCTCGTCGGCACTGCGAATGGCGTAGGCCACGACATAACCACTTTGACCGAACGGAACGACCAACTCGCGTCGATCGAGCGAGAGGTCATCGGCATGACGGCCGGCTTCGGGAAACTCCCGGAGCAACTCGATTGCCGACCTAATAGTGACGACCGCCCGGTCCGCGGCGCGCCGGCTATTTCTGGCGAGGAAAGCGTGCAGACGCCCGAGATCGGCAAGCGCGTGGGGCGACCACTCGAGCGGAAACATCCAGTGTCACGATCTGGGTAACGGAGGGTTCTCGCCGCGGAGCAGGGATTCGATCCACTCGTCGGCCTGTTTCTCGGTGATATGCACGCCTGCGTCCCGCATGTCGCGATGGCGCGCTTCCACTTCAGCGAGATAGGCAAGCCGGCGCTCCCGGCGGGCGACGTAATCGGCGATGGCTTCGTTCATGACCTTGTTGGCCGTGCGATCCTCTCGCTCTGCGAGAGCATGCACACGCGCCTTCAGTCCGTCTTCGAGCTTGATGGACGTGCTTTCTGCCATTTGGGTCTTTCCCTGTAGTACTATGTAGTATCACGGTGACGCGGCCTTGAGAAGGAAAAGTGTGACCACTAAGGTCCGGCACAATTCAAGGACGAGAGAACGATGACCGATATCCCGCGTGCTCCAGCCGCCGCCCAACGAGGCCACAATGAGTTCGGGGAGCTGCCGGAATGGGACCTCGGGGATCTCTATCCAGCGCCGGACTCACCGGAGCTGAAGCGTGACCTCGACTGGGCAAAGGTGGAGGCCCGGGCATTCGAGGCGGACTACAAGGGCCGGCTGGCGGAGCTCGCGAGATCGGGTGGGCTGGCCGCGGCGATCGCGCGATCGGAAAAGCTCGGCGACGTGACCGGGCGGCTCGCCTCGTACTCCTATCTTCGCTACGCACTCGATACGCAGAGCCCGGAGAAGTCGAAGTTTCTCGGCGATATCGGGCAGGCGCTGACGGATCTGTCGACGGGGCTGCTGTTCTGGGAGCTCGAGCTCAACCGGATCGAGGATTCCGAGATCGAGGCGGCACTCAAGGCAGACACCGGGCTGGCGCGCTATCGGCACTGGTTTGCCGAGCTGAGGAAGGCGAAACCCCACCAGCTCGACGACAAGCTCGAGGAGCTGTTCCTCGAAAAGTCGGTGACCGGGGCGCAGGCCTGGAACCGGCTGTTCGACGAGTCGATGGCGGCGCTGAAGGTCGAGGTCGAGGGCGAGACGCTGTCGATCGAAGGGACGCTGCACCGGCTGTCGGACAAAGAAGAGCCTCGGCGCGAGGCGGCGTTCCATGCGCTCGACAAGACGCTCAACGACAATGCGCGGCTGTTCACGCACATCACCAATGTGCTGGCCAAAGACAAGGAAATCTCCGACCGCTGGCGCGGCTACACCGACATTGCCGACAGCCGGCACATGGCCAACTCGGTCGAGCGCGATGTGGTGGATGCGCTCGAGACGGCAGTGCGCGCGGCCTATCCGCGGCTCAGCCACCGCTACTACCAGATGAAGGCGAAGTGGTTCGGCAAGGCGCAGCTCAACGCCTGGGACCGCAACGCGCCGTTGCCGACAAGCGACGAGCGCACCTTCACTTGGGATATGGCGCGCGACACGGTGATGGAGGCCTATGGCAAATTCTCGCCGAAGCTCGCCGAGGTGGCGGCGCCGTTTTTCGGCAGCGGCTGGATCGACGCGCCGGTGAAGCCGGGGAAATCGCCAGGGGCGTTTGCGCACCCGACGGCGCCGAGCGCGCACCCCTACCTGATGCTCAATTATCTCGGCAAACCGCGCGACGTGATGACGCTGGCGCACGAGCTGGGCCACGGGGTGCACCAGGTGCTGGCGGCGCCGCAGGGCTCGATCCTCAGCAACACACCATTGACGCTGGCCGAGACGGCGTCGGTGTTCGGCGAGATGCTGACGTTCCGCTCGATGCTGGCCAAGACCACGGACAAAAAGCATCGGTTCGCGATGCTGAGCTCCAAGGTCGAGGACATGCTCAACACCGTGGTGCGGCAAATCGCCTTTTACAGCTTCGAGCGGCGGGTCCACACCGCCCGCAAAGAGGGCGAGCTGACCACCGAGCAGCTCAACGAGATCTGGCTGGAGGTGAGCCGGGAAAGCCTCGGGCCGGGGATCAAGCTCAACGATGGCTACGGCATCTTCTGGAGCTACATCCCGCACTTCATCCATTCGCCGTTCTATGTCTATGCCTATGCCTTCGGCGACTGCC
>JBDTVO010000207.1:0-5200 GCA_040007135.1 Devosia sp. | reverse complement strand
GGCGGGGCGAGGAATCGGCGCGGCCGAGGCGCTCGATGTAGTTGATGTCGCCCAGATGCTGCGGCACCGGCTCGCCGAAAGTGATGATGCGGTGCTGGTCGAGATCCTCGACCGCCTTGGGCTCGCCGTGCGCGGCGAGGTAATCGAGCGACATGTAGAAGTGATTGTGCACGGTGAACAGCTTGCGCTGGATCATCTCGGACTGGTTGGGCCGGTGCAGGCGGATGGCGACGTCGGCCTCGCGCATGGCGAGGTCGAGCTCGGCATCGTTGAGTTTTATGTCGAGGGTGATGTCGGGATAGAGCAGCAGGAATTCGTGAATGCGGCTCGACAGCCAGGTCGAGCCGATGCCGACCGTGGTGGTGACGATGAGCTGGCCAGTCGGCACGTCCTGGCTGTCGGACATCTGCGTCTCGACCTGCTGCAACTCGGCATACATTCGGTGCGCGGTGCGAAACAGCTGCTCGCCGACTTCGGTGAGGACGAGGCCGCGGGCGTGGCGGATGAAGAGCTTAAGCCCGAGATCATCCTCGAGCGCGGAGATCTGCCGGCTCACCGCCGACTGGCTCATGTTCAGCTTTTCGGCAGCATGGGTGAAGCTGCCGGATTCCGCGGCGGTGTGGAAGATCCGGAGCTTGTCCCAATCGAGCATGGCTTACTCCGCCGCTTCGGCGAGATGCTCTTCGGCGAGGAACCGCTCGGCCTCGAGGGCGGCCATGCAGCCCATGCCGGCGGCAGTGACGGCCTGGCGGAAGACGTCGTCGGTGACGTCGCCGGCGGCGAACACGCCGGGGATGTTTGTCTGGGTGGTGCCCGGCCGCACCTTGAGGTAGCCGCCCGGCTTCATGTCGAGCTTGTCGCGGAAGATGGCGGTGGCCGGGGTGTGGCCGATGGCGACGAAGATACCGTCGACCGGCGTGGCTTCGGCTTCGCCGGTGAGGGTGCTGCGCAGCGTCGCGCCAGTCACCGAGGGCGGCATGTCGCTGCCGGTGATGTCGGCGAGTTCGGTGTTCCAGCGCACCTCGATCTTGGGATTGTTGAACAGCCGGTCCTGCAGGATGCGCTCGGCCCGGAACTCGCCGCGGCGGTGCACGACGGTGACCTTGCTGGCGAAATTGGTGAGGAACAGCGCTTCCTCGACGGCGGTATTGCCGCCGCCGATCACCAGCACATGCTTGTTGCGGTAAAAGAAGCCGTCGCAGGTGGCGCAGGCGGAGACGCCAAAGCCCTGGAAGCGCGTCTCCGACGGCAGGCCCAGCCAGCGGGCCTGGGCGCCGGTGGCGATGATGACGCTGTCGGCGGTGTAGGTGGTGCCGGTGTCGCCCTTGAGAACGAACGGGCGCTGGTCGAAATCCACCTCGACGATGAGGTCGTTGATGGTCCGCGTGCCGTAATGCTCGGCCTGCGCCTTCATCTGCTCGACCAGCCACGGGCCCTGGATGACGTCGGCAAAGCCGGGGTAGTTCTCGACATCGGTGGTGATGGTGAGCTGACCGCCCGGCTGGATGCCGTTGATGATAACCGGCTCGAGCATTGCGCGGGCCGCATAGATGGCGGCGGTATAGCCGGCCGGGCCAGACCCGACGATTATGACTTTGGAATGCATGGGACGCTCCTCTCCCGGCGCGTAGAGATAGGCATTGGCGGCACACCTGTTCAAGTCACGAGTGCCGGAGCGCCTGAGGATTGCCGGGCAAACTCACCGAAAAGTCACAGCCGGACGAACGATTGCTCACGGATTGGGCAACAAGACCGGCGGGCCTCGCGGGCCGAACTCCATCGGAAGATGCCGATGGGCGAGCTATGCGTGTCGACTGGTCAGGCGTACTTGATGCCGGTGATCTCGTAGTTCTTGGTGCCGCCGGGAGCGGGGACTTCGAAGCTGTCGCCCTTGGACTTGCCGATCATGGCGCGGGCGATGGGGGACGAGATGGAGATGCGGCCGTGGCCGGCATCGGCCTCGGCATCGCCGACGATGGTGTATTTGCGCTTTTCCTCGCTGTCCTCTTCGAGGATCTCGACGGTGGCGCCGAACATCACGGTGGTGCCGCTGAGTTTGGTGACATCGATGATATCGGCAAGCGCCAGCAGGCTCTCGAGTTCCTTGACGCGGCCCTCGTTGAGGCTCTGCTGCTCCTTGGCGGCGTGATACTCGGCGTTTTCGCTGAGGTCGCCGTGGGCGCGGGCTTCGGCGATGGCGGCGATGATGCGCGGGCGATCCTCGGAGGTTCGCCGGCGGTATTCCTCGCTGAGGGCGACATGCCCGGCGGGGGTCATCGGTATCTTGTCCATCGCAGTCTCCAGCCCCGAAAAGCGGTTGGCGTCGCGCTCGGGCGAGGCACGGCCGGTCTGTCGGGGAACGCTCGACCGTGCCCGCGACCGGGGCAACGGTCAAGCCGGTATGCAGGGCGGCGGGACCGAGGCCCCGCCGGCGTGGCGGTTACGCTTTGACGGACGCCCAGGCGGCGTCGGCGATGAGGTCGGCGGCGCGCTTGGCCGCGACGCGGGCCCGGCCGGTGGTGGCGAGGCGAAGGAAGTTGTAGGCCGGCCCGAGGATCATCGAATGGGCGACGGGCCAGGGCAGATCCTTGACCTTGCGCGACTTGATGAACTTCGAATAGCTCGCAGCCGCCGAGCCCTGGCCCTCGGCAAGGGTGTCGGCGATGGCGGCAAACTCCGGCGCGGTGGCCGACAGGGTGCGGATTTCGTCCATGAAGCGGAACAGCTCGGGGTTCTTCATGCCCCAGCTGACCAGACCCGAGGCGCTGGCCTTGACCACGGCCTCGGCCGTCTCGGACGATGCCTGGGACTCGCCGGACCAGCCTTCGACGGCGTCATCGAGCAGCGCCATGGCGAGGGCGCCCTTGCCGTCAAAGAAGTGGTAGATCGAGCCGGTCGTGGCGCCCGAGGCTTCGCGGATGTCGTTGATGGTGGTTGCGATATAGCCCTTTTCGAGGAAGCAGCCGAGGGCGGCTTCGAGGATCGATTCGCGGCGCTCGTCGCCGGTCAAACGTTTGCGGGCTTTCACTTTTTTGGCGGCGGCGCGTGCCATTCGGTTCCCTTTCCGGAAAGATCAAACTGGAATTGATTTCCAGCATGGACTAGATCGTGGTTCTAGTCGAGCGTTTTGTGGGGTTTTGGACAAATAGGAGCTATGCCAGCGATGGGCAAGGAAGATGACGCAGTGAAGGCGGCGCGAGCGCTTTTTTTGCCGCAATCCAGGCCGGCGACGACTGCTCCCTGAGGCGCCTATATACCGAGAATGCGGTTCAAGTCGAGCACCCTAACCGACTGAAACCAAATGGAGATCGTCGCGGTCCGCAGCGAATGGCCGAGGACTTGCAGCGTGGCAAGGCGCTGCTGGCGAGCGAGCACTACGATTTACTGGGGGTGGTCGCGGCGGGCGACCGAGTGGCGCTCGAGGTCAAGTGGACCGGGATTCTGGCGGTTCCGCTTGCCGGCCTCAAGGCCGGCGACGCAATGACGTGCGAGAGCGCGATTTTCCTGCGGTTCGAGGGGGATAGGATTGCCGAGCAGCACAACTACGACTGCTTCGCGCCGTTCTAGGCGCCAGGGCTTGCGGTGGATCGCCGCAGGACAAGCAAAAGGCGCGGCCGGAGCGGCCACGCCTCGATCTGGACGCTGCGCGCTGTTGGCCTAGCCGGCCATCGTCAAATTGTCGGCGGCGGCCTTACCGGTCCGCTTGTCCTTAACGATCTCGTAGTTGACCTTCTGGCCCTCATCGAGGCCGTTCAGGCCCGAGCGCTGGACCGCGGAAATGTGCACGAACACGTCCGCCCCACCCTCATCGGGCTGGATGAAGCCGTAGCCCTTCTGCCCATTGAACCATTTGACTGTGCCGGTAGCCATAAACGCCCCTTTTCCCCGTCTCTGCCGTGGCGGCCTCCCAAGCCATTGGAAGACTTCACCAATCGAACTTCCGGAAGTGACGTCGGTAGGCGTGTTCAGAGGCTCGCCAGGCACGGACAGTCGGCCGCAATATTCGACTGTCGCGTTTTAGCCCGAAACGTTAACGGGCACAATATGTCGCAGGCACGACAAAACCGCCGCTGCGGCGGGCCGCGCAAACGCTGGGTGGTTGATCGCAACTTGCCGTATGGGGCCTGTCGGGCCCTGCCACGATCCGCCCCGTTGCCGGTGCGGGATGTGACCAAGAGAGAGAATCGACGTTTACGCCGGAGGATCGGGGCCGTCCAGTAAACTCGGGGCTTGACGCCCGGGGGATGGGTCTGGGTCAGGGCCGGTGGGTCAACTCCACCCCGACCCTCCGCCTTTCTGGGGGACGAAGGACGGCGTCCGGAGAAGCGAGGAGGCCGTCAGGCGGGAACGGTGAGGCGCGCCCAGATGGGCAAGTGGTCGGAGGCTTCGCGGGAGCGGGGAGTGAGGTGGACGCCGGCTTCGGCGATGTCGATGTCCTCGGTGACGATGATGCGATCGAGACTGAACACCGGCATCGAGGCGTGAAAGCTCGGGCCGCATTGGGCGATGGTGTGGCGATGCTCGAAGGCCCGGAGCACGCCGGACTTGAGGTCGGGCTCGTTGAGGTCGCCCATCAGGACGGTCGGCATGTTGGCCTCGAGGGCCTGCAACTCGCCGACGATGGCTCTGGTCTGCAGCTGCCGCCATCTGCGCGTCAGGCCGAGGTGCATACCGACGGCACGGATGCGGCGGCCGCCGATCTCGAGGTCGGCCACGGCGGCGCCGCGCGGCTCGAGATGCGGCAGCACCATCGGCCGGGCGTCGATCACGGTGATGCCGCGGCGGGCGAGGACGACATTGCCGTGGTGGCCGAGGCTCTGCGGGCGATGGGAAAAGCGGATGGCGACGTAGTCGGTCTCGCGCTCGATCAGCTCCGGGTCGAGCGCGGACAGGCGGGAGCCGAAGCGGCGATCGACCTCCTGCAGGGCGACGATGTCGGCGCCGATCTCGTTCAGCACGTCGAGCACGCGGCCGGGGCGGCGGCGCCAGTCGAGGCCGACGGCCTTGCGGATGTTGTAGGACGCGACCTTGAGCTGCATGGGCGGGAAAGTCGCGGGACACCGAACGAGTTGCGTCGGCAGGGAATGATCCCGCCGACGCTCCTCCTATAGCCGCGATCAGCGGGCCGGCGCCATCCTCATGGCGGGACCGGCGGCGGCTGGCGTGGGAAGCGTGGCGCGCTCGACCCACCAGGCGAGGC
>JBDTVO010000206.1:0-5293 GCA_040007135.1 Devosia sp. | reverse complement strand
GATGCGCTCGGCCATGAGTTGGGTGACATGCTGCTGAAGCAGGTGGTGAGCCGGTTGCGTTCGACCGGCGCGCTGCTGGTTGCACGCCTCACCGGCCACGCTTTCGCGCTCGCCCATCCGGGCCTCGACGCCGACGAGTCGTGGCAGTTCTGCGACCTGATCGAACAGCGTCTCGTCGAACCCTACAGCCTTGGCGCGCACCGTGCGATCATCGGCGCCGACATCGGATTTTCGCACACGGCGGTGTCGGGCTACGACCCGGATGTGCTGCTCAGCCATGCCGACATGGCGCTCAACGTCTCACGTACCACTCCGGGCAAGGGGTTTGTCGCTTTCGCACCGGAGATGGACGAGAACCTCAGGGCGCGCCAGGAACTCGAGGCCGCCATGCAGCAGGCGATGGAGCGCGGCGAAATCTCGCTGATGTTCCAGCCGCAGGCATCGCTCGAGGATGGCAGCCTGGTGGGTGTCGAGGCGCTGATGCGCTGGACCAACCCGGAGCTTGGCGCGGTCTCTCCCGAACGCTTCATCCCCATCGCCGAGGAAACCGGCAAGATCGTCGAACTCGGCCGCTGGATCCTCAGCGCCGCGTGCCGCGAGGTGGTCACATGGCCGCATCAGCTCCGACTCTCGGTCAACGTGTCGCCAATCCAGTTCGACCTCGTCGATGTCGTCGGCGAGGTGCGCGATATCCTGGCGCAGACCGGATTTCCGGCGGACCGCCTCGACGTGGAGATCACCGAGGGCATCTTCGTTTCGAACGCCCGTCCGGTGATCGGCGCCCTGCAGAAGCTGAGAAACCTCGGCATCGGCATTGCGCTCGACGATTTCGGCACCGGCTATTCATCGCTCAGCTATCTGGGCCGGCTGCCAGTCGACAAGATCAAGATCGACCAGAGCTTCGTGAAGCGGCTGCCGGCGGACCAGGAGGCAGGCGTCATCATCCGGGCGGTGATGATGTTGAGCGAGGCGCTCAACAAGGTGGTGATTGCCGAGGGCATCGAGACGGCCGACCAGGCCTGGATGCTCAAGATGATGGGGTGCAAGGTTGGGCAGGGCTATCACTTCGGCCGGCCCAAGACCGGGGCCGAGATGCGCGCCATGCTGGCCGCGCCAGAGGTGCCGCGGATGAGCCTCGGCCGCTGACGATTGCCATTCGGCCGCAAAGCGGGAAGAAGGTCGCGGTCGATTCTCGATGGACGCCGCCCGTGAAAGCTTTGATCCTTGCCGTATTCCTGTCGCTGCTGGCCGCCCCGGCGATGGCGCAATCGCTGGAGCAGATGGCCGGCCAGATGATCGTGGTCGGCTTTGCCGGCGACGATGCCAGCGACAAGTCGGTGCAGGCGCTGGCCGCGGAGATCGCTGCGGGCACGCTTGGCGGGGTGATGTACCTCAAGCCCAACGTCAAGTCGCTGAAGGCCGTGAAGGCGATGAACGCGGCCTTCCGTGCCGCGTCGCCGGAGTTGCCTCCGTTCATCACGCTCGATCAGGAGGGAGGGGCGGTTGAGCGCCTGACCTCCGATGTTGGATTTACCGAAGTCCCGAACGCCCAGACTGTCGCCGCCAACGACACGCCGGCCGAGGCCGAGGCGCTCTATGCCAAGATGGCCAAGGGTATCGCGGCGCTCGGCTTCACGGTCAATTTCGGGCCGGTGGCCGACCTCAACATCAACCTCAAGAACCAGATCATCGCCAAATATGGCCGCTCGTTCGGACGCAGCGGTGCAATCGTGGCGGCGTATGACGCCGCGTTTGTCGAGGCGCATCACGCAGCCGGGCTGCTGACGGCGCTGAAGCACTTCCCGGGACATGGTTCGAGCACGGCAGACAGCCACGAGGGGTTTGTCGATATCTCCAAGACCTGGTCGCCGAAGGAACTCGACCCCTACAAGGCGATGTTCGCCGACAGCTACGCCGACTTCGTGATGGTCGGGCACCTCTACCACAAGGACTACGCGGGGCCGGGAGATGCGCGGCTGCCGGCGTCGCTGTCGCCGGACTGGATCGAGGGCGTGCTGCGCGGCGAGCTCAAATTCACCGGCGTCGTCATCAGCGACGACCTCGAGATGGGCGCCATCCGCAAGCGCTTCGACCTGCACGACACGGTGGTCGAGGCGGTCAATGCCGGCGTGGACGTCCTGCTGTTTTCCAACACCGCCGCCTATTCGCCGGGCCTCGCCGACAAGGTGCGGGCGATCCTCGTCGCCGAGGCCGGGGCCGATCCGGCATTCAAGGCGCGGATCGCGGAGAGCTATGGTCGCATCGCGGCGATGAAGGCCCGGATCGGGAAATAGGCCCGGCGTCCGGCCCTCCGGAGCCGGTGTTCCTTCGCGGACCCGAACGGTTTATGTTGCTGGTCCCCTCGCGGCGGAGGCGTGATGCCGGACGATTCTGGGACTGACGATGTGCGGGTGCTCCGGGCGCTGTTCATCAGCGACGTGCATCTCGGCATGCGACCGACCCGGATCGGCCAGCTTGTCGACTTCCTGCGCCACCATGACGCCGCAACCATCTACCTGATCGGCGACATCCTCGATGGCTGGCGCCTGGCCAAGAGCTGGTACTGGCCGCCGGTGTATAACGAGTTCGTCGAGGAGCTGCTGCAGAAGGCCGAGCGTGGGGCGCGCATCGTGGTGCTGCCGGGCAATCACGACGAGTTCCTGCGGGAGTATCTGGGGACATATTTCGGCGAGGTCGAGTTCGTCGACCGCACGGTGCACACGACGGCGCTGGGGCGGACCTACCTCGTCATGCATGGCGACCAGTTCGACATCGTCGTGGCACATGCCAAGTGGCTCGCGCATGTGGGCGACTGGGCTTACCGCATGGCGCTGCGCACCAATGCCTTCATCAATTGGGTCCGGCGTCGCCTGCGGCGGCCCTACTGGTCGCTGAGCGCCTGGGCTAAGCACAAGGTGAAGAACGCCGTCAGTGTCATCGGACGCTTCGAGGAAGCCTTGACGTTCGAGGCGCGCGAGGCGGGTGTGGAAGGCGTCATCTGCGGCCACATCCATTTTGCCGACATGCACGAGCGGCTGGGCATCCACTACATCAACACCGGTGACTGGGTGGAAAGCTGCACCGCGGTCGCCGAGACCGAAGAAGGCCAGTTCGAGCTGATCCGCTGGGATGTGCAGGCTCCGCTGCCGCCAAGGGTCAAGCCGAGGCGAGGGCTGCGCTTCCGGCGTGGCAAGGCGACCTCGAGCGCTGGTCCCGTCGCTACCTAACAAAAGGCCCCGCCGAGGCGGGGCCAATTCATTTGGAGGTCGTCTTTTGGTGCGGCGGGCTGGCGGCGGCTAGCCCAGGCGCCCGCTGGCGTGCGCCAGCATGGTATAAACCTTGCCCCGGTCGGACAGCAGGTAGCTGCGCGTCTCGTTGAGGGGATCGGGACCCTGTGCTGCCCGCTGCAGCAACTGCTCGAACTCAGCCATGTAGCTCGCGGCGTTCTTGGCGAAGTCCTGATCGCGCTGCAGGCGGCGCTTGACCTCGTCGAAGGTCGACTGCCCGGTGAGCGTATAGACGCGGCGCGAGAAGACGCTCTGCTCACCGCGCTGATAGCGGGCCCAGGCATCGGCAAGCGCCGGAGAGTCGATGGAGCGGGCGATCTCATCGGTGAGTGCCGTGAGGTTCGGCTGCGCTGCCGCCGGCGCCGGCGCGTTGGCATTGCGTAGCACATCGCGCAGCCAGCCGCCATTGTCCGCCTGCGGCGCGGGCCGGGCTTCGGCTACGGGGGCCAGCGGCGGGGCGGCCGGACGCAGCGGGGCAGGAGCCTCGGCGACGTTGAGGGTGCGGGCGGGCTGCTGCACGGGCTGCGGAGCGGGTCGCGGCGGCGGCTCGGCACGCACAGGCTGCGGCGCGGGCTCCGGCCGTGGTTCGGCACGCGGCGCGGCACGGCGCTCGCTCAGATCGTGCGTCGCCGACTGGGCGCGGACGATGGCGTTGAGTTCGCTCAGGGCTTCGATCTGCTCGGCGACGACGCGGCGCATGGCGGCGGCGCTGGTCCGGGTTTCCTCGGGCAAGTCGACAATTCCCTTTGCCAGCTCGGAGCGCGTGGCCTCGAGTTCACCGCCGACATCCTTGGCGGTCTGCCGGAGGCTGATCGCCGTCTCGTTGAAGCGGCGGGTGGCTTCCTCAAGCGCCTGCTGCATCTCGAGGATCATCGTGGCCTGGGTCTGGCGCAGGACATCGGAGGCCTTTTCGGTCTCGGCGGTGGCCGACTGGCTGAACCCGGCGAGATGGGTGGCCACGTCGCCGGCAGAGTTGCTGAGGACCTCTTCGATCTGCGAACGCGTATCGAGGAGCCGGCGCTCGGTGTCGTTGACGGTGTTGGCGATGGTTTCGGCAAAGCCGCGCATGCGCTCGTCGATCTCGTCGGCGCGGGCAGTGAAGCTCTGGGCGAGGGCGTCCATGGCGGCGCGACGTTCTTCAAGCATGCCGAGGGACTGGCCGCCGGCGTCCGAGAGCGCGGAGGCCGATTGATCGATGGCGGACACCTCGTTGCGGAGCGAGTTCATCATCACGCCGACCTGGTCGACCATGTCGCGAACGGTGCCCTGCAGCGCATTGACCTGCTGCTGCAGCATGCCGCCGTTCTCCTCGGTGGAGGCTGCGGCGGCGCGGACGGTCTCGGCATAGGCGGCAGTCTGGCTCGCGACCGAACCTTCGAGCTGCGAGAGGGTGGTGTTGGCCGTCTCCAGCACGTCCTGGAGGACGCGGTTGGCGTCGTTCAGGCGTTCGAACGCGCCATTGGCATTCTGCTGGATGCGGTCGGACACGGCGGACATGAGCTGTTCGGTCTGCGCCGCCGATGCGGCGAGCGCTTCCTGCAGGACATTGCCGTGCGAGCGCAGCAGGCTTTCGATTTCCTGCGAGCGAGAGGTGACGAGCTCGGTGAGGGTTTCCGTCTGCGTCGAGACAGTATCGCTGAGGCCGGTGATGCGGCCCTCGATCGCTTCGGCAGCCGCTACGGCCTTGATCGAAATGACTTCATCGATCGCGCCCGCGGCCTGATGGATCTGCTCGAGGGCCTGACGGACGTGGGTGTCCATGCGATCGGCGGTCTCGGCGATATCGAGCGTGATGTTGGACGTGGCCGAGACGATGCGCTTGCTGATCGTCTCCTCGATGCGGTCGGCGCCGGCCTCGAGATCGGCCATCGACTGGACGAGGGCGGTGTTGATCGCGGTGTTGAGCGAGGCGAGGCGCTCGGCGGTGATGTCGGCGCGGGCGGTGATCGCTTCGGGCAGGGTGCCCAGCCGCTGATCGACCATGTCGGTGATCGCCTTGCGGGCGG
>JBDTVO010000205.1:0-5329 GCA_040007135.1 Devosia sp. | reverse complement strand
AGGCACCGATCACCGAGAGCACGAGGTTATGCGGCGCCATGTTGGTGGAGCCGAAACCCTTGCGCTTGCCGAGGACGAGGGCACAGACGAGGCCCGCGACGCCGGCGTTGATGTGGACCACGGTGCCACCGGCGAAATCGAGCACGCCGAGACCGCCGAGGAAGCCGCCGCCCCACACCCAGTGGGCGATGGGCGAGTAAACCACCAGTGACCACAGGCCCATGAAGATGAGCATGGCCGAGAACTTCATGCGCTCGGCGAAGGCGCCGGCAATCAGCGCCGGGGTGATGATGGCAAAGGTCATCTGGAACATCGAGAACACGTATTCGGGGATGTTCCCGACCGGCCAAAGCGTGCCGACGCCGATGTTGTTGTGGAAGACCTTGCTGAAGCCGCCGAGCCAGGCCTGGGTCGAGCCGCCGTCGGAGAAGGCGATGGAATAGCCGACGACGAACCACAGGATGGTGACGAGGCAAGTGATGGCGAAGGACTGCATCACAGTCGCCAGCACGTTCTTCTTGCGGACCATGCCGCCGTAGAACAGCGCGAGGCCGGGGATGGTCATCATCAGGACGAGGGCCGTCGAGGTGAGCATCCAGGCGGTGTTGCCGGCGTCGAGCACCGGAGCGGCAGGGGCCGCATCCTGGGCCAGAGCCGGCACCATGCCGAGAGCGAGGGCGGACAGCGCCGACCCCAGCACGGCAAGCGAGTGGTTGAGTTTCATAGCGGTCATCTCCTGAAACCGGGGCTAGAGGGCGGCCGCGCCGGTCTCGCCGGTGCGGATGCGGGTAACGGCCAGAAGGTCGAGGACGAAGATCTTGCCATCGCCGATGCGCCCGGTCTGGGCGCTTTCGCGGATGGCCGAGACGATCTGGTCGGACAGTGCGTCGTCGACCGCGATCTCGATCTTGAGCTTGGGCAGGAAATGCACCGCGTACTCAGTCCCGCGGTAGATCTCCGAGTGCCCCTTCTGCCTGCCGTAGCCTTTGACTTCGGTCACGGTCATGCCGTGGACGTCGAGCGAGTTGAGCGCCTGACGCACCTCTTCAAGCCGAGACGGCTTGATGATTGCGATCACCAGTTTCATGGATGCCCCTTTCCTCTGGGTGTTCGGTCTGCAATGGCCCAAGAGACTCAAATGCCGTGCCAATTCGCCGCCGGGCGAACAACGTTATGATTCTCTTTATTATTTGCGGCGGCTGTCCCCCTTCGAGATGGGGCTCAAGCAGGGGAACCGCTCACTTCCTGCTCACTGCCTAAGCAAAGATGGCGTTTTTGCCCAAATATTGGGCAGGGCGGCATTGATGTCGGGGTTGCACCGCCACTGACCGCGGCGCACCTAGCAGCAGATGACCGAAATCGCCATGTCATATGATGTCATAATAGTTGGCGGGGGGCCGGTGGGCCTTGCCGCGGCCTTGGCGCTCGGCCGCTTCCAGGACGGGATGCGGGTGGCGGTGCTCGATCGCCGGGCGTTTACCGTGCCCAACGACGCGCGGGCCTTTGCCCTATCGGCGGGGGTGCGCCGCGTGCTCGAGAGCCTGGGCGTCTGGCCGGGGCTCAAGGCCGAGGCGACGGCGATCACGGCGATGAAGATCACCGATTCGGGCCGGGGCGACATTTCCCGGCCGGTCTTTCTCAATTTCGAGGGCGACGTGGCGCCGGGCGAACCCTACGCGCACATGGTGCCGAACCGGGCGCTGACCGCGGCGCTGCTCGCCGATGCCGGCACCCGGGCCGAGCTCATCGGCGGCGTCGAGATCGCCGGCTACGAGGCCGGCCCGGCGACGGCGCGCCTCGGCCTCAAGGATGGCCGCCTGCTCGAGGCGCCGCTGATCGTCGCCGCCGACGGCGCGATGTCGGCGCTGCGGCAGATGGCGGGCATCGACACCACCGGCCACGACTACGGGCAGGCGGGGGTGGTCACCACCATCACCCATGCGCTGCCGCACGGGGGTACCGCGTTCGAGCATTTCCGCCCGGCGGGACCGTTCGCGAGCTTGCCGCTGAGCGGCAACCGGTCGTCGCTGGTGTGGACCGAAACCGCCGACGAGGCGGCGCGGCTCAAAACCCTGCCGCTCGACGCCGCTGCTGCTGAGATCGAGGCGGCGATGGGCGCATCGCTGGGGGCGGTGACGGTCGAGGAGACGCTGCAGAGCTTTCCGCTGCGGCTGCAACTCGCCCGCAGCTTCGTTGGGTCACGGCTGGCGCTCATTGGCGATGCGGCGCATGTCATCCACCCGCTCGCCGGGCAAGGGCTAAATCTCGGCTTCAAGGACGTGGCGGCGCTCGGCGAAGTGGTGATCGAGGCGATGCGGCTCGGGCTCGACCAGGGCGGGCCGGACGTGCTGGCGCGCTATGAGGCGTGGCGCCGCTTCGATACGGCATTGCTGGCGGCGGTCACCGACGGGCTCAACGCGCTGTTTTCCAACGACGTGGCGCCGGTCCGCGCGCTCCGCGATCTCGGCCTCGGCCTGGTCGATCGCGCCGCGCCGATCAAGAATGCCCTCATCGGCCAGGCCGCCGGCCTCAGCCGCAGCGGTCCGCGATTGCTGCGTGGACTGCCGATCTAGCGGGCTAGGCTGTCGGCGGAAAGTGCCGCTGCATCTCGTCGGGCTCGATGTCGCGGGCTTCGTCGAGCACCAGCATGGGGACGCCGGCGCGGATAGGGAAGGCGAGGTGGGCGGCGACCGAGATCAGCTCGGTGCGGTCGGCACTGAGCACCAGGCGGGTCTTGGTCAGCGGGCAGACCAGCATCTCGAGCGTTCTGGGCTCGACCTCGAGGGGAGGCGCGGAGGGGCCGGGCATCGCCGCCGTCAGTTGAGCGTCGCGGCGGTGAGGTCGCCCTTCGCCATCTCGAATTCGGCGAGGGCAATCAGGGCCTCGGCCCGGGCACTCAGCGAGTTGGCTTCGAGCAGCATCTGCTTTTCGCGGGCGCCGTAGGGCGACACCATGCAGCAGAAATTGACGAGGTCGGCGGTGCCGGTGCTGTTGATCTCGTCCCAGTTGAGCTCGAAATTGGCGAACTCGGCGTAATCGCGCATCATCTTGAGGAAGCGCACGCGGTCGACCCCTTCCTCGCCGTGGGCGCGGTCGAAATCGAGGGCGAAGCGCGAGGCGTCAATACTGGCCTGGCGATAGGGCGTCATTACCGTCAGCTCGGTCACGAGCTCGAAGCGGCTCAGCCCTTCGAGGATGACGAAGTAGCGACCTTCGCCATGCTCTTCCCAATGGGTGAGGCGGCCGACGGTGCCGATCTTCTGCAGCGGGGCGCGGCCGCGCGGGCTCTCTTCCTCGGCGCCCTCGGGCTGGATGATGCCGATGAGGCGGTTGCCGGCAAGGGCGGTGTCGACCATCTCGATGTAGCGCGGCTCAAAGACATTGAGCGGGCGGTGCGAGAACGGCAGCAGCAGGGCCCCGCTCAGCGGAAACAGCGGCAGATGGGCGGGCAGTTCGGCGGGAGTGGCGAGGCGCTTCAGCATCACGAAAACAGGAGGGTGCTCAGCATCCTCCTCCCTTTGAGGGTTGCGGCGTCCTTGGGGCCCCAGGCCTCGAAGAACTCGAGCAGCTTCTTGCGGGCGCCGTCATCATTCCAGGTGCGGTCGCGCTTCATCAGTGCCACCAGCTGGTCGGCGGCCTCGACGCGCTTGCCCTCGGCGTTGAGGGCGAGCGCCAGATCGAAGCGCGTCTGGTGCGCATCGGGGTCGCGCTCGACGCTGCGGCTGAGTTCGGCGGAGGCGCCAAGGTCGGCGGCTTCCGCCGCAAGCTTCAGCTCGGCGGCGAGCGACAAATAGTCGGCTCCCTTGCGGGCGGCTTCGGCCACGGTGTCGAACACCGCCTGCGCCTGCGGCGCCTCACCCGCTTTGAGATAGACGCGCGCCATGCCGAGGAGCGCTTCGACGTGGTCGGGCTGGTGCTGCAACACCATGCCGAAGATCTGAGCGGCGAGATTGAGGTCGCCGGTGGCGAGGGCCTCCTTGCCGGCGGTCAGTGCGGCGGCGATCTCGGCGTCGAGGCTGCCCTCGGCGCCCTTACCGGGCGGTGCGGCGGCGATGACCTTGTCGGCGAACTTGCGCACTTCGCTTTCCGGATAGGCGCCGATGAAGGCGTCGACCGGGCGGCCGCCGGCGAAGGCGAACACGGCCGGGATCGACTGCACGCCGAGCTGGCCGGCGATCGCCGGGTTCTCGTCGATGTTGATCTTGACCAGCCGGATCTTGCCCTGCTTTTCGTTGACCACCTTCTCGATGATCGGGCTCAAGGCGCGGCACGGGCCGCACCAGGGGGCCCAGAAATCGACCAGCACCGGCACCTCGAGCGAGGCGTCGATGACATCGACCTTGAAGCTGCGATCGGTCGCGTCCTTGACCGCCGGGGGCGGCGCGGACATGGGCGTTACTGAACTGTCGAGGGTCACGGCTGGCTCTTTCGCGGCTCTTTACCCTAACCGGGCCAGCGGCTGCCGCAGGCCCGATCAGGGGGAGATTAGGGTTGCAAAGGCAATGTCCATTGGGCATATAGGCCCGCGCTGCGGCAATGCCAAGATTTCAGGCACCATGCGGTGTGGAGCGCGGGTGTAGCTCAGGGGTAGAGCATAACCTTGCCAAGGTTAGGGTCGAGGGTTCGAATCCCTTCGCCCGCTCCAAAATCTCGCAGAAATTGACGTCGTTGCGAGCCCGGGGAGACCCGGGCTTTCGCATTTTCGTCCGTCGGGGGAGTGGTGGGGGAGCGGCGAATGCGCTCGGCGAACGTCCGCAAGTGGCCCAAAGTGGACATCGACCAATTCTACCAGTGCGAATTGAGACTAGTCCCAATGGCAAGCGGCGCGGCCGCTCAGTAGTGCCAAGCTATCTCCTTCGGGTCTGCGTCCCGTGGGGCGCCCTGCTCCTGGAGGGCCCGGACTAGGGCGCGTTCACCGAAATCTCACCCTTCGCAACGCGGTCCATGAAGACCTTGAGTCCGTCATGGCCGATCAACTTAATAGCGTCGACGGCCGCCATGCTCTGAGCCACTTCGCGAAAATGCGCCAGGATAAAGGCTGCTTCCGTGGCAAGCTTAGGCGGAAGGGCATCAATGATGCAGCGTGCTGTCGTTGCTACTTGGCGATCCCCCATCTCGAGCAACTGGATCACTGCGTGCTTCCCGTCGTCCCGATCCTCAAATCTTATTTTGCCGCACGATTGAAGTTTTGGGGGCACCGTTTTCCCGATGCTGTCATCGAGCAGAATGTCGAGGCGGTCGAAGTTATGCCGGTTGTTGTTGTAGTCGCCAATTAACATGAAACTCAGCGCTTCCCTGGAACCATCGGGGTAGTCGACCTGTCCTTCGA
>JBDTVO010000204.1:0-5389 GCA_040007135.1 Devosia sp. | reverse complement strand
TCGATCTTGCTGGCCGTGCGGTTGTGAACCGCGATCGTGTAGCCCTTCTCGGCAATGTTCAGCGCGAGGTTCGAGCCCATAACGGCAAGGCCAATAAGGCCGATATCGGCGGACGGCATGAACATCACTCCCAAGTCATCAGGCTTCTTGTTGGGGCGGTTTCTGGCATGCGAGGCGGGCTTTTGGAAGCTGAAACTGGACGTCGCAAGGGGCTCAGCGACCCATGCCCGGGCGGTGACGGACGCGCCCCGGACAGCTATGGTCAAAGCCAAAGGGGGATCGCATGGATAGCCTTTCGATGTTCAGCCTCGCGGGCAAGCGGGCGCTGGTCACCGGCTCGAGCCGAGGTATCGGCTTCGCCATCGCCGCAGCGCTGGCCGGAGCCGGGGCCGACGTGCTGCTCAATTCGCGCGACACCACCGCGCTGGGCCAGGCCACTGCGAGCCTCGCCGATTCCGGCGTCCGGGCGCGGGGCGTCGCCTTCGACGTCACCAGCAGCGACAGCATCAACGACGCGGTCGAGTTCATCGAAACCGAGATCGGGCCGATCGATATTCTCGTCAACAACGCCGGGATGCAGCACCGGGCGCCGCTGGAAGACTTTCCCGAGGACCGCTTCGAGCGGCTGATCGACACCAACGTCACCGCAGTGTTCCGGGTCGGCCAAGCCGTCGCACGCCGCATGATCCCGCGCGGCGCCGGCAAGATCATCAATATCTGTTCGCTGATGAGCGGCCTCGCACGGGCTTCGATCACCCCGTACGCGGCGAGCAAGGCCGCAGTGGCGAATATGACGCGGGGCATGGCGACCGAATGGGCCCGGCACGGGCTCAACGTCAACGGACTGGCGCCGGGCTACCTCAAGACCGAGATGAACGCCGCGCTCTACGCCGACCCGGAGTTCGTGGCGTGGCTGCAAAAACGCACGCCGATGGGACGCTGGGGCGAACTGGAAGAGCTGGGCGGCGCCGCGATCTTTCTCGCCTCCGATGCGGCGCGCTTCGTCAACGGCCACATCCTTTATGTCGATGGCGCGTTGAGCGCGACCATCTGATGCGAGAAGCGTCGTGATCCTAACTCCAGCCCGCATACTCGTGGCGATGGGCGTGTCGTCGAGCGGCAAGACCGTAACCGGGCGGGCAATCGCGCGACGCCTGCACGCTCCCTTCCTCGATGGCGACGATTTCCATCCGCCCGCCAATAAGGAAAAGATGCGAGCCGGAATCCCGTTGGCCGACGAGGACCGGTGGCCCTGGCTTGCAAACCTCGCGCACGCCCTCCACGAAGCCGCCGATCACAAGGGTGTGGCAGTGGGCGCTTGTTCGGCACTGAGACGCGCCTATCGCGACTACCTGATCGAGCAGGCGGGCGAGCCGATCCTCTTCGTCTTTCTAGAGGGAAGCGAGGAGTTGATCGCGAGCCGGATCGCGGCGCGCCATCACGAATATATGCCGGCGTCGCTGCTCGCGAGCCAGTTCGCAACGCTTGAGGTGCCTGGCAAGGGGGAGAACGTCCTGGCCGTTTCCATCGTCGACCCGGTCGAAATCATCGCCGACCACGTGGTCAAGGCGGTGCCGCACCTCAAGAGTTTTCACCGCGCTCAGTAGGGCTCAGTTCGGCCCAGCCGGTCGCCGAACAAGCCGCCGCATGCGAGACAACCCGTCGGCAGGCACCGGAGCCGGTTGCATCGGCGCACCCGAACCGCGCGCCGGGATGCGCTGCACCGCGACGATCGACCCATCCATCGGGAAATCCACCCGGGACAGGCCGGTCGGCCAGCGGTCGACGCCGGCAACGCAATAGGACTTGATGGAGCGCAGCGACAGCATCGAGGCGGCCGGGAGCACCGGCAGCGCCCCAAACGGCGTGCCGATGTCGACGGAGACGTCACCGATCGCCCGGCGATAATTGAGGTCGCCCTTGAGCACGGTGAGGATGCCCTCGCCCACCCCCAGTTCCTCCGCCGGCACGCCGTCGAGGAACTTCGGCGCCGACCAGATGGAGTTGGAATTGACCCGGATCATCTGCACCCGCACCGCCGACGCCAGCCGCTGGCTGAGCTTGCTCGGCGGCCCGAGCCGGTCGAGCAGGATGGTCACGTCCTCGACGGTGACGTCGGAGACGAACATCGGCAATTGCTTGACGTGGATGTGCGTCTCGAGCCCCGCTTCAGCCGCGGTCACCGCGAGGATGAGGTCGGCGAGGAATTCGATGCCGAAATTGTCGGCGACGATATTGAGACGGCGCAGGCGCGAGGGGTCGATCTCAAGCTGCTCGCGCCCGAACTCGAGCCGGGTCTTTGGCGCGCTGGTCTGCGACAGGTCGTCGGCATTGGCGTCGAGCGACAGGCGGAGCGCGTCGGGGAAACTGGTGATCTTGGCGAGCGCCTCCTCGGCCCACGCGAGGTGCGCGTCCATGTCCTTGTGCTTGATGGCGCGGAACGGATCGACGCGCGATTTCAGGAAGCGCGTGCCGCTGAGGATGCGGAAGTACAGCCAGTATTCGAAGTCGAAGAACGGGGCATCGGCGATCCGCTTGCCGTTGATGCGCCGCGGCAGGTCCTCCCAGCCGACATAGGGCCAGTCCCCCAGCTCCATCACCATCGGTGCGTTGGCGGCAACTGC
Source organism: Devosia sp. (assembly GCA_040007135.1). Classification (GTDB taxonomy): domain Bacteria; phylum Pseudomonadota; class Alphaproteobacteria; order Rhizobiales; family Devosiaceae; genus Devosia_A. The sequence goes on along the minus strand of JBDTVO010000204.1, from coordinate 2,765 downwards.
CCGGCCGATGGCCTTGAGGTTCTCGACGGCGATGCGATCGAGGCCCTCCTCGGCGATCCGCAGGATCGCCGGAATGCGCTCGAGCATAGTCTTGCCCACGTAGCGCCGATAGCGCTCGGCGGCGGCATCGACGGGAGGGCTAGAAGCCAAACGCGTATTGCCCGGTTGGAGAGGCGGCATGCTCCAGCGCCAGCAGCCGCATCTTCGCGCTGACGCCGCCGGGCGAGGAAAAGCCACCGGCCTTGCCGTCGGCGCCCAGCACCCGATGGCACGGCACGATCAGCGGAACCGGGTTGGCGCCCATGGCGTGGCCGACGGCGCGCGACAGGGCCACGTCGCCCAAGGCGCGCGCGATGGCGCCGTAGGTTGTGGTTTCGCCATAGCCAATCTTCAGCAGCTCGCCGTAAGCGCGGCGGTTGAAGTCGAGGACGCCGCCGAGATCGAGCGGGACAGAGCCGAAATCGACGGTCTCGCCCTCGGCGTAACGGCGGATCATCTCGGGTAGCTGCGCCAGTTCCCCCTCGGGGAAGCCCGGCACCGCCGGTTCGCGCGAGATCCAGACTTCGGTCCGGGCGCGGTCCCGGCCCGGTAGCGCGACGCGCGCCACCCCGGCATCGGTCCAAGCGATGCCGAAGGTGCCGATGGCGGTATCGATCAAGGCGTAGCGCATGGACGAGCTATAGCACGCGGGCCTGTGCCGAGGTCACGGGGTCAGACGCGGAAACCCCCGCAATTCACTGCCTTCCGCTCAGCCGAGGGAGGGCATCGCGGCAAGCTTGTAGGCGACCAGCGCGGCGATCCCGACGGCGGTCAGCGCGATGACCCAGCCTTCACGCCGATTGAAGTAAAGGATGAGGTTGAGGATCGCCAGCGCACCCACCGCGGCCAGCGAGATAAACAGGGGTTCGATCAGGGCTGGCAGATCGGCGCTTCCGGCCCATCGGAGCCGCAGATACTCGCCGCCGGTGCGGACAACGATCAGCGGATGCACGACCAGCGCCAGCTGGGCGATGTGATGCGTGGTGAACCAGGCTCGGACCCGCGCCAGGCGTGCCGGTGGTGCTTCGACGGTCATGTGAGGACTCCCTCGGTGAGAACGACGCTACGGAGGTCGGCGAAGGCTTCGCGGAAGTGCTCGCGCAGCGGGCGGCGTCCTTCCTCGGCAATCCAGTGCTTGATGGCGATTTCGAGCGCAGCGACGACGACGGCGCCGAGCAGTTCCGCCCGCTCGGTGCCCAGTCTCGGATAATGCTGGTCGAGCAGCGCCCCGAGCGCCGCACAAAGCTCGGCCATCAGCGGGGCGTTGGCGGCCAGCAGCGCCGGGTTCGAAAGCATCAGCCTTGCCCGCCGCAGCACCAGCCGGGCATCGTCGGCATAGACCCGGTCTAGGGATGCGATGAGCCCGTGTTCGATGGCCGCCAAAGGCGCGAGCGCGCGGGTCTGGGCGGCGATTTCGGCGAACAAGCCGGGATCGTAGTCGTCCCACAGGACGATCCGTTCTTTGCTGCCGAAATGCCGGTAGACGGTTGGCGGCGACACCCCGGCAGCCGCCGCGATCGCCTCGACGGATACGGCGTCGAAGCCGCGGGCCTCGAACAGGTCGAGGGCTGCGCCCTGCACCTCGCGCATCGTCCAGCGACGCTTGTCCTGCCGCAGGGTCACGGCAACCGCTCGTTAACGATAGTCACTCGCATTTGTTAGTGACTAACGCAATTTGGACAGCAACGCAAGCGCGGCGGTCAGCTCCAAATCACGGCGGCCAGCGCGAGCAGTGCCGGGAGCGTTTGGATGAAGAGGATGCGGAGCCCGACCGTCGCCGCGCCGAAGACGCCGGCAACCGCCACGCACAGCAGGAAGAAGATCTTGATCGGATCGCCGGCGTCGCCCAGCCAGATGCCCCAGACCAGTCCTGCGGCGAGGAAGCCGTTGTAGAGGCCCTGGTTGGCCGCCAGCACCCGGGTCGACTTGGCGAATTCAGGCGTCGTGCCAAAGGCCTTGCGACCGCGGGTGGTTTCCCACAGCAGCATTTCGAGCACGACGATATAGGCGTGGATCAGGGCGACGAGCCCGGTGAGGATGTTGGCCAGCATGGCGCCTCCGCGACTTTGCCAGCTTGGCACGCCGGTGGCTGGGTCGCGCGGTCCGCGTCAGCGGCGATCACAGGTTTCGCGCGGGCGTGCACTGGAGAGGTTGCAGCTTCCTTGCTACCAACGTTGGCTTGGCGGAGGAGACCATGAAGGCCCTGATCGTTCTTACCGGCGTGCTGCTGATTGTGGTGCCAGTCGCGTTCAATTTCGCGTTCTTCGCGCTACGGCGAAGTTTCGACTACCCGGAGATCCTGCGGCGGCCGGCCGGCGAAATCCTCGAGCGCTTCGGTGCCGGCGGGCGGCGCCTGCGCGCCACGTGGTACGGGTTTGCCTTCACCGCGCTGCTGTTCATTCCCGTGCCGGTGCTCGTCTACCAGCTTTTCCCGGAGCCACCGTGGTATCTCCTGGTCGGCACGACGCTCGGCGTCATCGCCGGAGTGCTGCAGACCATCGGGCTGATGCGCTGGCCGTTCGTGGTGCCGGTGCTGGTTCGAGCCCTCCACGACCCGGACGCGACGCCCGCCCACAAGGACGCGGTGGAGGTGATCTTCGAAGCCTTCCATCGCTTCGTCGGCGAAGCGATCGGCGAGCACCTGGGCTACCTGCTGACGGCGGCGTGGACCATCATCGTCGGAATTGCGATCATCGAGACGCATCTGGTCAGCCCGTGGCTCGCGG
>JBDTVO010000203.1:0-5473 GCA_040007135.1 Devosia sp. | reverse complement strand
ATCCCGGCCGCCTCCATGGCGGCGATCTTGTCTTCGGCGCCGCCCTTGCCGCCCGAAATCACGGCGCCAGCGTGCCCCATCGTGCGGCCCTTCGGCGCCGTGAGGCCAGCAATGAACCCGGCCATCGGCTTGCGGCGACCGCGCCTTGCTTCGGTGATCAGGAACTCGGCCGCATCTTCCTCGGCCGAACCACCGATTTCGCCGATCATGATGATCGATTTCGTCTCCGGATCGGCAAGGAAGAGGTCGAGGATATCGATGAACTCGGTCCCCTTGACGGGGTCGCCGCCGATGCCGACGGCGGTCGACTGTCCGAGCCCCGCCTGCGTAGTCTGGAACACCGCCTCGTAGGTCAGCGTCCCCGAGCGCGACACGATCCCCACCGAGCCCTTCTTGAAGATCGAGCCCGGCATGATGCCGATCTTGCACTCGTCGGGGGTGAGGACGCCGGGGCAGTTCGGCCCGATCAGCCGCGACCTCGAGCCGGCAAGGCGCGCCTTGACCCGGACCATGTCGAGCACCGGCACGCCCTCGGTGATGGTCACGATGAGCGGAATCTCGGCCTCGATCGCCTCGATCATCGCATCGGCGGCGCCGGCCGGCGGCACATAGATGACCGTGGCATTCGCACCGGTCCGCGCCTTGCCTTCGGCGACGCTCGCAAACACCGGCAACTCCGTGCCATCCATCCCCGAAGACCAGGTTTCGCCGGCCTTTTTCGGATTGACCCCACCGACCATCTTAGTGCCGTGATAGGCGAGCGCCTGCTCGGTGTGGAAGGTGCCGGTCTTGCCGGTCAGTCCCTGCACCAGGACACGGGTGTCCCTGTTGACGAGGATAGACATCGAGTTCCTTAGTTTGCCGGAGCTGCCGGCAGCAGCATGTTGAATTCCATCTGCGCCTGCCCGTCCTGCCGGCTGGCAGTCAGCATGAACTTGTGATCGGGCGTCTCCCACGAGCCGAAGGCATTGCCGCCGCCCGCGTCCTTGACCGAACCCGCCAGGCCGCCGAGCCCCGTGACGTCGTTGAAGTCGACGCGATTGTCGCTGTCGGGGAAATCGACCCGGCAATAGCCGAGCCGCGATGACGGATAGGTCTCGAGCGAACTCCACAGATCGACCGAGCCGTAGCCGCCCAGATCCTGGTAGCCCGAAAAGATCGAGACGAACGGCCCCGTATCGGTGGCGTCGTCCGCCTGCCAGCCCAGGCCTTTGACCTTCGTCGCCGCATCGGCCTCGGCCCCGGCGATGATTGTGCAGGTGTCGACGAACAGCTTCAGCGCATCCTTGGAGGCAACCGGCGGGCCGGAGGGCTCGGTGGTATCGGTGCCGTCGTCGGGCGCGGAGACGGTCATGTTCATGTCGTCCGACGGCATGCTGACGTCGGGCATCTCGGATGGAAGCGTCATCGATATCTGCGCCAGCGCAGGCGTGCAAAGACCGACAAGCAAGAGCGACAGCAACGGCAGTTTCATCGTCTCGTCCTCCCGGCCCGTTCGGGCCCTAGTGTCTGCTGCGGATCGCCGCGACGATCTTTTGCGCGGCGTCGTCGAGGTCGTCGGCCGGGATCACGTCGAGCCCGGAATTGGCGAGGATGGCCTTGCCCTCCTTGACGTTGGTGCCCTCGAGCCGCACCACCAGCGGCACCTTGAGCCCGACATCGTTGACCGCCGAGACGACACCTTCGGCGATGACGTCGCAGCGCATGATGCCGCCGAAGATGTTCACGAGGATGCCTTTGACGTTCGGGTCGGCGGTGATGATCTTGAACGCCGCCGTGACCTTTTCGCGACTGGCGCCGCCGCCGACATCGAGAAAGTTCGCCGGCTCCTCGCCGTAAAGCTTGATGATATCCATCGTCGCCATTGCGAGCCCGGCGCCGTTCACCATGCAGCCGATATTGCCATCGAGGGCCACATAGGCGAGGTCGAACTTGGACGCCTCGATCTCCTTGGCGTCCTCCTCGCTGAGGTCGCGCAGTTCCGCCAGTTCCGGATGCCGGAACAGCGAATTGTTGTCAAAGCTGACCTTGGCGTCGAGCACCCTGAGGTGGCCGTTCTTCATGACGATCAGCGGGTTCACTTCGAGCAGACTCATGTCCTTGTCGGTGAACGCCTTATAGAGTGCCGGAAACACCGTCGCGGCGTCGGCTTTGGCGGAACCGTCGAGCTTGAGCGCTGCAGCGATCGCCTCGACATTGGCCGGCGTCACGCCCTTGCCCGGGTCGATATCGACGGTGACGATCCGCTCGGGCGTGTCGTGCGCCACCGTTTCGATGTCCATGCCGCCCTCGGTCGACACCACGAAGGCGACCTCGCCGCTTTCGCGATTGACCAGCAGCGAGCAATAGAGCTCGCGCGCGATATCGGCGCCGTCTTCGATATAGAGGCGGTTGACGACCCGGCCGGCGGGTCCGGTCTGCTTGGTGACCAGCGTATGGCCCAGCATCTCGCCGGCATTGGATGCGACGTCAGCCGGGGTCTTGGCGAGGCGCACCCCGCCCTTGGCGTCTGGAGGCAGTTCCTTGAACTTGCCCTTGCCGCGGCCGCCGGCATGAATCTGCGACTTGACCACATAGAGCGGCCCCGGCAGCGACTTCGCGGCGGCTTCCGCTTCCGCGGCCGAAAAGATCGCGACGCCCTCGGCGACCGGCAGGCCGTAGGTCTTCAGCAGTGCCTTGGCCTGGTGTTCGTGGATGTTCACGTGCCGCTCCTCAGGCGAGCTTCGGCGCGATCTTCTTGCACGCCTCGATCAGCGCGCCGACCGCTTCGACCGATTTGTCGAACGCCTTCTGCTCGGCTGAATTGAGCGAAATCTCGACAACGCGCTCGGCCCCGCCGGCGCCGATCACCACCGGCACGCCGACATAAGTGCCTTTGACCCCGTATTCGCCCTTGAGGAACGCCGCCGCAGGTAGAACGCGCTTCTTGTCCTTGAGATAGCTCTCGGCCATCTCGATGGCCGAGGTGGCCGGGGCATAAAACGCCGAGCCGGTCTTCAGCAGCCCGACGATCTCGGCGCCGCCGTCGCGGGTGCGCTGGATGATCTCCTCGAGCCGGTCCTTGTTGAGCCAGCCCATCTTGACGAGGTCCGGCAGCGGAATGCCGGCGACGGTCGAATAGCGTGCCAGCGGCACCATCGAGTCGCCGTGGCCACCGAGGACGAAGGCACTGACGTCTTCGACCGACACCTTGAGCTCATCGGCGATGAAGTAGCGAAAGCGCGACGAATCGAGCACGCCGGCCATGCCGACCACCTTGCTCGACGGCACGCCCGAAAAGCGCTGCAGCGCCCAGACCATCGCGTCGAGCGGATTGGTGATGCAGATGATGAACGCGTCGGGCGCGTATTTGGCGATGCCCGCCCCCACCTGCTCCATCACCTTGAGGTTGATTTCGAGCAGGTCGTCGCGGCTCATGCCGGGCTTGCGCGGCACGCCGGCGGTAACGATCACCACATCGGCGCCGGCAATGTCCTTGTATTCAGACGTGCCCTTGATGGTGGAGTTGAAACCCTCGACCGGCGCCGACTGGCTGAGGTCGAGCGCCTTGCCCTGCGGTATGCCGTCGACGATGTCGAACAGCACCACATCGCCCAGTTCCTTGGTCGCCACCAGGTGCGCCAGCGTCCCGCCGATCTGCCCTGCACCGATCAGAGCGATCTTCTTGCGCGCCATGAGCGAAAGTCCCCGAAAGATTGGTGAAATTGGGCGCCCGTATAGACCTTGGGGCACCGCTTAACAAGTCAGCCTTTGGTGGCGCCGGAGCGGCTGCGGCTGGCCTCGAGCCACGTCTTTGACTGCATCTCGGAGAGGCGGGAAACGGTGCGCTGCAACTCCGCCGCGACCGGGCTGTCGCCGACCAGCCGATCCAGCGGCACGGCAAAGCTCGCCGCCAGCATCACCCGCCGGTCATAGAGCGTATCGATGAGAAGGTTGAAGCGCTTGGCGGCGTTGGCATTGTCGCGGCCAAATACCGGGACATCGTCGATCATCAGGGCATCGTAGCGATGGGCGAGGCGGAGATAGTCGCGAGCGCCGAGCGGCGCCTCGCAGAGCGCGGCAAAGGAGAATCGCGCGGCACCCATCGCCGCTGCCGGAACGGCAATGTCGCGGCCCAGCGACCGCAGTGTTTCAGCCTGTCCGGCGACGCCCCCGGTCAGCCTACTCCACACGCGATCCATGCTGGGTGCAGTCTTGGGCCCATCCCCGAACGCAAAGATCTCGGCATCGCTGAGCTTCAGGCGGCGATAGTCCGTATGTCCATCGAGGTGGACCACCTCCACCTCCGATTTGAGGCGGGCAATGAACGGCAGCACCAGTTCGCGATTGAGCCCGTTGCGATAGAGCTCGTCCGGGAGCGTGTTGGAGGTGGCGACCAGCGTCACCCCGCCGGCAAACAGCTTTTCGAACAGCCGGCCCAGTAGCATGGCATTGGTGATGTCCGACACCTGGAATTCATCGAGGCAGAGAAGCTTCACCTCGCGCAGGAGCGGCTTCACCACCGCCGCCACCGGGTCGCCCTTGTGCTCCAGCCGGTAGGCGGTGATGGCGCCGTGCATTTCGTCCATGAATTCGTCGAAATGCGTCCGCCGCTTGTAGCGGGTGGGGGCGGCGGCAAAGAACAGGTCCATCAGCAAGGTCTTGCCGCGACCGACTGCCCCTACGAGGTAGGCGCCGCGGACACGCGGCCGTCCTCTCAGCGGTGATGGCCCCCGGTCGAGGTCGGCCGCGATTCGGTCGAGGACGCGGGCCGCCTCCGCCTGGGCACCATCGGTCGTCAGCACGCCTCTGGCGACGAGGTCGGCAAGGGCGGAGGAGACGGGGGACATTTGACGTGCGTGAGCCACGGGGCTGCGTAGCCCACTGGTCACCCATGCGAAAGCGGGGGCTTCGGTTTGGGGGCCACTGTGCACGAAAATCAGAGGTTCCCGCTTTCGCGGGGAATGAAGGGCGGCAGGCCTCAGCCCACCATCGAAATGCCCTGGCCGCCCGACAGCGTGCCGATGAAGCGATTGCCCGAAAGGATCAGCGCCGCGATGATCCGGCCCTGCTCGTCGAACAGCTGCACCTGCGAGCCGGTCAACTGCCAGCTGGCGACGGCGCTCATCCCCGAGAGGGCACAGGCCGGAGCCGAGGCGCGGTAGCGGCCGGTGGCGCCCTTTTGCGTCTGCGTGAGGTTGAGCGGGCACTGGTCACCGCCGGAAACCACCGTCCAGCGACCGAGCAGCTTTTCGACCGTCAACCCGCCCGTCAGGTCGCGTCCGGAACTGTTGGGCAGCCCGCCTACCGGCGGCAGCGTGGTCGTCGAGCCGTTGCCGACGCCGCCGTTGATGGTCATGCTGCCGTTGGCGACCGGCATCTGGTCCGTCGGACCCTGGACTTCGCCGTTCGGCCCGATGGGCGGCAGCGCGGTGGTCGAAACGTTGCCGCCGTTCACCGGCGCGAGCTGTTCGGTGTTGGCATTTTGGACACT
>JBDTVO010000202.1:0-5475 GCA_040007135.1 Devosia sp. | reverse complement strand
CCGCCACCGATTTCGGCCATATCTGGGGTCCGCGGCTCATCGTGAGCGCTCTCGCTGTGTTGGCCGCACTCCCCCGCGCTGACTGGGCGCGCTGGTTCGCGTTGGCGCTGGCGACGCTGCTGCTGGGCTCGCTTGGGCTGGTCGGCCACGGCGCGATCGGCTCAGGTCTCGTCGGCCTGCTCAACGAGACCTCACAAGCGCTGCACCTCTTGAGCTCGGGCTTCTGGCTCGGGGCGTTGCTGCCTTTGCTGTATCTGCTCTCGCTGTTTCGAAATCCGGCGCTCGCCCACCAGGCGGACGTAGCGTTGCGCCGCTTCTCAGGCCTAGGACATCTGGCCGTAGCGATCTTGCTCCTGAGCGGGGTTGCAAACACCTGGTTCGTCATCGGCACTAACGGGAACCTGAGTGCGCCTTATCAGCAGTTGCTGCTACTCAAGATCGGCATTGCAGGAACGATGTGTCTCGTTGCGATCGCCAACCGCTATCTTTTCATGCCGCGGATCCCCAACGGCGGACCGGGTGCGCGACAGCTCGCGCGCGGAACCATCGCCGAAATTGTCCTCGGCGCGATAATCTTGGGCCTTGTGGCGACTATCGGGATGATGGCCCCCAGCTAAGTTCGCACGCTGCCGGCCGCTTTTGGCGCACACCGGACGTCGTCGTGCAGCCGCTCCTGGCCCAGCGCGGACCTGCGACCGCCGCCGATGGGATTAGCCTCTCGTCTAAGACCCATCATTTTGTGGATTTTCGGCGGGCCCTAGGCCTCGCGCATCTGACTCTTGAGATCCGCGCGAGGCTTTTCCTGAGGCGAGCCTGCGGTGTCACCCGCGATAACATAGGTTCCACGCGTGCCAGCCCGTTCAATACTGCGAGCGCCGACGCATTCAGCGCGATCGTCTTCTTGCCCGTCTTCGACTCCGGCAGAATAGTAGGCCTCGATCGAAGTCCATATGCTCCCATTTGAGGTGAAGAATTTCGCGGAGGCGTGGGGGTCGCCACCGGGTCGCCACCAAGAGGCGCAAACTGAGGAAACCACTGGCTACATATGTAGATGAATTACGTAGCAACTTCGACGGCGGGGAGCAGGATCGGACAACGTCGAGCAACTTGAAGAGAGCTGAGTCCTGAGACTACAAATCTGGGGGTCGGGCGTTCGAATCGCTCCGGGCGCGCCAAACACTCCAAGACATTGCGGTCCGAAGCTCTGCGCTAGGGCTTCAGGCATCGGTCGAGACAGTTGAGCCAGTTCTCGCGGGCCAACTTGTTCAGGAGCGATGCGCCGTAGCCGGCGTCTGCGAGAGCTGCAAACAACTTGGGCACGCCGACAACGTCCTTGATCGAATTGGCCACCGTGCAGCCGTCGAAGTCGGAACCAAGGCCGACATGGTCCTCGCCGAGCTTGTCGACGAGGTAGTCGATGTGGCGCACCATGACGTCGAGCCCGAAGTCCGGCGAGGCCATGCCGTCCGCCCGGAGGAACGACGTCGCGAAGTTGAGGCCGACCATGCCGCCGCTATCGCGGATCTGCGCGAGCTGCCGGTCGGTGAGGTTGCGGGGCGAGGCGGCCAGTGCATGCACGTTCGAGTGGGTGGCGACCAGCGGCGCCGTCGATAACCGGGACACATCCTCGAAGCCGGCCTGGTTCATGTGCGACAGGTCGATCAGCACGCCGAGTTCGTTGCAGAGGCGGACGAGGTCCTTGCCCGCGTCCGTCAGGCCTGGTCCGATGTCCGGCGTGCCGGGGAACTTGAACGGCACGCCGTAGCCGAACACCGTCGGCCGGCTCCACACCGGGCCGAGCGAGCGAAGGCCAACCTCGTAGAAGAGATAGAGCGCGTCGAGATCGGCACCGATGGCCTCAGCCCCTTCCATGTGCATGACGCCGGCGATCTTGCCCGCCTTCATCGTCGCGCGAACGGCAGCCGGGGCACGGCAGATGGCGAAATCATCGGGTGCGATGCGCTCCATCCAATGCAGCATGCCGGCCATCGCCAGCGCCGTCGGTTGCGCCTCGGCGGTGCTCATCAGCGCCGGCAGCGGCACCTCGAACGGCGCCTTCGCCATCAGCTCCCTGTAGTCGGGTACCCCTGGCCTCGCCGCCGACGGCACCCATATGGCGAACAGTCCTCCGGCGAACCCGCCCTGCTTCATTCGGCCGAGATCGAGGTGGCCCGCCCCGGTTGCGCCGAGCCAGAGGGCCTCGCGCTCCGTTGGCGCATTGAGCAGCCGCAGCAGGAAGTCGTTATGGCCGTCGAAAAATGGAACTATGTCTGTCACGGGGTATCCTCTCGCCGCATCGGTCTTGCGCCGGTGGGCGGCTCGTGCGGATACTTTCAGCATTCGATGACCACGAGCAACCCGCCATGGGGCCGCAGAGGTGAGGGCAGCATGAACTCCGGTCGCGGGCCCGATCCGCTCCCGCCAACAGGCGAGTGGGACCGCGCGCCGTGGAACAAATGGTCGTTCCAGCATGTCGGGGAAATTCTGCCTACCGTCGATGTCTCGCGCGGCACCGGCCCGGTGCGCGCGCTGCCGGGTGCCGAGCAGGACCTCGAGGCACTGCCGGTCAGCGGGATCGACGGGAAACCGGCGACGCTCGCGACCTTTCTTGAGCAGACTCACACCGACGGCATTCTTGTTCTCCACCGCGGCGCGATTGCCTTCGAGCGCTACTTCAACGGCATGACGGAGACCACCCTGCATCTGTCGCAGTCGGTGGCGAAGTCGTTCACCGGGGCAATGGCCGGCATCCTGGCGGGACGCGGCACTATCGATGTGCATGCCCAGATCGTCGACGTGCTGCCCGAACTGCGATCGACCGCCTATCGCGACGCGACGATCCAGCACGTGCTCGACATGGCAAGCGGCGTGCGCTTTACCGAGGACTACGACGACCCGCATTCGGACATGGGCCGGGCCGATGTTGCCTCCGGCTGGAAGCCGGTGCCTGCGGGCGCGAACCGGGTCGACTGGCCGCCGACCATGTTCGACCTGATCCTCACTCTCCAGACCCGCGAGCACGCGCATGGCGGCCGCTTCGCTTATCGCTCGATTGAAACCGACGTGCTGGCGTTCGTGCTCGAACGCGCCACGGGACGACGCCTAGCGAAGCTGCTGTCGGAGGAGCTGTGGCAGCCACTCGGCATGGAGCGGAACGCCAGCATGACGGTCGATGCTGCCGGCTACGCGCTCGCCGACGGTGGGCTCAATGCGTGCCTTCGCGACTATGGAAGGTTCGGGAAGATGCTTCTGGAGGGGGGCGCCGGGATCGTGCCAAGAAGCTGGATCGAGGCGACACGTTCCGGCGACCACACCCTGTTCGGCAAGCCCTACACCGCGGTGCTGCCGGATGGCGCCTATCGCAATCAGTTCTGGATCGAGGACAGCGCAAGCCGCAACCTGATGGCGCGCGGCGTGTTCGGCCAGCTCATCCACATCGACTTCGCGCGACAGATGGTGGTGGTGAAGCTCTCGAGCTGGCCCGAGTTCGTCAATCCGGCGTGGACCCGCGCCACGCTCGATGCGGTGCGGCGGATCGGCGTCGCGCTCAGCTGATCAGGAGCAGGTCGCGCGACAACGGTGCCATCACCTCGCATCCGCTGTCGGTGATGAGCACCTGGTCCTCGATGATGAAGCCGCCGAGGCCGTCGATGTACCACGGCGTCTCGAACGCCATCACCATGCCGGGTTCGAGCACCGCGTCCGATTGCGCCGAGATGAACGGCCATTCCTCGCTCCAGATCGAGGCGCCGACGCCATGGCCGAAATGGCCGCGATTGTAGGTGTCGAAACCCCGGTCCCACATTGCGGTGGCGGTGACGTGGTAAATATCTGCGAGCGGGGTGCCGGGCTTGAGCAGCGCAAAGCCAGCGTCGAAGGCGCGCTGCAATGCGTCGCAGATGCGCACCGCCTCTGGATTGGGCGTTCCGAGTACCGCGGTGCGCCCGCCGTCGGAGCTGTAGCCGGCGACGACGCAGCCCACGTCGATCTTGATCAGGTCGCCCTCGCGCACCAGCCCGCCCGGCGCGAAGCCATCGCCGCCCACCGAAATGTACGACCACGCCGCTTGTGGCGCGCCATGGCCGAGCCGCTCGGCTTCGGCAAAGGCGGCGGACCTCCAGATCCCGGCCATTTGGTCCGCGTCCATGCCGGGCTCGATCATTTGGACGAGATGGCCGAGCCCGGCGCTGGAATACTGGGCGGCGTGGCGCAGATGTCCGATTTCGAGCGGTGCCTTGATCGAGCGGAGCTGCTCGACGATGCGTGTGCAATCCTGCCAGTCGACGGCGACGGCGCCGAAGGCGGGATAGTCGATGGCGGGGACAAAGCCGAGTTCGAGCCCAACTCTCCTGCCCAGCAGTCGCTGCTCCGCGAGAATGTCCCGCAGCAGATTGAGGGAGTTCCTGAGCTCGTACTGTGCAGGTCTTGGACTGCGCAGCGGCTGCGTCGCTCCGGTTTCGGGATAGGCTCCGGTTTCGACCCAGATTCGATGGCTTCGCACGTCCGCGATGCCCGATTGCGCCGCGAAGCTCTTGGCCTGCAGATCGCCCACCACCGCGGCAAGAGGCTGATGTTCGTTGGCGGGCACAAGCACAAAGGCCGCGCCGGCTCTCCGCCAGTTGGCCGCAACGCCGGCAAAGACACCCGCGGCGTACTGGATCGATTCCGGCTGGGCGAGAACCAGGGCATCGAGGCCCTGATCCTGCATCAATAGACTGGCGCGGTGCCGGTCGAGAAATCCCGGCACCGCGCGAGGCCTTACTTGGTGGCCATGTTGTAGTAGGTCACGTCGGCGGACGGGCCCTGGATGTAGCCGGCGACATTCGCGCGGTCGGCCCGCTGAATGATCTGCTGGAACATGATGGCGTACGGACCCTTGTCGAGGAGCTGTTTCTGCAGGTCGATATAGTCCTGCTTGCGCGTATCCTCATTGGGCTCGCTCGCCGCCTTGGCGACCGCCGCCGTCATGTCGGCATCCTGCCAGGTGCTGCGCCAGGCCAGCGGATGGCCCGGAGCGTCGTCGGCATTGTTGGTGTTGGTGATGAAGCCGTCGGCGTTGGTGTGCGGGTCCATGTAGTCCGGACCCCAGTAGACCATCAGCGCCTGATGCTGGCGGGCCCGATACTTGGTGAGCATCGGGGCCATTTCGGCCGAGACGATGTTCACCTTGACGCCGGCCTCGGCGAAGGTCGACTGCACCGACTGGGCCATGTTGGTGAACGGGGCGAAGTTCGGCGCGTCGAGGTCGAGCGCGAAGCCGTCCGGATAACCCGCCTCGGCCAGCAGCGCCTTGGCCTTGGCGACGTCGAGCGTGTAGGGGTTCTCGTCGTACGAGGCCCAGAAGCCCGTGGCCCAGAACGACTGGTGGACCTGCGCGGCGCCCTTCATGAAGGAATTCGCCATGCCGTCATAGTCGATCAGGTAGCGCAGGGCCTGGCGAACTTTCGTGTCCGTCAGTTCCTTCATCTTCTGGTT
>JBDTVO010000201.1:0-5480 GCA_040007135.1 Devosia sp. | reverse complement strand
CCCGGGGAACGTCGCAAAGCGCGCGTCGCCGGCAAGGCCAAGCAGGTCGAGCACGCGGCTTGCGACGCTGTCCGCCGAGGTCGAGACCGCAACCCACACCCCGTCGGCCGTACGGTAGGTGCCGCGCGGCACGCTGTACGGAATCCCCGAGCCGAGCCGCGGCTGCAGATACCCCATATGCGCATAGGCGGATGGCAGCGGCCCCATGATCTGGAACATCGACGTCAGCAGGTTGACGTCGGCCACCTGGCCCTCACCGGTCCGCTCGGCGTGCCGCAGCGCCACCATGGCCGAGAGTGCGCCGACCAGCGCCGTCACCTCGTCGGTGACCGCAATCGGCGGCAAGAGGGGAGGGCCGCCCTCTTCGCCGAGCAAATTGGAAAATCCGCTCAGCGCCTCGGCGATCGTCGCAAAGCCCGGATACGATGCATACGGCCCGTCCTGGCCAAAGCCGCTGACCCGCAGGATCACCAGCTTGGGATTGCGCGCCAGCAACGCCTCGGGCGCAAAGCCGAGTGACTCGAGGCGTCCGGGCCGCATGTTTTCGATCAGGATGCTCGCATCCTCGACCAGCGCCCAGAGCGCCTCCTTGCCTTCCGGCGTCTTCAGGTTGAGCGTCACCGCTTCCTTGTTGCGGTTCACCAGCTTCCAAAAATACGAATCCGTTTCGCCGGGCCCGATCCACCCCATCTGCCGCGTCGAGTCGCCTCCGGGCGCCTCGACCTTGATCACCTCTGCGCCGAAATCGGCGAGATAGCGGCCGGCGCCCGGCCCGGCGACCACCGTTGCCAGTTCCACTACGCGCACGCCCTCGAGGGCCGACTTGCTCATGTCGGCACCGCTGCGTTGCGCATCGGCAGCAGCACCGAGCGCAGGAATGAACAGACGAGAACGCGCTCCTGCGTGAACCCCTCGGTTCGCACCGTGAGGATGCCTTGCCCTGCACGGGAGTCGGAGGCACGCACGCCTGTGACTTCACTCTCGCCATAGAGCGTGTCGCCGTGGAACACCGGCGCAATGTGCCGCAGCTCATCGGTACCCAGATTGGCCAGCGCCCGGCCGGAAATGTCGGGGACGCTCATGCCAAGGAGCAGCGCGTAGATGTAGCTGCCGACGACGACGTTCTGACCGAAGATGCTGGCGGCGCCATAGACCCGATCGATGTGCAGCGGACTGGCCGCCATCGTCAGCAGGCAGAACAAATGATCGTCCGCCTCTGTGATGGTTTTGCCCGGCCAATGCCGGAAGCGGTCGCCCACCTCGTAGTCCTCGAAGTAGCCGCCGAAGCGCTCGTCCTGGGCATTGTGCAGCCTCGGCACGGCGCTACACCTCGAGAACGATGGTTGGCGCGCCGGTCTTGACCTCGTCGCCGGACTTGATGAGAATTTCCCGCACCTGCCCGGCAAATGGCGCCGGGACCTCGACCTGCGTCTTGTCGGTTTCGACGACGAACAGCACCTGGCCTTCGGTGACGCTGGCGCCCTGCGCCACCATCACTTCGGCAACCACCACCTCATCGACCGCATCGCCCACTTTGGGCCTCTTGAGGGTTGAACGCATCTGTCTTTCCGTCGTCTATAGGAACATCGGTCTAGATCGCCGCGCCGCTCGTCGCGTCGAACAGCATGGCGCTCTCGGCGGCAATCGCCACCTGCACGGCGTCGTGGAGCTTTGGCAGCCGAGATGCCGGGACGCGCAGCATCAGGAGCGGCGCCTCGGTCCGCGACAGCTCGCTGTCCGCGCCCAGGCCACCGCGTGCGTAGTCGTCGGCATAGCGGATGCGCATGCCGGCGTCGGCCGGCACCACACCGACATAGGATTCGGGCTCGAGCCGCTCGACCAGGTCGATCCGACCGGGAACGCCACCGCTGCCGGCGAGCTGCAGATGCTCGGGCCGCACGCCGAGCACCACGCTGCTGCCGGCTGCGGGCGGCTTCGCGCCATTTCGCAGCGCCACCGTCACCCGGCTCTCGCCGATGCTCACCACCGTGCGTGGGCCCGGCTCGACCACGCTGGCCTCGATGAAATTCATTGCCGGACTGCCGATAAAGCCGGCGACGAACAGATTGACCGGCGAGTGGTAGAGCGCATGCGGCGTGTCGTATTGCTGCAGCCGGCCGCGCGAGAACACCGCGACGCGGCTTCCCAGCGTCATGGCTTCCACCTGGTCGTGGGTGACGTGAATGGTGGTGACGTTGAGCCGCGAGTGCAGCCGTCCCAGCGCACCGCGCAGTTGCACGCGCAGCTTGGCGTCGAGATTGCTGAGCGGCTCGTCCAGCAGGAATGCCTCCGGCTGGCGAACGATGGCCCGTCCCATGGCGACGCGCTGCCGTTGCCCGCCGGAGAGCTGTCCCGGCTTGCGGTCGAGCAGTTCGCCAAGATCGAGGATCTGCGCCGCTTCGCTCACCCGCTGTGCAATCTCCGGGCGCGGCATCTTCCTCAGCTCGAGGGCGAAGGCGATGTTCTCGCGCACTGTCATCTGCGGGTAGAGCGCGTAGTTCTGGAACACCATCGCGATGTCACGATCGCGTGCGGCGACGCCGTTGACGACCCGTCCGTTGATGGAAATCTCGCCCCGGGTGATGGTTTCGAGCCCGGCGATCATCCGCAGCAGGGTCGACTTTCCGCAACCGGACGGGCCGACAAAGACAACGAACTCTCCGTCGGCGACCTCGAGGTCGAGATCGGCCACGGCGACGACATTGCCGCCATAGGTCTTCCCCACGCCCCTGAGGCTGATCGAGCCCATTCTCACCCCGTTGGCGGCGTGCCAGTCTCGTCCGGCCGCCGCGATGCTGCACCAGTCGGACGCCATCGCCCGCTCTGCCTCGGTGCCGAACCTAGGCGAAGGCTTGCAATCTTGTCAATCGTTTGACTGCGGCTAATCAATCGGTTGACCAAGAAATCCTGCCTGCTTATGGTGCGGCCAATTCCGGCCCTGCCGCAGCCCTTGGAGGGGCAACATGAACAAACCGTCGACCATCACTGAAGTTGCCGTCGCCACCATCCAGGCCCAGCTGCCGGCGCCGGTCATCTTCGGCGATTGGGTGATGAAGATGCGCGAGTTCGCCACGGTGCGGGTTCGGACGTCGTCGGGCCATGAAGGCTGGGCCTTCACCCTGACGCGAGATGGCGCCGTCGCCGAGCAGATCCGCAAGTCCATTGCGCAGGTCTATGTCGGTACCGAGGTCGCCGATCGCGAGACGACGTTCAGGGTCGCCAAGGGGCGCAGCTACGGCTCGCACAGCGCCGGCGTCGGCCTGAGGGCCCTGTCGATCGTCGATCTTGCCGCCTGGGATGTAGCCGCCAAGATTGCCGACAAGTCGATCGCCGAATTCCTCGGCGGCACCGTCAAGCCGATGCCCGCGACATCCATCATCGGCTACCCGCCGGCGATCATGCCGCCGGACAAGACCGGCGCACAGGTCGCGGAGTTCTATGCCAACGGCTGGCGGCGGTTCAAAGCCCCGATGGCGGCGACCTGGGAAATCTCGGCGGCGCGGCTCCGCGCGGCACGCGCCGCGGCCCCTGATGCCTGGCTCGGCACCGATCTGGTGTGGATGTTCAAGACCGTCGACGAAGCGGCCGCCTACGCCAACAGCATCGCCGACCTCAACATGGGCTGCATCGAGGACATCTTCCCTCCCGGCAATGCCGGCAAGCTCGCCGAGCTGCGCAAGCGCGTGCCCATGCCCATCTGGTTTGGTGACGAACAGGGAGGGTCGTACTTTCCCGAGGCCCTGATCATGGCCGGCTCGGTCGACCGCGTGCGCATCGATTTGACCTGCATGGGCGGCATCACCGGTGGCCGCGCCGCCATCGACGAATGCCTCGCCGCTAACGTCGATTTCGCCCCGCACATGTTCCCCCACACCCACAGCCAGGTGTTCAGCGCCTGGGGGTTTGACGACAAGCCGATCGAATGGGGCGTACCGTGGACCGGCGTCCACCCTTATGACGATGCGCTCGAGCAGCCGCAGATCATCGAAGGTGGACTGATGAAGCCGCTCAGGCAGGAGCCGGGCTTCGGCAAGATGATCGACAAGCAATGGTGCCTGAGTCAGCCTCACCAGGATCCCGACCACATTCTCGACTGAGGAGGAAGCGATGGCCGAAGAGTCTGTCGTACCCGCCGACTACACCAGCAACCTGTTCGACATCCGGGGTCGCGTCGCGGTCATCACCGGCGCCGGCAGCGGCCTCGGCGCAGCCATCGCCACCGGCTACGCCCAGCTCGGGGCCACGGTGGTGCTCGCCGACATCAACGACGCCGGGCTCGAGGTCACCAGCCAGATCATCGCCGGCCAGAACGGCAAGTCCGTCGTCGAGAAGCTCGACGTCACCAAGCGCGACGCCTGCTTTGCCCTCGCCGAAAAACTGCAGGCCGAGCACGGTCGCGTCGATATCCTCGTCAACAGTGCCGGCTCGGCGTTCCGCAGCCCCGCCGAAGACTTCCCCGAGGACAAGTTCAACTTCATCTTGGATCTCAATCTCAAGGGCACCTATTTCTGCTGCCAGGCGTTTGGCGGCCTCATGCTCAAGCAGGGCAAGGGCTCGATCATCAACATCGCCTCGATCGGCTCGTTCGTCGGCTATCCGTGGGCCAGCGCCTACCTCGCCAGCAAGGGCGGCGTGCTGCAGATCACCAAGGGTATGGCGCTCGAGTGGCGCGACCGCGGAGTGCGCGTCAACGGCATCGGCCCGACGCTGATGGAGTCGCCGCTGACCAAGATGGCGGCCACCACCACCTCGATTACCGCCGACTTCATCAAGGCCCGCATGCTGCGCCCTCGCCTTGGCTTGCCGCGCGAACTGATCGGCGCCGCAGTGTTTCTGGCAAGCGACGCTTCCGACCTCGTCACCGGGCACATCCTCATGTGCGACGATGGCTATCTCACCGCCTAGGAGCCCCTGATGGCCAAGATCACGCGCATGCACCACACCGGCTTTACGGTGAAATCGATCGAGCGGTCGAAGGCCTTCTATTGTGGCATCCTCGGCTTCGAGCTGGCATTCGAGTGGAACCCCGGCTTCCCCTATCTGCGCGAACTCGTCGGCTACCCCACCGTCGACCTGATGGCGGCGATCCTCCGCCTGCCCGGCACCGATGTCTGCCTTGAGCTGCTCGAATATCGCAACATCGAGCAGGTGCCGGTCGACATGGGCAACGGCAATGTCGGCAATGGCCACATCGCCTTCAACGTCGATGACCTCGACGGCCTCTATGCCGAGCTGGTGCAGAAGGGCGTGAAGTCGGTGTCAAGGCCGGTGACGCCGACGGCCGGCCCCAACAAGGGCGGGCGCGCCGTCTATCTCATCGATCCGGACGGCTTTCGCGTCGAGCTGATCGAGAGCGCCCAGAACTTTGGAACCTACAAGCCCGAATAGGGCACGAGCGGCGGGCCTCGCCGCGAGCAGGAGTGAAATTTGGCCAAGATTTGGAATCGTCAGGCTGTTTTGCGTGCGTTGGACGACGCGAT
>JBDTVO010000200.1:0-5483 GCA_040007135.1 Devosia sp. | reverse complement strand
CTGCACGCTTCCCGAGCCGATGGCGTCCGACACCACCTGCGTCGCCTTGGCTTCGGCTTCCGCCGAGCGCTCGCGCGCCTCGGCATCGCGGAAGGCCGCCTCGCGCCGGCCCTCGGCTTCGAGTACCTGCGCCTGCTTGGCGCCCTCGGCGGTGAGGATGGCGCTCTGCCGGCGGCCCTCGGCCTCGAGGATGGTAGCGCGCTTTTCGCGCTCCGCCTTCATCTGCCGGCCCATCGATTCGACCAGGTCGCGCGGCGGATCGATGTCCTTGATCTCGATGCGGGTGATCTTGATGCCCCAGGGGCTCACCGCCGCATCGACGACCCGCAGCAGCCTTGAGTTGATTTCGTCGCGGTGGCTGAGCAGTTCGTCGAGGTCCATCGAGCCCATCACCGTACGGATGTTGGTCATGGTCAGGTTGAGCACGGCATTCTGCAGATTGGTGACCTCGTAGGCCGCCGCGGCAGCGTCGAGGATCTGGTAGAAGGTCACCGCGTTGGCCGTCACCGAGGCGTTGTCCTTGGTGATCACTTCCTGCTGCGGCACCTCGAGCACCTGCTCCATCATGTTGATCTTGCGCCCGATGCCGTCGACGAACGGCACGATCAGGCTGAGGCCCGGCGCCATGGTGCGCGTGTAGCGCCCGAAGCGCTCGACGGTGAAGTTGTAACCCTGGGGCACGGTCTTGACCCCTGCGAGCAACACCAGGATCGCCAGAATCCCCAATACAATCAGGGTGATGCTCATGCCGTCGAGGCCGAAATCCATGCCCGTTCTCCCCACGCGGCGGCCGGCCCAGGCCGGCAATTGGCACGCCGCTCTAACCAAGACTTAGGTCGGCCCTTGACCCCGCGCAATGCGCGCGCAACGAATACCTTTTGGTAGCCGTTTTATCGGCATAGTTGCGTCCAGTTGGAGTTCCCCCGATGCCCGAAACCCGTCCAGTCTGGAAAGGGCAGCTTCGGCTGAGCCTCGTCTCGATCAATGTCGAGATGTTTCCCGCCACCAAGACCTCGGCCAAGCCGACGTTCCGGCAGATTCACGCCAAGTCGGGCAAGCCCATCCACTACGAGAAGGTCGCCGAGGGCATCGGCGCCGTGGAAAAGGACGAGATCAAGAAGGGCTACGAGTACGAAAAGGGCGAGTACGTCCTGCTCGAGGACGACGAGATCGACGCGGTCAAGCTCGAGACCAAGAAGACCCTGGAGCTGGTGCAGTTCGTCGATGCCGCCGACATCCCGGCGCTCTACTACGACTCGCCGTATTTCCTGACCCCGGCCGACGAACTCGCCGAAGACGCTTTCCGTGTCGTGCGTGATGCGCTCGGCCGCTCCAACAAGGTCGGGCTCGGCCAGCTGGCGCTGCGTGGCAAGGAATACCTCGTCTGCATCAAGCCGATGGGCAAGGGCATGCTGCTCGAGACCCTGCGCTACGAGGAGGAGGTCAAGAAGGCCGACGCCTTCTTCTCCGAGATTCCGGCAGCCACCGCCGATTCCGACCTGCTCGATGTCGCCACCGCGCTCATCGACAAGAAGACCTCGAAATTCGATCCGAAGATCTTCAAGGACCACTACCACGAGGCGCTGCGCGAGCTGATCGCGCGGAAGCTCAAGTCGAAGGGCCGCAAGATCGAGATCGAGGAAGAGCCCGCAAAGCGTCCCGAGACCAGCAACGTCATCGATCTCATGGCAGCCCTCAAAAAGAGCCTTGAGGCCGGCGGCAAGTCGGCGGCCAAGGCCGGCCCAGCCAAGAAGGCCGGGACCAAGGCGGCCGCCACCAAGAAGCCCGCGGCCAAGGTAGCAGCGCGCCGCAAGGCCGGCTGAGACGAACCTCGCGGCCGGTGCGGCGTTTGTCTGGAGCGTAGGAGGCTCCCGCGACCGTGGCGCGCAAATCAGACACCCTGCTTGAGACCTATCGGCAGAAGCGCGACTTCACCAGGACCGCCGAGCCATCCGGCCGCGCCGCCGCCCGCAAGGGCAAGCCGAAGGGCCTGAGCTTCGTCGTCCAGATGCACGACGCGACCCGCCTCCACTACGATTTCCGGCTCGAGCTCGACGGCGTGCTAAAGAGCTGGGCGGTGACCAAGGGGCCGTCGAGCAATCCCGCCGACAAACGCCTCGCCGTGCGTGTCGAGGACCATCCGCTCGACTACGGCGGCTTCGAGGGCACCATCCCCGAAGGCGAATACGGCGGCGGTACCGTGATGCTGTGGGACGAAGGCACGTGGGAGCCGGAGGGCGACCCGCATACGATGCTGGAGAAGGGCGACCTGAAATTCACCCTCCACGGCGAGCGGCTCAAGGGCAGCTGGGTGCTGGTGCATATGAAGGGCCGCGACGCCAAGACCCGCAACGGCGTGCGCGAGAACTGGCTGCTCATCAAACACCGCGACGAGCACGCGACCGACAAGGACACCCTGACCGAAGAGTACACCACCAGCGTCGAGACCGGCCGCGATCTCGCCGGCATCGCCAAGGGTAACAAGCCGCGCCGCAAGGCCGCCGCGGCGGAGCCCGCGGTGCGCGTCTGGACGCGGAAGGGTGAGCAGGCGCTACCGGCATTCCGTCCGCCGCAACTGGCGACCCTCAGCGAGACGGTGCCGGCCGGCGACCACTGGCTGTTCGAGATGAAATACGACGGCTATCGGGCGCTCGCCGCCGTGGCCGCCGACCAGGTCCGCATCTACACCCGCAACGCCAACGACTGGACGACGCAGTTCGCCGACCTGGTGAGGCCGCTGTCGCGCCTGACCAAGGGCTCGCTGCTGCTCGATGGCGAGATCGTCTCGTTCAAGGATGGCCGCACCGATTTCTCGACGCTGAAGGACTCGCTGTCCAATGCGGGGCCTCTCACCTACATCGTCTTCGATATCCTCGAAGAGAACGGCGACGATCTGCGCGGCCTGCCGCTGGAGGAGAGGAAGGCGCGGCTGGAAGCGGTGTTGGCCGCGGCAAAGCCCAGCCCGCAAATCCAGTATTCGCCGCATGTCGTCGGCAACGGCGCGGCGGTGTTCGAGGCGATGTGTGCGGCCGGGCAGGAAGGCGTCGTCGCCAAGCTCGCCAGCGCGCCATATCGCGGCGAGCGCACCAAATCGTGGCTCAAGATCAAATGCGGCCATCGCCAGGAATTCGTCATCGGCGGCTGGCGTCCATCGGACAAGAGCAAGGGCTTCGATTTCGCCTCGCTGCTGCTGGGCACGTTCGAGGACGGCACGCTGATCTATCGCGGCCGCGTCGGCACCGGCTGGAGCGACACCGATGCCGCCCGCATCCAGGCGGCGCTGAACAAGCTCAGCCGCAAGACCTCGCCGTTCGAGAATGCACCGCGCGATATCGCCCGTCAGGCCCGATGGGTGGAGCCGACGCTGGTCGGCGAAGTCGCGTACGCCGAGGTCACCCCCGACGGGGTGCTGCGCCATCCCTCGTTCCTCGGCCTGCGCGAGGACAAGAAGAGCCGGGAGGTCAAACTGGAAACCGCATCGACACCATCGCCGGCGAAAGCGGCGACCAAGCGCAAGACTACGGCAAAGAGCGCCGAGCCTGCCGCCAGGGTTCCCGCAGCCCCAAAGGCCAAGGCGCCGAAGACGAAGCCGCTCCCACCCGTTGGTCTCACCAACGACATGGGCATCGCCGCTGCACAGACGCTGGGGGTCAAGCTGACCAACCCGACCCGTGCGCTCTACCCCAAGGACGGCGTCACCAAGGCCGAACTGGTTGCATACTACGCCACGGTATCCGAGCGCATGCTGCAGCACACCGCACGGCGGCCGCTGTCGCTGGTCCGCACGCCGCAGGGGCTGGGCGGCCAGAGCTTTTTCCAGAAGCACGATTCCGGCGGCTTCCCCGCCGATTTCCACAAGGTGCCGGTGCGGGAGAAGGACGGCAGCAGCGAGGACTATCTCTATATCGACGGCCCCGGCGGTCTCGCCGCCGGAGTGCAGATGTCGACGCTCGAGTTCCACATCTGGGGCAGCCATATCGACACGATCGACAAGCCCGATCGCATCATCTTCGACATCGACCCCGACGAAGGGCTCGACTTCGCCATGACCAAGCAGGCGGCCACCGATTTCCGCGATACGCTCGACGAGATGGGCCTCAAGACCTTCGCCATGGTGACCGGCGGCAAGGGCATCCACGTCATCGCGCCGTTGACGCCGAAATACGAATGGCCGGAGGTCAAGGCCTTCTGCCGCGGCTTTGCCGAGAAGGTGGCGCGCGAGCAGCCCGACCGCTTCACCGACAACATCCGCAAGGTGCAGCGCAAGGGCCGGATGTTCGTCGACTATCTCCGCAACGAGCGCGGCTCGACGGCCGTGTCGCCGTTCTCGACGCGGGCCAAGCCGGGCGCGCCCTGCGCCGTGCCGGTCGGCTGGGACGAGCTGGCGGGACTGGATGCCGCCAATCTCTTTTCCATCCGCGAGGCGGCGGCGCGGGCCCAGGCGCCCGATCCGTGGGACGACTATTTCGATTTGAAGCAGACCATCACAGCCAAGATGCTGAAGGCCGTGGGGGCCGGAGGCTAAATCCACCCACCCAGCTCACGCCGCACCACGGCCTCGAGCATGGTCATACCGCCGGGGCTGTCGTTGAGGCAGGGGATGTAGACGTAGTCCTCGTGATTGCCGCCGGCGTGCACGAACTGCTCGCGGCCGGTAATCGCGATCTCCTCCAGCGTCTCGATGCAATCGGCGGAGAACGCCGGCGCCAGGATCGCGACCTTCTTTTTCTCCGCGCCAAGCGCTTCCAGCGTCTTGTCGGTGTAGGGCTTCAGCCACTCGGCCGGACCGAAGCGGCTCTGGAACGTCACTTTAATATACTCCTTGCTCCAGCCCAGCCGCTCGCGCACCAGCCGCGTCGTCTTCAGGCAGTCGCAATAGTACGGATCGCCCTTGAGCAGATATTCGATCGGCATGCCGTGATACGAGGTCAGCACCACATCGGGCTTGAACGGCAACGCCGCGACGCCGGCGGCGATGCTGTCGGCCAGCGCCGCGACATAGTCGGGCGTATCGAAATACGGCGGCAGCGTGCGGATTGCCGGCTGCCAGCGTAGTGTCTTCAGGAGGTCGAACACCGCATCGTTGGCCGTCGCCGTCGTCGTCGCCGAATATTGCGGATAGAGCGGACAGACGAGGATACGCGTGCACCCCGCATCCATCATCGCCTTCAGCCGTTCGCCGGTGGCGGGGTTGCCGTAGCGCATGCCGAAATCGACGACGACACCCTCACCCAGCGCCACCTGCAGCTTCTCCGCCTGCCGGCGGGTGATGACGCGCAGCGGACTGTCGCCCGCCTCGTTGTCCCAGATCTTGCGATAATTGGCGCCGCTCTTTTGCGGCCGCACATTGAGGATGATGCCGTTGAGGATGAGCTGCCAGAGCAGCGGGTTGGTCTCGATCACGCGCCCGTCGCTGAGGAACTCGCCGAGATAGCGCCGCATCGGCCAGTAGTCCGGCGAATCCGGCGTCCCGAGGTTGAGCA
>JBDTVO010000199.1:0-5496 GCA_040007135.1 Devosia sp. | reverse complement strand
CGCTCGACATGACCGAGCAGCGCAAGCTCGAGGCGCAGTTCGCGCAGGGCCAGAAAATGCAGGCTGTCGGGCAGCTCGCCGGCGGCGTGGCGCACGATTTCAACAATGTGCTGACGGCGATCATCGGCTTTTCCGACCTGCTGCTGCTGAAGCACAAGCCGGGCGATCCGAGCTTTGCCGATCTGATGTCAATCAAGCAGAGCGCCAATCGTGCGGCGGGACTGACGCGCCAGTTGCTGGCGTTCTCGCGGCGGCAGACGCTGCGGCCGCAAATCCTCGAGGTGCCGACCAATATCGACGACCTGACGGTCCTGCTGAAGCGGCTCATCGGCGAACAGATCACGCTCAGCGTCGACCACGCGCAGGGCATCTGGCCGATCAAAGCCGACCTGGTGCAGCTCGAGCAGGTGGTGGTGAACCTCGTGGTCAACGCCCGCGATGCGATGCCCAACGGCGGCAATATCGGCATCCGGACTCGCAACGTGCGCGAAGCGGAGTCGACCGAGTTCGGCTACACCGGCATGCCGCCGGCCGACTATGTGCTGATCGAAGTCGAGGACAGCGGCACGGGAATGAGCCCCGAGATCATGGAGAAGATCTTCGAGCCGTTCTTTTCGACCAAGGAGCTCGGCAAGGGCACGGGCCTCGGGCTTTCGACCGTCTATGGCATCATCAAGCAGACCGGCGGGTTCATCTATCCGGAGTCCGAGCTGGGCCGGGGCACGACCTTCCGCATCTTCCTGCCGCGCCACCTGGCGGCGGAGGGCGAAATGGTCGCCAAGGTGGCGGAAGCCACGGTGGTCAAGGACCTCACCGGGCATGAGCGAATTCTCATCGTCGAGGACGAGGACAACGTGCGGGCATTCTCGGCCCGCGCATTGCGGGCGACGGGCTACGAGGTGTTCGAGGCCGACAGCGGCGAGCAGGCGCTGGAGGTGCTCGAAGACATCGGCAACCAGATCGACCTGATGATCTCCGACGTCGTGATGCCCGAGATGGATGGTCCGGCGCTGCTGACGAAAGTCCGCCAGCGGCTGCCAACGCTCAAGGTGATCTTCGTTTCGGGATACGCCGAGGAAAGCGTGCGGCAGGATATCGCCGACGACCAGTCGGTGGAGTTCCTGCCCAAACCCTACTCGCTCGACCAGATCAATTCCAAGGTCAAGGACGTGCTGGGGAAGGGCTCATCGACGCTGCAGTGATGCCGGTTGATCCGCTCGACAATCCAGTCTGGTCAGCGCTGAGCGGTCCTCAGGCACGGCTATCCGTGTCCTCGGGGCGCTTCGCGCGCTATCGGGACGACGTGGGCGTGTTTGTTGCGGTCGCCAATCCGGCCGACGGTTTCGACGGGCTCGCCGGCGCGCTGCCGGCCAATGCCCTCGTGGGGATCGTCACGGCGGAGACGGTCGAGGTGCCACCCGGTTTCGACGTCGTTGAGGTCTCGACGGTTCCACAGATGGTGGCCAGCGATTTCCAACGGGTACCAATCGACCGGCGGGTGACCGAACTCGGCGATGCCAACGTGCCGGCCATGCTTGAGCTCACCGCATTGACCCGGCCCGGTCCATTCCTCAGCCGCACCATCGAGATGGGCCGCTATGTCGGCGTATTCGACGGCACACGTCTTGTCGCGATGGCCGGTGAGCGGATGCGTCCAGCCGGATTCACCGAGATCAGTGCCGTCTGCACGCATCCGGATTTCCAAGGGCGCGGCCACGCCAAGGCGTTGATGACGCTGGTCGCGGACGGCATCGTCGCGCGAGGCGAAACGCCGTTCCTTCATGTGCGCGCCGCCAACGCGATCGCTATCGGCGCCTACCGGTCGCTCGGATTTGTGGTTCGGCGCGAGATGGTCTTCACCGTCCTGCGAAAGTCGTCACCCTAGGCCGGCAGCGGGGTGCCGTCGGCCACCAGCTTCTGGGCCCCGAGGTCACGCCAGAAGGCGGCCGGGATCGGTGTATTCCACCAATCGAGGATGCCCTGCAGCTCGGCCGGCGATTTCGGCCCGGTCAGCACGCTGCAAACCACCGGATGAGCGAGCGCGAATTTCAGCGCCGCCGCCGGCAGGGGCACGCCGTGCGCCTTGCAGACTTCGGTCAGGGCTTTCACCTTGGCCACGATATGCGCCGGGGGCGCCTGGTAGTCGCCGTTGGTTGGGCCCCACACATTGGTGCCGGCAAGCACGCCGGCGGCAAATGGTCCGGCGGCGATGATCGAGGCGCCGCGCTTCTCACAGACCGGGAACAGCGTTTCGAGCGGCGTCTGCTCGATCAGGTTGTAGCGGTTGGCGATGAGGAACGCGTCCCAGTCGCCGATCTCGAGGGCGTCCATCACCACCGGGATCTCGTTGACGCCGAGGCCGATGGCCGAGACCAGCTTCTGGCTGCGCAGCTCATCGAGGGCGCGGTAGCCGCCGCCCTTGAGGTCGGCCCAGTGCTGGCGGTTGCCTTCTTCGCCGTGCGTCTGGACGCCGATGTCATGGACAAGGAGGATGTCGATCCGGCCGAGGCCGAGCCGCTGCAGGCTGTCCTCGAACGAGCGCATGATCCCGTCGTAGGAATAGTCGTAGACGATCTCGAATGGGAACGGCTGCGTCCAGGGGTGCTTGACGGTGCGGTCGGTCTCATTTCGCACCGGCTTCAATAGCCGGCCAACCTTGGTCGAGAGTGCATAGGGCCTAAAGCGCAGCGCGTCGCCGACGGCGTGCTCGGCGCTGCCCGAACCGTAGTGCGGCGCGGTGTCGAAGTAGCGGACGCCCGCGTCGAGCGCAGCACTCATGGTGGCGCGGCCCTGCTCGATGGGGACGACGGTGCCGTTCATGCCGGCGATCGTAGCGCTGCCGATGCCGAGTTCGGTCACTTCGAGGCCGGTGCGGCCGACATTGCGGGTCTTGAAGCTGCTCATTTGTCTCCCCGGTCTTTCGCCGACACTGACATGTCAGCGCCGAGGGGAGAAGTGCGACGGATCGCCAGATCGTCCGGCGACCCTATTCGCGGGCGAGCGCCTGCACCGGGTCGAGACGGGCGGCGGAGCGCGCCGGCATGAAGCCGAAGAGGATGCCGATCAGCGTCGAGGAGGCGAGCGCGGCGGCGATCGACAGCGCCGAATAGCTGAGGCGGGCGCCCGACAGGAAGGTCGACAGCAGGAAGCCGAGGCCGAAGCTCAGGACGATGCCGGCGACGCCGCCGACGATGCAGACCAGCACAGCCTCGGTCAGGAACTGCCGCAGGATGTCGCCGCGCCGGGCGCCGACCGCCATGCGAATGCCGATTTCGCGCGTCCGTTCGCTGACCGAGACCAGCATTATGTTCATCACCCCGATGCCGCCGACGATCAGCGAGATCACGGCGATGGCCGAGATCAGGAGGGTCAGCGTCTGGCTGGTTGACTGGATGGTGTCGCGGATGGTGTTGGTGTTCTGGAGGAAGAAGTCGGACTTGCCGTGGAGGCGTGTCAGCAGCGCCTCGATCTCGGTCTGCGCGGTACCCATGTCGGAGGCGTCGGCGACGCGCACGATGATCTGGCTGAGGTAGCGCTGGCCGAGGATGCGGTCCATCGCCGTGGTGTAGGGGACATAGACGCTGGGGTTGGAACTGCCGGGCCCGAAGGTGGAGGTGACGGCGACCACCCCGATGACGCGCACCGGCACCTTGCCGAGGACGATCACCTGGCCGATCGGGTCCTCGCCGTTCTTGAAGATGGCGGCCGCGGCGTTGGTGTCGATCACCGCCACCTGGGCACGGCTGTCGATGCCCGCCTCGGTGAAGATCGCGCCCTCGCTGAGGGTCGAGCCGGTGACGCGGAAATAGTCGGCGCCGACGCCGCTCACCTGGGTATTGACCGCGACATTGCCGAACAGGATCGATTGGTTGGTCGAGACGCGCGGCGTGACGCTGTCGGCGTAGGGCTCGGCGGCAATGGCCGTGGCGTCGGTTGGCAGTAGGGTGCGGATCCGCCCCTGGCCACGGTCGCCGAAACCGGTGCCCGGGTAGATGTTCACGGTGTTGGTGCCGATCGACGAAATCCTCTCGAGCACGGCCTGCTGGCTGCCTTGGCCGAGGGCAACCACCGACACCACCGATGCGATGCCGATGATGATGCCGAGCATGGTCAGGAAGGTGCGCAGCTTGTGCGCGCTCATCGAGCGCAGCGCCATGCCGAGGGCCTCGAGGGCCCGGTCGGCGAAAGCCAGCGGCGTGGCGCGCCTGCGAAAGGCTGCGGGCGCGATGGTCGCCGGCTCGGCCGGGCGCGCGCGCGTGTCGGAGACGACGCGGCCGTCCTTGATCTCGATCTGGCGGTCGGTCTGTGCCGCGATCGCCTGGTCGTGGGTGACGATGATGATAGTATGGCCTTCGGCGTGCAGGCTCTTGAGCAGCGCCATGAGGTCGGCGCCGCTGTGGGAATCGAGGGCGCCGGTCGGCTCATCGGCGAGGATCACCTCGCCGCCGTTCATCAGCGCCCGGGCCACGGCGACGCGCTGCTGCTGGCCACCGGAGAGCGCGCCAGGCCGGTTGCGTAGGCGATCGCCGAGGCCGAGGCGGGTGAGAAGGTCGGTCGCACGGCGGCTGCGGGCGCCGGGGTCCATGCCGGCGTAGATCGCCGGCATCCCGGCGTTCTCCACCGCGTCGAGATCGGCGAGCAGCTGGTAGCGCTGGAAAATGAAGCCGAAATGCTCGCGACGGAGTTCGGCCAGCGCGTCGGGATCGAGGCCGCCCACGTCACGCCCGGCGAAGCTGTAGGTGCCCTCGCTCGGACGATCGAGGCAGCCGAGGAGGTTCATCAGCGTCGACTTGCCGGAGCCCGACTGGCCGACGATGGCGATCATCTCGCCGGCCTCGATATCGAGGGTGATGTCGTCGAGCACAGTGACAGTGTCGGCGCCCGTGGCGAAGCGGCGGGTGATGCCGCGCAGCGAAATCAGCGGAGCCATGTCAGCCACCACGCGGGCCGGGGCCGCCTCCAAAGAGGACATTCCCGCCGCTGCGCCGGCCAGTGTCGGACGCCGCACCGGAGGCGGCCGACCGGGTGCGGCCGGAGACCACCAGGTCGCCTTCGTTGAGGCCGCTGACGATCTCGGCGGTGACGCTGTTGTCCAGTCCGACCTTGACCTCGGCCGGCCGTGGCGTCTGCGTATTGGGGTCGAGGACCTCGAGCCGGTACATGCCGTTCCTGCCGGCGGTGCCGAGCGCGGACGAGGGCAGGGTGAGGACGCCTTTGGCTTCGGCGATGACGATGGTCACCTGCGCGGTCATAGCGATGCGCAGCCGGTGGTCGGGGTTCGCGACCGAGAAGATGGCGTTGTAGTAGACCGCATTGTCGGTGCCGGAGAGGCCGGTGTCGGACGTAGTAATGGCGTCGGGCGCCGGCTCGATCGACAGCAGCGTCGCCGCGATTTTGGTGTTGGGATCGCCCAGGATGGTGAAATTGGCGTTCTGGCCGGGCTGCACACGGGTGACGTCGGCCTCCGAGACCTGCGCCTTGATCAGCATGGTGTCG
>JBDTVO010000198.1:0-5520 GCA_040007135.1 Devosia sp. | reverse complement strand
TCGTCATCGGCGAGGGCGAGCGCGACGAGGCGCCGATGCTGTTCATCGGCGAGACCGTCGGCTCCGGGCAGGGCCCCCAGGTCGACATCGCCGTCGATCCGCTCGAAGGCACGACGCTCTGCGCCAAGAACCAGCCGGATTCGATCTGCGTACTGGCCATGGCCGAGCGCGGCGGCCTGCTCAACGCGCCCGACGTCTATATGCAAAAAATCGCCATCGGCGCCGGCTATCCCGAGGGCACCGTCGATCTCGACCGCTCGGCCCGCGAGAACATCGAATCCCTTGCCCGCGCCAAGGGCGTGCCGGTCGCCGAAATCACCGCCTCGATGCTCGATCGCCCCCGCCACGGCGCGCTGCTCGAGGAGCTGCGCGCCACCGGCTGCGCCATCAAGCTGCTGAGCGACGGCGACATTGCCGGCATCATCCACGCCGTGAACACCGAGGACACCGGCATCGACATCTATCTGGGCTCCGGCGGCGCGCCGGAGGGCGTCCTCGCCGCCGCCGCCCTCCGTTGCATCGGTGGCCAGATGCAGGGCCGGCTGATCCTCGACACCGAGGACAAGCGCCAGCGCGCCCGCCGCATGGGCATCGAGGACGTCAACCGCAAATACCAGACGCACGAGCTCGCCTCGGGCGACGTGTTGTTCGCCGCCACCGGCGTCACCGACGGCTTCCTTCTCGATGGTGTCCGCTTCCGCAAGAACCACGTCCGCACCGGCACCGTCGTCATGCGCTCCTGGTCCCGCACCGTTCGCTGGATCGCGGCCGAGCACCAGCGCTGAGCGACTTGTCCGCGACAAGGGTGCACGGCTTGTCTTCGCCTCAATGAAACGCAAACGGGCGGCCCAGAGGCCGCCCGCCATGCACTAATCCAGGGTCGTGAGGTCAGGCGCCCTGGATCGCGCTGATGAACCATTCCCCGCGATTGTGGCGGACGAAGGTCCAAACTTCGCTCCTCTCGACGATCCGGTCTTCACCGGAGACGAGCTCGCCCGTGGCGCGGTTGCGCATCACGTCGCGGCTCTCGTAGCGGAGCGCCGCCGTGGCGTAGTCGGCATTGCCCTCGCGCCAGGCCTCGGCGATGTCGCCGCTGATCAGCCGTACGTCGAACACCTCGTTGCGAAGGCCCTTGGCCGCGGCCTGCGCCAGCTCCTCGGTGAGGTAGCTCATGATCTCGGGCGTCGAGATCCGGCGCAGCGCGTCATAGTCCTCGCGCGAGTAGGCGTCCTGCAGTTGCTTCAGCCGAGCCTCGAACAGGTTGAGGTCGGCATTGCTGATGCCGATCTCGTCCTTGCCGCCGCGGCTCGACGTCGCACCCGGCCCGCTGCCGAAGCCGGCGCCCGGGCTGGAATAGCCGTCCTGCCGGGCAAAGCCGTAGCCGCCGCCGAACCCCGAACCGGCGGAAGGACCGCCCGCGGGAGCGAAGCGCCGGAACAGCCAGCGCACCACGAGGTAGAGGATGCCGACCTGGATCAACAGGCTGAACAGCCCGCCGATGCCACCGAAGCCGCCGCCGAACATCATGCCGAACAGGCCCGAGAACAGCAGGCCGCCGAGCAGCCAGCCGCCGAGCCCGCCGAAAATGCCGCGGCCGAAGCCGCTGCTGTTGGCGCCGTAGCCGGGCGCATAGGCGCCGGTGCTGCGCTGCACGCCGCTGGTGGTGTATGGCACCGTCGGCGTCGCCGGGATGGATTGGTAGGTTCGTGTCCCGCGGCTGCCGAAGCTGCCGCCGAACCGGGCTTCGGCCGTGCCCACGGCCGTAAGGCTGAACGCCGTCAACAGGACGGCGAAAAGGGCGGAAAGGCGAAACCAGCGAGAGCCGAGCATTGTGGTCCCCATCGTGAACGATACCGGGGATATGGGACCGGCTCGCCCCCAGTTTTAGGGTTTGCAAGAACGCCGTGTCCAATTTTCCCGCTGCGGGCGGTTGCTCCGGCAAAACGGTCGGCTTCCTTGCTTTTGTGCCCCCGAGCGCCTACATGAGCCTCATACGTTTTCAGCCAAGTTGGCGTTCAGCCGGTGCGCCGGCCTGATGATCCCCCTGAAGTGCGAACGTTTAGACTTCGGACGGCGTGTTGCCCCGAAGAACGAGACCTTCGCGCTAGGCGCCGGTTTCACTGTGAAAGCTACCTCCATGACCAACGGAACAGTCAAGTTCTACAATTCCACCAAGGGCTTCGGCTTCATCCAGCCCGATGACGGCAGCAAGGACGCGTTCGTCCACGCCACCGCGCTCGAGCGCGCCGGTATCATGGGCCTCGCCGAAGGCCAGAAGGTCTCCTACGATCTCGAGAGCGGCCGCGACGGCAAGATGTCCGCGGTGAACCTCAAGCTCGCCTGATCTCCCATTCGCCGGGCGGCCTTCGGGCGGCCCGGCTCCCTCATTGAGAGGACGTCCCCATGCCCCGTATCGATTACGACGCCAGCGCCGAGCTTTTCCCCAGCCGCCGCTTTGCCAAGTCCCAGACGACGCAGTATCGCCGCTTCCCCACCGCTGCCGAAGCCATCCGCTACATGATCGAGGACCTGCCGGCCAAGCATCTTGCCGGCACCTTCCTCGAGGTGAACGAGCTGCGCTTTGAAGGCGAGGCCATCCGCGCCCTCTATGACGCGCCCGAATATCCGCTGCCGCGCGCCCTCGTCGCCGCCTAGCCGGCACTCGACGGTTTTGGGGCTTTGGGCCTAACTGCGCCCATGCCCGAGCCGTTTCTCGACGTCGCCACATCCGTCACCGGCCGTGCCTGGCACGACCGGCTCGACGGCGACATGAGCCGCACTGCCCAGGCCATCGCCCAGCGCACCGGCATTTCCGAGATCCTGAGCCGCATCCTCGCCGCCCGCGGCGTATCCATCGACGCGGCGGAAGAGTATCTCAACCCCACCATTCGCGGGCTGATGCCCGATCCGTCGTCGCTCCTCGACATGGACCGGCTCGCGGCGCGGCTGGTGGCCGCCATAACCAACAACGAGAAGGTCGCCCTCTTCGGCGACTACGACGTCGACGGCGCCTGTTCGGTCGCGCTGATGAACCGCTACCTCAGCCATTTCGGCCTCGCGCCGGACGTCCACATTCCCGACCGCATCTTCGAGGGATATGGCCCCAATGTCCCGGCCATCGACCGGCTGATCGACGCTGGCGCCACCTTGCTCGTCACGCTCGACTGCGGCACCACCAGTGATGCACCCATCGCCCACGCCCGCTCCCGCGGCATCGATGTTCTCGTCATCGACCACCATCTGAGCGATGCCGGGCTGCCGCCGGCCAACGCCATCGTCAATCCCAATCGGGCCGACGACATCGCCGGCCTTGGCTATCTCTGCGCCGCTGGCGTCACCTTCATGGTCCTCGTCGCAACCAACCGGGCACTGCGCCAGCGCGGTGACACCGGCCAGCCCGACCTCATGCAGTTGCTCGACCTCGTCGCGCTGGCCACCGTCTGCGACGTCGTTCCACTCACCGGTCTCAACCGCGCCTTCGTCGTTCGCGGGCTTGAGGTCGCCCGCCGCGAGGCCAATCGCGGCATCGGCGCGCTGGCGCTCGCAGCCCGTGTCACCGGCCCGCTCAATCCCTACCATTTGGGCTTCCTCATCGGTCCGCGCATCAACGCTGGCGGCCGCATTGGCGATGCCGCGCTCGGCGCCCGGCTGCTCGCCCTCGACGACGAGCACGAGGCGCTGATCATTGCCAGCCGCCTCAACGAGCTCAACGTCGAGCGCCAGAAGATCGAACTCACCGCCCTCGACGAGGCCATCCGTGTCGCCGAGGAGGAGATTGGCGGCGGGGAGGGGCCGCCGGTTCTCGTTCTCGCGTCCGCCAACTGGCACGCCGGAATTGTCGGGCTGGTCGCAGCCCGCCTCCGCGAACGCTTCGAGCGGCCCGCGTTCGCCATTGCCCTCCACCCGGACGGAACCGGCGTCGGCTCCGGCCGCTCAATGCCAGGTGTCGATCTCGGCCACGCTGTCCTTGCCGCCGTCGAGGCCGGCATCATCGGCAAGGGCGGCGGCCACGCCATGGCGGCAGGCATCACCATCCGCCCCGGCCAACTCGGGCCGTTCCGAGCCCACATCAGCGAAGCCCTCAAGGGGGCGGTCGGCTCGGCCCGCGAGCTCACCGCGCTCAAGATCGACGCGGCGCTGAGCGCTCGCGGCGCCTCCGTTGCCTTCGTCGAGGACATCGAGCGCGCCGGCCCCTTCGGCGCCGGCAATCCGCAGCCGCTGTTCGCCTTTCCGGCACACCGCATCAAGTTCGCCGAACCCGTGGCTCCCGCCGGCCACGTCCGCTTCCAGCTGGTTTCGGGCGACGGCGGCCGGCTGAAGGCCATCGCCTTCCGGTCCGTTTCGACGCCGCTCGGCCAGGCCCTGCTGGCCGCCGGCGCCAACGACACGCCGCTGCACGTCGCCGGCACCCTCAACCTCGACCACTACCAGGGGCAGGCGAACGTGCAATTGCGCGCCACCGACGCCGCCGAGCCCGCGACGCCGAGCTGACGGCTGCCGCCGGGCGCTCCTGCGCCACGCGCGGCTTGCATATCCGGCGCTGGCCGCTAAATTACGGCCGGCAAGGGCGAGGAACGGCGGCCTCAGACCGCCGGACAAGCTGGAAACCGCATGCCTTGCCCGTTCACCCCTTAGGCGTGGGCGGGTCGAACCATTGGATTGCTGAACTATGGACAAGTTTGCCGTCGAGCCGCACGCTTCGGGTCCGACGCTATGGGATCACGTCAGCACCGCTCTAGCGGCATTTTTCGGCAAGCGCCTCATCGGCCGTCCGAAGCGCGGCGCGGTGACGATCACCTTCCCCAACGGCACCTCGCGCACCTTTGGCCACCCCGGCACGGGCGAGCATCCGCATCTCATCATCCACAATCTCTCAGTGGTGCCCGAAACGCTGCGGCGCGGCACCGTCGGCTTCGCCAACGCCTACATGCGCGGCGACATTGAGGTCGATGACCTCACGGCGCTGTTCCGCTATTTCCTCCAGAACCGCGACGAATTCCAGCCGCGCGGCGCCGGCTGGTTCGGCCGCGCCGCTCAGGATCTCGCCTACCACCTGAGCCGCGCCAACACGATCGACGGCAGCAAGGAGAACATCTCCGAGCACTACGATCTCGGCAACGCCTTCTATGCCGAGTGGCTCGATCCCTCGATGACCTATTCGTCGGCCGTCTTTGCCTCCGACGACCAGACGCTGGAGCAGGCCCAGCACGCCAAATACCGCGCCGTTGCCGACGCCGCCGGCCTCAAGCCCGGCGACAGCGTGCTCGAGATCGGCTGCGGCTGGGGCGGCTTTGCCGAGACCGCAGCAAAGGACTACGGCGCCTCGGTTTACGGCATCACCCTCAGCCGCGAGCAGTTGGCCTACGCCGAGCAGCGCATTGCCCGCCAGGGCCTCGACAACCTCTCGGTCTTCCACTTCGAAGACTACCGCCACGTCCAGGGCGAGTTCGACCACGTCGCCTCGATCGAGATGATCGAGGCCGTCGGCGAGGAGCATTGGCCGAGCTATTTCCAGACCGT
>JBDTVO010000197.1:0-5549 GCA_040007135.1 Devosia sp. | reverse complement strand
AGTGTGTGTTGCCGTCGCGTCTGCGACCGACAAACGATCCCATGCATGGATTCGCATGGCCACATTACCCACGGGCGGGGGGCACGCAATCGCACAAAGGCCAAATTGTGGAACTGTGCACATGGTTGACCCCTCGATGTTGCAGATTCAGCACAGAAATCGAAACCTCCCGTTAACCCGGCTGAATCCGGGGTTAATCCAGCTCTCTCAGTGGCTCGAGAATGACTCCTCCGTCCGCCGCAATGTGGCCGATCTCTGGCACCGAAGAGGCGGCTTGAGAGACGTGGACAAGCCACAGCCAAGGCTTTAGGCGAAGACCCCTCCCCTCTTGCGACGGCGACATGACCTCAAAATCTATCCTTATCACGGGCGGAACCTCCGGAATCGGGCGGGCGGCGGCGCTGGGTTTCGCCGCGGCTGGCTGGCGCGTTGCCATATGCGGCCGCCGAGCGGACCTCCTCGCGGCGACGCAGCGAGAGGCCACCCTTGCGCTGGCACACCAGGCCGACGTCACAGATCCGGCGGCCGTCGCCGACCTGTTCACCAAGGCGCAGACGGCGCTGGGGACACTCGACGTCGTCTTCAACAACGCCGGAGCGTTCGCCCCCGCCACGGTTTTCGGAGACCTGGCCGTCGAGACCTGGCGGCGAATGGTCGATGTGAACCTCAACGGCGCGTTCTATGTCGCGCGGGAAGCTTTCCGGCTGATGCGCAGCCAGGCGCCGCAAGGCGGGCGAATCATCAACAACGGCTCGATTTCGGCATATGTGCCACGCCCCGGGGCAGCGTCGTACACGGCCACCAAGCACGCCATCACCGGGCTAACCAAGGCGATCTCGCTCGACGGACGGCCGTTCCGAATCGCTTGCGGGCAGATCGACATCGGCAACACCGCAACTGACATGACCGCGGGAATGACAGGCGGCTCGCCACAGGCCGACGGATCGACGAAGCCGGAGCCGACGTTCGAGGTCAAGCACGTGGTTGATGCCCTGCTCTACATGGCCAACCTGCCGCTCGACGCCAACGTGCAGTTCATGACCGTGATGGCGACAAACATGCCCTACATTGGACGAGGCTGATGGCTCTGCAGATCCCGATTCAGTCTGATGTTTTCAAGATCCTTGGCGGGCTGGCTCTCGTGAAGAACGGGCTGACCGCATACTACGATCACTTGCGAACGAGTTCCGATCCGGTTGTCGCGGTCGGGGCTGTGTGCGCCATGCTCGACACGGGCATTGCGCACTACGGCATGTGGGACCAGATCGTCAGCCTCTCGGGGAACTTCGCAGTCAAGGTCCGGGCTTTCCCGTATTTCAACGCTGCCTTCGAGCGGGACCTGGCCCGTACCGTCGCCCTCACCCCGACGTCGACCGTTGACGCCGCCGAGAGCGACGCCATGCTTGCGACCATCTCTTTCGACCATGTCGCCGCGCTCGAGGCCGACAAGAAGCGGTACCTGGCGACAGCCCAGTTGAACTTTCTCGAGCGCGCGTCGGTCGCCGCTGCCGAAATCGGCGGCTGGCGTGCGGCACTGGAATGGGCGGTCAAAGCGGTGGCGATCTCGCCGCTCAATCCAGGTCCGATCGCGCGGGTCAACGGCCTGCTCGAGGAGGGTGCGAATGGCGACCTCCTGGCCGAATTTGCCAGCATCCTGCAGGCCGCCGGGTTGCACCCGGGTATCGCGCCGGTTTTTGCAGCTGGCGCAGCGCTCAAGCGTGGAGACGCCGTGGCCTGCCTCGCGGCCTTGAAGGCCGTCAACCGTCAGCAGTTCGCCACCAACCCCGGAACCATCATGCTCAGGGGGGCGGTAGGATGGCTGGAGGCGGACGCCAAGGACAAGCTGGGCGCGTACAAGGAAGCCTACGCCGCCTACAAGTCAGCCAACGAGGCCGAACGTGCACCAAGGATCGACCCCGAGGACTACTATCGGGGCATAGAGGCGCGCGGCAAGATTCGCGCCCACAGCCTGCCGAAAGATCCACGAAGCGACGTGGTGCAAATGCTCGGGTTCCCTCGGTCGGGCACGACCCTCTTGGAGAACGCATTCGCGGCCCACGCCGGCATCGAGACGTTCGAGGAAATTCCGGCCCTGAAGGCGGCAATCGATCAAATCGAACGCGTGCAACTCCGAAAGGTGCCGGCGCCAAGCGACCCCGCGGAGGTCTATGTCACGGCCCGGCGGAAGTACTACGAGGAAATCGACGCCCGCCGACAGAAACCGGATGCCAAGGTGCTGATCGACAAGCTGCCCCTGCGGTCCGGGGACGCGCGCTTTCTCGATAAGCTGTTCCCTGATTGGCGGTACATCTTTTCGATCCGGCATCCGTTCGACGTCGTGCTAAGTTGCTTCCGCCAGCGTTTCGTCCCCAACCCGGCAATGGAAAACTTCACCAGCATTGCCGGGGCGGTGCGCGCCTACGACAAGGCGATGTCCGAGTGGTTCGGGTCGCACACGTTGACCGACAATGCCGTCCACTACATCCGATACGACGATCTGGTTCTCGACTTCCGGAAGACCATGTCAGGGGCGCTGGAGTTCCTGGGGCTGGAATGGAACGATGACGTCAACGACTTTGCGGTGAAGGCCGAGACGAGAGCAGGTCGAACTCCAAGCTATATCAAGGTCCGCCAGGGATTGACGATCGGTGTTCAAAGTTCCTGGCGGAACTATGGATTCCTGTTCCAGACGCCGGAGACCAAGGCCCTGAACAAGTGGGCTGAGTTCTTCGGATACGAGACCACCTGACCTTGATCTCACTGCCCGAACCCCTCGCGCCACTTGGCATCCTACGGTCCGCTCGTCGGAGTGCAGACGAATATTTCGGCCAACTCCTGAGCGGGACGAATGACGTTCTACGGATGGGCGCGTGGTGCACTATCCTGGACCGGCACGAGGTCTCACGCGATCAGTACCCGGCGATCATTGATCTGTGCTCGACACCGGGCATCCGCAGGCGAGCGGTCCGACACTTTCTCGCCTGGTTCGAGTATGAACAGGCGCGCAAGGCCCTCGCAGTCGAGCCCAAGGCCTTAGTGCCACTGGAAACTGCTGTGTTTGCAGCCGAGATGGCGGCTGACGTACCGGCCCAGATCGTTGCAAAGCGCGAATTGTTTCTGGCCAGCGGCGACAACGAGCTCATCGATGAACTGGTCAAACTGCAGGAGCAAGACGGAGGGTGGCGCGCCGCTCTTCCCATGGCGATCAACGGAGTGATCCTCGTCCCGCACGACCCCAAGCCGGTCCTGGTCCTACTAAATCTCCTTTACCAGGCACGCCAGGGTGACCTCATCGACGCCGTCGTCGTCCTCCTCTCCGAAACCGGCCTGCACCCGGCCGTCGGGCTCTACTACGATGGTGCCAGCAAGTTGCTGAAGGGGAACCTCCGCGGCGCCTTGAAAGTGATGGATCGGCTCAACTCATCAAACATGCTGAGGACCGACGTGATGGGGGCTATCCGCGCGACAGCATCGCAGATCGGTGCCGAGGCGCTCGAGAAACTCGGCGACTATCGGCGAGCCTACGCCGCCTATGTCGAACTCAACCGCATTGACCCGGGCAAGCCATACGACCTTGAAGAATACGGACGCACGATCGCGGCCAACAACGCCCTCGTCGTCCCTCCCCTGCCCACCGACTCGCGCACCGACTGCGTGGTGATGACGGGATTTCCGCGGTCTGGGACGACGCTGCTCGAAAACGCCCTTGCGGCGCATCCGCTGATTGAGACGTTTGAGGAAATCCCCACCTCGACCAGCATGCAGATCTATCTCGACCTGACGCTGCCGACGCTGGCGTCCGAGGCCGACACAACGCCGGTGTTCCTTGCAACGCGGGATCGCTACTACGCCGAGATGGATCGGCTGCGGCGCAAGGCCGCCGCCCGGGTGCTGGTCGACAAGATGCCGATGCGGTCGGCCGAGGCGGTGTTCCTCAAGCGGCTGATGCCGGACAAGAAGTTTATCTTTTCCATCCGGCATCCGTTCGACGTGGTGCTGAGCTGCTTCAAGCAGCAATTCGTGCGCAACGTTGCGATGGAACACTTCCGCACCTTCGAGGGTGCGGTGAAACTCTACGATTTCACCATGGGCCAATGGTTCAGCGCGCACGACATGAGCGACCCGCTGGTCCACTACTTGAAGTACGACACGTTGGTCACCGCGTTCGAGCCGTCGATGCGGGCGGCGCTCCATTTCCTTGGGCTCGAGTGGGACGAAGCGGTGACGCATTTCGCCGAAGCGGCGGAGCGGCGCGCGGCGCGCACGCCAAGTTATCAGAAAGTGCGACAGGGACTCAGTATCGGCGTGCAGTCGTCGTGGCGCAACTATGGATTCTTGTTCCAGTCCGAGGCGGCACGGCCGCTCTATCGATGGGCCGAGTTCTTCGGCTACGAGACGAAATAAGCCCGTTAGCCGGACTTCATCACGGCGATGTTGAAATCGGCAGTGTTGCCGAGCGCTGCGAAGAGCCTGACCCACATCGGCAGGAACTGCTCGGCGGCGCGGGCGGACGTGATGTCGCCAAGATCGATGATCGACTGCCAGCCCAGGCTGCGCAGGAAATCCTGTACCCGGCCCTTGGCCTTGGCGTCGTTGCCTGAAACGAAGATGGAGTGCCGACCGGGAACGCGCGATGGGTCAACCATCACCGCGGCGTTCACCGTGTTGAGCGACTTGACGACGAAGGTGTCGGGAAGCGCACGCTGCAGTTGCTCGCCAAGGGAGTCGGTGTTGGAGACCGTCAGCGTTGGCGGGAAGCCGTGCGAGAAATCGAGCGGGTTGGCGACATCGATAAGCACCTTGCCGCGGAGTTGTTCGCCGAGGGCGCCCAGCGTCGCCAGCGACGTGTCGCCACGCGTGCAGTTGAGCACCATTTCGCCATGCGCCGCAGCGTCGGCAAAGGTGCCAGACAGCCCACCGGTGCGGCTGGCAAAGCCCAGGACCTTCTCGTTCTCGGCCGAACGGGCGCCCATCATCACGTGATGGCCCTTGGCCACGAGGGCCGTTCCCACAGTCTGTCCGGCGGCGCCGGTGCCCAACACGCCGATCTTCACCGCGACTCTCCTGTCGGGCCGGATGTTAGCAGCCACTGCACGAGGGCGGAAATCACTCCCGCGGCAGCGGCTGGCGAGGTGTCACGCCGTCCAGCCCCCGTCGATGACGTGCACCTGGCCGGTCGTGTAAGAGGCGGTGGCGAGGTACAGGGCAAGCTCGGCGACTTCCTCCGGCCGGGCGATGCGGCCGATCGGCTGGCGCGCGACGAACGCCTTGCGTGCCGCCTCCTCGTCGCCGGTCGCCTTCCAGCGCTCGTGCAGTGAGGGGCTGTCGACGGTGCCGGGCGCGATGGCATTCACGCGGATGCCCTTCGATGTGTAGTCGGCAGCCATGGACTTGGTGAGGCCGATGACTGCAGCCTTGCTGATCGAGTAGGCGGCACGGTTTGGAACGGCCTTCCACGACGAGGCGACGGTGGCCATGTTGATGATGCAGCCCTCACCGCGCTCCAGCATCCGCGGCAGTACAGCGCGGATGGCCCGGACCTGCGCCCA
>JBDTVO010000196.1:0-5553 GCA_040007135.1 Devosia sp. | reverse complement strand
CATCCGCTTGTTGAAGATTTCGTGCAGCCAGCGCAGCACGTCAGCCTCCAGCTCGCTGTTGGCGATCGAGACGTCGGCATCCGTTTCCGGCGGGTTCTGCCCGAGCAGCCGCCGGTTCTCGCCGATATCGAGCGACAGCAGGCCCGCATCGAACTTCGACCTGGCGGTGCGCAGCGCAAAACCGTTGGGATCGAGCCCGAGCTGGCGGATGATCGCCATGTTGTCGGCCACGACCCACTCCCGATAGATCTTGTTCCGAATGATCATGCAATCGGCGATGGTGCGCGACACGAAAGGCCGTCCCGTGGGCTGGCCGAGATGGCCGTATTGCGTGTGACGGCCCGAGCCGGTCACCAGATGCGAGGTGTAAAAGCCCTCCATCGCGACCACGATCGGCGAGCGCAACGACTACTCCGTTGGAACGACGTGGCTGTACAATAAGGGCGGCATCTACCTTCAGCACGTCTGGCGCGGGAAGCGGACGGCACCGAACCTTCGCTCTAAGATCGTTGAGCTGGCGATGACCCACTCAGCCACGACCGTCCTGATCGAGGAAGCATCGCTTGGTCTGGCAATGCTTCAGGATTTTTGGCAAAACACGCCTGCCGGCATGGTAAAGCCAATCGGCAGGAAGCCGCTATTGGACAAGCTCGACCGCATGCACATGCAATCGACGCGCTTCGAAAACGGCGATGTCCATCTACCCAAGGAAGCGCCCTGGCTGGCTGACTACCTCAATGAACTGCTCGGCTTTCCCGCCAGCCGCCACGACGATCAGGTCGATTCCACTTCTCAAGCGCTCGCCTGGTGGTTCGAGTGGAAATCTCGGGCCATAACGAGCTTTGTTGGACCAATTCTCTTTCGCATTGCAAGGCCCGATTTTCTCGGGCCCTCGGGCGACTGGTAGGTTGCGTAGGCCCCATGCTGCGGTCGCCGCTCACTTCGCGAGCTAAAGGTACCCAGGGTCCCCGGCCCTTTCTGAAGCAGGGGCGCTGAGCAATGCCACGCGCGAAAAACGGGTAGATGACCAAGGAAATGCCGAGGGTCATTTTCACTGCCGGGATGAAGCTGCGGCAGGTCTTTGCGAATAATGTGCGGGCGTACCGCAAGGCCAAAGACTGGTCACAGGAGGAGCTGGCTGATCGCGCCGGCCTCCATCGGACCTACATCTCAATCGTCGAGCGCGGACTCAAGAACATCAGCATCGACAACATCGAGGTCATCGCCAAGGCGCTCGGCGAGCCGGCGTGGCGTCTGCTGGAGACATTTTCACGAACCTAACGGTGGGCTCAAAGCCGGCGCCACAGCGCGCCGACCGAACTTCAAAGCAAGCCGAGTTGGCGCATCAGGAACCCAACCCATTCGGCTGCCTGTTCCGCCGTCCCCAGTATTGGGACATCGTGCCCGTCGCCGCGCCAGACACGCAGGAGATGGGGCGCCGAGCCGGCAGATTCGGCCTGCAGGCGAGCGACCAGCTTGCGTCCGTGCCAGGGTGGGCACCATAAGTCCTCGCTACCACTGACGATCAACGTCGCCGGGTAGGTCTCCCCCCTGCGAACCGCGTGGTAGGGGGAATAGTCGAGGGGATCGGGGTAGACGGATTCTGGAAACATTGCGGTGCCGAACCCGCCCCCAGCCTGGGTCCTGCCCTGCGCGGGATCGCGCCATGTTCCCCCATGTATGTGCGTGCCGTTGTGGTGCCCTTCGATCGGCCTGCCGCCGTAGAAGGGGTCCCGACCGTAGCGCAACAGGTCGCATTGCGGGACCAGCGCCACGGCCGCCTTAAACAGGTCGGGGCGCTGGGTTACCGCGACGGCTACGTTCATCCCGCCGTTGCTGGCACCGACCAGACCGAGCCGGTCGGTCGTCGCCCGACCCTCCCTGACCAGCCAGTCTCCCACGGCGTAGATGTCATCGAAAGATCGCTGCTTGTGATCGTGGTGCCCCGCCTGCCACCAGGCCGTCCCGTATTCTCCGCCGCCGCGCAAGTGCGCGAAGGCCAGCACGCCCCCGGCCTCGACGATCGCGGCGAACATCGCCAGATAGGCCGGGACGAAGGCATGGTTGTAGCCTCCATAGGCGAAGATCAATGTCGGATGCGGTTGCGCGGGATCCAGATCTTCACGGCCCACCAACTTGAGCGGAATCCCGGCGCCATCGTCCGCCACCGCCTCGATGCATGTGGTGACGATGCCCGGCAATTCAGTCGCGGCGGGGGACAAAGCTCGCAGTTCCTTCGTGGCCAGATTGTAAGCATAGGTGACCGGGGAGCGGGCGAAGGAGGAGTGGACAAAGGCGATGGTGTCGTCGCCGGCATTCACCATAGTGACCCCGACATAGTGCCACCAAGCCCACGATGCGGCGTCGGCGACGGCGCCTTCGGCGGGTAGCGGGACCACGCCGTCCGGCTGGCCCTCGCGGGTAAAAACACGAATCCGTGCGTTCGCATCGACCAGGTCGCAGACGACGAGCCTCTGTCCGACCCGGCAGATGTAGCGCAGCACACCTTCGGATTCCGACACGATTTCCTGCCAGGTATCTGGGTCCGCGGCCGTCGCGAAGGGGATCGCCACTACCCGCCCGCGATCCGCGCCGACGTTGGTTATGGCGACGTAGCAATCATCTTCGAGGTAGCCGAAGCAGGCCCCCCGCATCCCCGACATGAATAGCTGCCAGCCCGCGGTGCCTTCGCGGTCGAGGATCAGATCGGCGCGAGGCTCACGAGATCCGCGCACGAGGACGACGTGACGCCCGTCTGGCGACACCTGGGGCAGGCAATAGCTCAGTCCACGGAGCGGTTCGCTGCGGTCCGGTGCGTCGTCTCCGAGGCGATGGAAAAAGAGCCGCCGCTCGGGATTTACCGCCGCATTCTGTAACCCGGCCACGTAGTAAAAGCCGCTGCAATCGGGCAGCCAGGCAAGGGCGCCGAAGGCCACGTGCTCGATGTGACGCGACGCAGGGGTGCCGGTTCCGGTGTCGAGAATGCCCAGCCGCGAGAGCTGGA
This sequence comes from Devosia sp., assembly GCA_040007135.1. GTDB lineage: Bacteria > Pseudomonadota > Alphaproteobacteria > Rhizobiales > Devosiaceae > Devosia_A. The sequence continues at coordinate 2,549 of JBDTVO010000196.1, read as the reverse complement.
TCCCCCCCTGCGCCCCGCCACCTTCGGAGACGCCATAGGCGACGCAGCGGCCATCCGGGGACGGCAGCCACCAGTCAACGCGGGTGGCAGGCCGGTCCGCCGCGGTTCCGCCGAACGGCAGGGAGAATCTTCTGCCCGAACCCTCGGGGCTGTCGGACACGCGCAGGAAGGCGCTCCCGTCCTCGTGCAGCAACGAGAACCATTTGCCAGCACACTGGCGCGGCGCCACCATGGTCAGCGGTGCGGTCAGCCGCCCCACTTTATCGGAAAGTGCCTCGAATCCCGGCCAGTCTCGCAGCTGGTGGTCGCTCAGGCGGTTCTGCTCCGCCTGGAAGGCCAACGCCTCCGCGCTTTCCTCTTCCAGCCAGCGATAGGGATCGCTGATGATAGCTTCGCCAATGACCTCGACGATCTCTTCACGACGGGCATGGGGGTATACGCTCATTGCGGCACTCCTTAGTCTTGGCCCCAGAATATGTTGTTCAGGAAACGCTGCAGTCGCTCCGTGCGGGGCTCACGGAGCATCCCGGTGGGATCGCCCTCCTCGACCACGATGCCGCCGTCGATGAAGAGCGCCCGGTTGGCCACCTTGCGCGCAAACGCCATCTCGTGCGTCACCACCACCATGGTCATTCCCTCCGCCGCCAAATCCCGCATTACTTCCAGGACCTCGGCACGCAATTCGGGATCGAGCGCCGACGTAGGCTCGTCGAACAGCATGATCTCGGGGTGCATGGCCAGCGCCCGCGCGATGGCGACACGTTGCTGCTGGCCGCCGGACAATTGGTCAGGTCGGCGATCATCCTTGCCCACGATACCCACTTTGGCAAGAAGATCGCGGGCCAAGTTGTCGGTCTCGTCGCGCGGCCTGCCAAGGATGGTCCGCGGCCCTTCAGCGACGTTTTCGAGGACGCTCAAATGCGGGAAGAGGTTGAAGGACTGAAACACCATGCCGATCCGGCGGCGAAGGAGGGGTAGCGAGACCCGCGTGCCCATCAGGTTGGTACCGAGGACCTCGACGCTGCCACTGGTCGGCACTTCGAGCAGGTTGAGACAGCGCAGCAATGTGCTCTTTCCCGATCCGCTCGGCCCGATGATAGTGACGACCTCTCCCCGGTTGACCGAAAGAGAAACCCCGCGCAGGACCTCGACCTCTCCGAAGTTCTTGCGAAGGTCGACCACCTCGACCACCCGTTCAGGATGACCTGGGGCGGACGACCGGACCATTTCTGGCTCCACAGGGGGAGGCGTCGGGCGCATCACCGCGGCTCGATCCGGCGGTGCATCCAGCTTGCCCACAGAGCGATCGGGTAGGTCATGACCACATAAAGGCCCGCGACGACCAGCAGAACTTCAAGGTTGCGGAACGTCACGGCCCCGATGTTCTGGGCAGTGTTCATCAATTCGGCCACCCCAATGACCGACACCAGCGACGTGTCCTTGAGCAGGGAAACGAACATGCTGCCGATCGGGGGCATCATGCGCCGGATCGCCTGCGGATAGATGATGCGCCGGGCCGCCTGGAAGCGCGTCATGCCCAGTGCCATCGCGGCCTCTTCCTGGAGCCGGCCAAGAGATACCACGCCGGCCCGGAAGACCTCGGCAAAGAAGGCCCCGTAGTTGAGACTGAGCGCCACACATCCCGCCGCGAAAGCGTCGAAGCGGGCGGCCGGAAAGTAAATCGGCAGGACGAAGAAGAAGATGGCCAATTGCACCAGAACCGGCGTAGTGCGGAAGAGATCGACATAGACGGCGGATATGATCCGCAGCACGCGCCAGCGGGACATCCGCATTTGGCCGGCGATGATTCCGATGACGAAACAGGCCGGCGCAATTACCAGCATCAGCGTGATGGAAAGGATAACCCCCTGTATCAAGCGGGGGAAATTCTCCGGCAGCCAGGAGAAGTCGAATGTGTACACGTCCCCCCCTTGCCACGGGCGCCGCCGGGGCACACCCCGGCAACGACCCGTCGCGGATCTCGGCTAGTGGATCAACTCTTCAACGGCGGCCACGAACCGTGCGTGGAAGCGCCCGGTCGCAACGCCATCCGCCACCCAGGCATCGAGGCAGGCAATGAAGCCGGGGTCACCCTTCGCGACGCCGAAGGCGTTGTCGAACGGCTCAAAGAGATCGCCTTCCGCCGCCGCGTAATCCGAGATCACTCCGGCGGTGCCGATCATCTTGACAGGGACGTCACCCGCCGCTTTTTGCAGGAGCGGCGCCGAGACGGCATCGATGATCGTCGCGTCGGCCTGACCGGCAAGGAGGTACTGCGCCTCGCCCCCCGGGGGAATTTCCGCCGTGATGATGTGGGCGCTGGGGAGCAGCTTCTTGGCGAGTTCGACCTGTCCGCTGCCGATGCGGGTGATGACGCGAACATCGGGCTTGTCGAGATCGGTCAGAGAGGAGAACTCGGCGCGGCTTCCGAGGGTCACGAAAAGCTGCCCGTCCTGCTGCCAGGGGGTGCTGAAATCGAGGGCCTTGCGACGCTCATCGGTGACATAGAGCGTGCCGGCGATGTCGGCGACACCGGTCGCCACCGTCGG
>JBDTVO010000195.1:0-5559 GCA_040007135.1 Devosia sp. | reverse complement strand
AGGTCATCCAGCGGTTCGGCATCTCGAACGGGAAATGCTGCGCCGCCCACATCTGATGTTGGCCGACCTCGGTGGTCACATAGACGTCGCGACCTTTGACGCCCTCGTACAGGCGCTGGATCGCGTATTGCGGCTTGATCACGCTCGTTGAGTTGGTGAAGCCGAACGAGTTCTTCGCCCGCCAGCTCGCGATCTCCTTCCACCACGGCGCCAGGGCCTCGGTGCGCGGCGCATTGGTCTTGCTCCGCCAGATGCGGACCATCTCCTTCAGCACGTGACCGCAGTCGCCGATGATCGGCAGGTCGATCCGCACATTCTTGTTGATCGAGGCCGGATCGATATCAACGTGGATCTTTTTGCTGCCCGGCGAGAACGCGTCGATCCGCCCGGTGATGCGGTCGTCGAACCGTGCGCCGATGTTGATCATCAGGTCGCAGTCGTGCATCGCCAGGTTCGCTTCGTACGAGCCGTGCATCCCCAGCATGCCGAGCCACTGCTTGGATGAACCTGGGAATGCCCCGAGACCCATCAGCGTCGAGGTCACCGGAAAGCCGGTGAGCTCGGCCAGCTCGCGCAGGTGCTGGCTCGCCTCCGGCCCGGAGTTGATGACCCCGCCGCCGGTGTAGAACACCGGCCGCTCGGCCCGCAGCATCATGTCGACTGCCGCCTCGATCAGCCGCGTATCGCCCTCAACCTGCGGCCGATAACTCTTGTGCCGCGTCGCCTCGATCTCGGTCGGGCCGTAATAGGTGCCGACCGCGAACTGCACATCCTTGGGGATGTCGATCAGCACCGGACCCGGCCGCCCGCTCTGCGCGATGTAGAACGCCTCGTGCAGCACGCGCGGCAGGTCGGCGACGTTCTTCACCAGGTAGTTGTGCTTGGTGCAGCTGCGGGTGATGCCGACCGTGTCGCACTCTTGGAATGCGTCCGAGCCGATCAGCGGCGTCGCCACCTGCCCGGTGATGCAGACGATCGGGATCGAATCCATCAGCGCATCGGTGAGGCCGGTGACCGCGTTGGTCGCGCCCGGCCCCGAGGTCACCAGCACGACACCAACCTTGCCCGTCGAGCGGGCATAGCCCTCGGCCATGTGCGTCGCGCCCTGCTCGTGCCGCACCAGGATGTGGCGCACCTTCTCCTGCTGGAAGATCGCGTCGTACATCGGCAGCACTGCGCCGCCCGGATACCCGAAGATATCGGTGACGCCCTGGTCGCTCAGGGCCGCAATCACCATCTCCGCGCCCGTCATCTGCTGAGCCATCTCAGTCTCCTCATCTGCCCCACCCGCTACGGAAGCGGCTGGGCCGGTGCCGAAAAATCGGCAACAAAAAAGGCCCCCTGGGGGACCTTGCTTTGGACGCATCATCTCGCGCGGAGGTTCACTCCACGTGGCCGATGCGCCCCACACTTACGAGAATGCTCTGCACGAGCGTCTCCCTCAATTGCGGGGCGGAACATAGTCCCCGGCTCGACTGACGTCAACCCGACGCCGCGCAACCGGGAACGCGAGTGGCCGGATCGCGTTTGGGCGGCATGCGTCCCACTCGTTAACAGGAGGTTGCCCATGGCCACCCAGAAGACTCTCGAAGACCTATTTCTCGATACCCTCAAGGACATCTATTTCGCCGAAAAGCAGATCGTGAAAACCCTGCCAAAGATGGCGAAGGCCGCCCAGGATCCGCAGCTCCGGGCCGGCTTCGAAAAGCACCTCGAGGAAACTGAAGGCCATGTCGAGCGCCTCGAGCAGGTGTTCGAGATCATCGGCGAGACCGCTCGCGGCAAGACCTGCGATGCCATTCTCGGCATCATCCAGGAAGGCAAGGACATCATCGACGAGTTCAAGGGCACGGTCGCCCTGGACGCCGGGCTCATCTCGTCGGCTCAGGCCGTCGAGCACTATGAGATCGCCCGCTACGGCACGCTGCGGACCTGGGCCGCCCAGCTCGGTCGCAAGGATGTCGTGGCGCTGCTAGAGGCCACCCTCAAGGAAGAAAAGGCGACGGACGAAAAGCTCACCGACCTTGCCGAGGGCGGTGACAACGCCAAGGCCGCCAAAGCCGCCTGAACCCAGAGCAACACCACGTCGGTGCCCGCCAACATTACCAGCATTAAGTTTATGCAAAGCAGGAACAACAGGGTGTCGGGCGTGTTACTTCCCGCAAGGGGCGAGAAAGGAAATCTCATGTCTTTGAAATCCAACCTCGCAAAGGTCGTCGCGGTCAGCGCCATTCTGGTGACCGCCTCGGCAGGCATTGCGTCCGCAGCGGTTGCGGACAAGGGGACCGCAGTTCACCGCGCTCCCAGCTACAACTCCAAGGTCATCAACTACCTCCATCGCGGCCAGCACGTTCGTCTGATCGACCGTGAAGGCGGCTGGTGCGAGATCAGCCTGCCCGGCCCCGATGGCTGGGTGCGCTGCTCGTCCTTGGGCAACTATCCACTGACCTGGTTCCGGCCGGGCATCACCTTCAACTTCGGCTTCGGCTTCCCGCATCCGGGTCCTGGCCCGGGCCCCGGTCCGCACCCCGGCCCGTGGCCGTGGCCGCCGATGCATCCGCCCATGCATCCGCCGATGCATCCGTAGTCGGCAGCACCGCGAAAGGCGCCCTTCGGGGCGCCTTTTTCGTTGAGGGGTAGCCACGACCGGACCCGCCCGCTAAACCGCCTCGGCGAGTGGAATCCAACGATGAGCATGCCCCTACCGGCGCCGGTTTCCGGCGGCCCTGCCGTTTTGTCGCGTTCGCGCTGGGTCGCTGAGTTCCGGGCTCAGTTCAAGCTCGGCTGGCCGCTGATCGTCGCTCAGCTCGCGCAGATTTCGCTGCTCACCACCGACGTCGTCATGCTGGGTTGGCTCGGGCCGAAATATCTCGCCGCGTCGGCGCTCGCCAATGCCCTCTTCATTGCCATGCAGCTCTTCGGCATCGGCGTTGTCGAAGCCGTCTCACCCCTCGTTGCGCAGGCACTGGGCTCCCGCAACAGCGACGCCATCGGCCCGATCATGCGACAGGGTATCCTCGCCGGATTCGTGGTCGGCGTGCTGCTCTTCCCCATCATCTGGAACATCGGTTCGATCTACGCGCTGCTCGGGCAGGACCCTGAGCTCACCGCAATGGCCGAGCGCTTCGTCCACTTCGCCATCTGGCTGATCTTCCCGGCCTTCCAGATCATCGTGCTGCGTTCGTTTCTTGCCGCGCACGGCAACACCGGCGTCATCCTCGTCATCACCATCGCCGGCTTCTTCGTCAACATCGCCTGCGACTACGCGCTGATCTTCGGCAATTGGGGCTTCCCGAAGCTGGACCTCGCCGGCGCCGGCATCGCCACCACCGTAGTGAACCTGGTCATGCTGGCGTTGACCGTTCTCTACATCGAGACGCACAAGCACTTCCGCGTCTATCGGATGTTCCATCGGCTGCTGCACATCGACTGGCCGCGCATGCGCGACCTGCTCCGCGTCGGGGTGCCCATCGGCATCATGCGCCTTGCCGAAGTGTTGCTCTTCACCTCCGCCGCGCTGCTGCAGGGATGGCTCGGGCAGGACGAGGTCGCGGCCCACGCCATCGCGCTGCAACTGGCGTCGATCGCCTTCATGGTGCCGCTCGGCATCAGCCAGGCGACTACGGTGCGTGTCGGGCTCGCTTTCGGCCAGCACGACCCGGAGGGCATCCGCATCGCCGGCTGGACCTCGCTGGCCGCGACCCTGCTGTTCATGGCCGCGACCGCAGTCGCGTTCCTCGCCGTACCCCACGCCCTGGTCGGCCTCTTCCTCGACCCCGGCAATCCGGCCAACACCCACGCCATCTCGCTCGCCGTGAGCTACATCGTCGTCGCCGGCTTCTTCCAGCTGTTCGATGGCACGCAGGTCACCATGGCCGCCGCCTTGCGCGGCCTTTCTGATACGCGCGCGCCGCTCATCATCGCGCTGGTGGGCTACTGGCTGGTCGGCTTCCCGGTCTCATGGCTGTTCGGCTTCCCGCTTGGCCTGCGCGGTGTCGGCATCTGGCTCGGCCTCGCCGCTGGCCTCGCCGCCGTCGGCCTCGTTCTCGGCATCCGTTTTGCCTGGCGCGACCGGCTTGGCCTCACCGCTCGGACGCCGGACTAGCTCTCGATCCAGCTCCAGTCCGCCATGCGGCCGCGGAACCACGTGCGCTGCCGCTTGGCGTATTGCCGTGTGGCTGTCACCGCCGCATCGATCATCGCCTCGCTGTCGATCCGGCCCGCCAGCCAGTCGCCAATTTCGCGCAGCCCGATCGCCTTCATCGCCGGCAGCGTCGGATCGAGGTCGCGCGACAGGAAGTCCCTCACCTCGTCCGCCGCCCCCAGCTCGAGCATCGCGAGGAACCGCGCCCGGATGCGCTCTCGCAGCACGCCCCGGTCCGGATTGAGGACCAGCCGTTCGAGCTCGTAACCGTCGAGCAAGCCCGTCGTCGCCTGGTCCTGGAACCACGCCAGCGATCGGCCCGTCTGCCTGAGCACGGCCAGCGCCCGGATCACCCGCTGCGGGTCGGGCGCCTTAAGGCGCACCGCAATCTGTGGATCGCGGGCGGCGATCAGACGCTGCCGCTCCTCGCGTCCGAGACCCCTCACCTCGCTTTCCGCCCAGGCCGTGGCCTCTTTGGAAACGTGCGGCACGTCGGCAAAGCCCGTGGTCAGCGCCTCGAAATAGAGTCCCGTTCCGCCGGCAAAGACGAGGGGCATGTCTCCCGCTGCCGAGATGATTTCGGCGGCATCACGCGCCCATTCTCCAGTTGAATAGCGTCGCTCCGGCGCCACCGTGCCGTAAAGGGCGTGCCCCACCCCTGCCATCTCGGCGTCGTCGGGCCGCGCCGTGACGATCGGCAGGCCATCGTAGACCTGCAGCGCGTCGGCGTTGACGACCATGCCGCCCAGCTCGCGTGCCTTCAGCAGGGCCAAGGTCGACTTGCCGCTCGCGGTCGGACCCGCTATCAGAACCGCTCTTTTCCGCACCCCGAGCCTGCCGTGTCGGTCCTCTGCCTTATCGCCAACCCGGCCGACCCGGCGCTCGATACGGCGCTGGTCGCGTCCATCCACAACGAGGTGGGTGGCGAAATCAACTGGCTCCACCAGCGCACTGCCGTCGAAATCGTCAAGCCCAAACTCCCCGGCGCGGTCGAGGCGGCGCGCGCGCTGGTTGCCGGACGGCCGATCGATGTCGCTCTCGTTCCGCTCGCCAACCGGCGAAAGCTGATCCTCATCGCCGACATGGACTCGACCATGATCGAGCAGGAATGCATCGACGAGCTCGCCGACGCCGTCGGGCTCAAAGCGGAAGTCTCGGCCATCACCGCCCGCGCCATGAATGGCGAACTCGATTTCCCGTCGGCGCTGCGAACCAGGGTTGCGCTGCTGAAGGGTCTCGCCCGCAACCGCATTGAGGAGGTGCGCCGCGAGCGCATCATCTTCGCTCCTGGCGGCCGCGCCCTGGTGCAGACCATGAAGGTCCATGGCGCTTACACCTCGCTGGTGTCGGGCGGCTTCTCCTATTTCACCGAGTGGGTCGCTCGTCGCATCGGCTTCGACGAGTCGGTCGCCAAT
>JBDTVO010000194.1:0-5564 GCA_040007135.1 Devosia sp. | reverse complement strand
TGGTTCGGCGACCGCGAGGGGCTGCTGACCGCCACGGTGCAGTGGCAAGCAGCCAAGGTGCGGGTGCCGGCGGTGGATCGGCGCACGCTCGACCCCGGCTCGCTCAAGGTCAGCATCCAGCAGTTTGCGCGCGACCTGCTGGCGACGATTGCCGGGACGACATCGGTGACACTCAACCGTCTCGCGGTGTCGCACGCGACGGATGGCGAAGGGCTCGGCGCCATTGTGCTCGAGAATGGCCGGCTCAGCATGGGCAAGCGGCTGAAGCCGGTGCTCGAAGCCGGGCGCGAGGCTCGGCTGCTGCGCTTCGACAGTTCCGAAACGGCGTTCCGGACGTTCTTTGGGCTCGTCGTGCGCGACGTGCAGATTCGGCTGTTGCTGGGCGACCGGCTGACACTTACGCCCAAGGAAATCGAGCAGGACGCCGAGCGAGCGACGGAGCAGTTCCTCGAACTCTACGGCGTCACGCCGTCGGGGTCCGGCAGATAAACTCAACAACACTTCGAACAGCCCGACCGGGCGCCAGCGCAGGGGAGACAATCATGCGTGTTTTCTATGATCGGGATGCCGATCTCAACATCATCAAATCGAAGAAGGTGGCGATCGTCGGCTACGGCTCGCAGGGGCACGCCCACACGCTGAACCTGCGCGACAGCGGGGTGACGAATGTCGTGTCCGCCCTCAGGCTGGGTGGTGCATCCGCGACGAAGGCCGAGGGCGAAGGGCTGAAGGTGATGTCGATCGCCGACGCCGCCAAATGGGCCGACGTCGTCATGATGCTGATCCCTGACGAACTGCAGGCCGACACCTACAATCGCGACATTGCGCCCAACATCCGCGACGGCGCCGCCGTGGCGTTTGCGCATGGGCTCAACATCCATTTCAACCTGATCGAGGTGAAGCCGACCGTCGATGTGATCATGATCGCGCCGAAGGGGCCGGGGCACACGGTGCGCGGCGAGTTCCAGAAGGGCGGCGGCGTGCCGTGCCTGATCGCGGTGCATCAGGACGCTTCGGGCAATGCTCATGACATCGCGCTGGCGTATGCCTCCGGCATCGGCGGCGGTCGGTCGGGCGTGATCGAAACGACTTTCCGCGAAGAGTGCGAGACGGACCTCTTCGGTGAGCAGGTGGTGCTGTGCGGCGGGCTGGTTGAGCTGATCCGCGGCGGCTTCGAGACGCTGGTCGAGGCCGGCTATGCGCCGGAGATGGCGTATTTCGAGTGCCTGCACGAGGTGAAGCTGATCGTCGACCTGATCTACCAGGGCGGCATCGCCAACATGAACTACTCGATCTCGAATACTGCCGAGTACGGCGAGTACGTGTCGGGCCCGCGGATCATCACGTCGGACACCAAGGCCGAAATGAAGCGTGTGCTGTCCGACATTCAGTCGGGCGCGTTCACCTCGAAGTGGATGCAGGAATACCGGGCAGGCGCATCGAGCTTCAAGGCAATGCGCCGGCTGGCGGACGAGCATCCGATCGAGGAGGTCGGCGAAAAGCTGCGCGGCATGATGCCCTGGATCAAGGCCGGAGCGCTGGTGGACAAGTCCAAGAACTGATGTTTATCGCTGGCGCGCCACAAGTACGAAGGGCTCCGGAGGTGTTCCGGAGCCCTTCAGATTCGGGCTTCCCACGATGAGCCGCAGCTATTCATGGGAGCCGTGGGTGCGGCGCGGCGCGCGGCGTTCCATCAGGCCAAGGATTTCGGTGCGGGTCAGGCCGATGTCGCGCAGCATGTGGTCATCGAGACGCAGCAGATCGCCATAGGCATGGCGGTCCCGAGTCCGGCGGACGAGTGACGCAAAGATATTCATTTCAAAGCCCTCAATAGGTGCAAACGCCGTTGCGGCGTTCACAACGCGGGCTTATGCCGCTGGGGCCATGAATGCCCTGTGAACGAGGGGTTTAGGAATGAAGCTGCCGCAATTTCCGGTTGAGGGCGGATGCCAATGCGGGGCGGTGCGCTATCGGGTCACCGCTGCGCCACTGGGGGTCTATGCCTGCTACTGCAAGGACTGCCAGCGCTTTTCGGGCACAACCCACACACTGTCGATGGTGTTCAATGTCGGCGACGCGGCGCTGATCGCAGGTCGGCTGGCGGGGTTCGACAAAGCGGCCGACAGCGGCCGGACGGTTCGCATGCTCGGCTGCGCCGATTGCGGCACCAAGATCTGGAACGAGCCGCTGCACTCTCCGAGCCTGCTGATACTGAAACCGGGAACGCTGGACGATGCGACCTGGGCCCAGCCGGTCGGCAACATCTGGACCGACAGGGCACTGCCCTGGGTCGAAATCGACTGGGAGCAACCGCATTTTGCCGAACAGCCGCCCAGCCGGCAGCCATTGTTCGATGCTTACGCCGCCGAAATCGCGAAGGGATAGGACGATGGCCAAGGACGACGATATCCGGCTCATCGTAGAACAGGAAAAGACGCTGGTGTTTCCGGCGTTCAGCGAGGACATCGCCTTCGAGGTCGGCACGCGCCTGCGGCAGCTCGGACTGGAGCGGCGGCTCGGCATCGCCATCGAGATCAAGGCGGGCGAGCGGCCGCTGTTCTACAGCGCCCTCGCCGGAAGCACCGCCGATAACGCCAACTGGCTGCGGCGCAAAGCCAACCTCGTGCAGCGGGTGTCCAAGGCGAGCTATCGGGCGGTGCTCGAGTATAGCGAGCCGCAGAACTATTTCAGCCCGCGCCGCGGTCTCGACAATGCCGACTATGTACTGGCCGGTGGCGGCTTTCCCATCTGGGTCAAGAACGCCGGGATGATCGGGGCTGTCTGCGTCTCGGGTCTGCACGAGCGCGACGACCACGGGCTGGTGGTGGAGGCGCTGTGCGCTCACCTCAAGCAGGATGCGCGGGCGCTGATGCTGCCGCCCCCCTGACGACGATCAGGCGGGACAGATAGAATTCAACGGGACGATTGCGACGGACGCACATGAAACTGGACTATGTACTTCTGGATGTGTTCACCCGCCAAAAGCTGAGCGGCAACCCCCTCGCGGTGGTGTTGCGGGGGGATGGGCTGCTCGACAACCAGATGCAGGCGATCGCCAGCGAGATCGGACTCTCCGAGACGGTGTTCGTGACGCGGCCCAAGGCGGATCGGCACAGCGCCGCCGTGCGCATCTTCACGCCCGGCGGCGAGCTGCCGTTTGCCGGCCACCCGACGGTCGGCACCGCGGTGCTGCTCGGCCTCGAGCAGCGGACCACCGCGGTGCGCCTCGAGGAGCAGGTCGGGCTGATCACGTGTGTCATCGAGACCTACGACAAGCGCAGCGGGCATGCGCGGTTTGGCCTGCCGCATCTGCCTGAGCGGGCAGGGACGGTGCCCGACAATGGCACCTTCGCGCTCGCCCTCGGGCTCGAGCCCGAGGACATCGGTTGCGGACTGTTCAAGCCGGGGGTGTGGTCGGCGGGCGTAATCTTCTACCTGGTCCCGGTCCGCAACGCGGCGGCGCTGAAGCGCGCAAAGCCGCTGGGGCGGTGGGACGAGATGTTCCCGCTTGGGCACAACTCGCTCTACGTCTTTACCGCAACGGAGGACGAGCCCGACAACGACTTTGCGGCACGAATGTTTGCGCCTGGCATGGGCCTCGGCGAAGACCCCGCTACAGGCGCGGCTGCTGCGGCACTGATCGGGCCGCTGTCCGAACAAGCGGGGGACGGACAGACGGACTATTTCATCCGCCAGGGCGTCGAGATGGGCCGGCCGAGCCGGATCACGGTACAGATCCGCAAGGATGGCGACCGGCTCGTCCATGGCGCGATCGGCGGCGACGCGGTGGTGGTGGGGCAGGGGAGCCTCGATCTCTACGACTAGGCAATTGGCTCTGCTGGCGCGCGGCGGTATGATCGGCCGACATGTTTGAGGGGCTGCGCTGATGGAAATCGTCAACAACTTGCTGTTCTGGTTGCACCTCGTGGGGCTTGGCCTCGGTGCGGTCGCTTCGTTTGGATTGCCGATCGTCGGCCGCCAGATGCCCACCGCGACAGCCGAGACACGGCCCACGCTGTTCAAGATCGCCGAGGGACTGTCCAGCATGGGCCGGGCAGGGTTCGGCGTACTGATCGTTACCGGCCCGATCCTGTTCTGGCTCAAATGGTCCGGCTCGGCACCCGAGATGGCCTGGTTCATCGCCAAGATGGTCCTCGTCGTCCTGCTGCTGGTCGTCATCATCGTCGGCGGGATCAACGCCAAGCGGGCGCAGGGTGGCGACATGGCGTCGGCAAAGCGCCAGCCGATGATCGGCATGGCCGGCCTGGTGCTGTTTCTGGGCGTCATCCTCTGCGCGGTTTTCGCGTTCAGCTAGAGGCAGTTAGCTCCGAGGTCGATGCGGGCGGCTTGCCAAAGCCGCCCGATTCGCGCATTCTGATCCGCAGTCAGGAAGTCAGCCGATGTCGCGCGCCCGCGCACTTGCCATCGCCGTTGCAGAGCAGAAGGCCCGTGAGGGCCGGCTGATGATTGCGGCCGGGCTGCTGCTGCTTCCGGCGCTCCTGCTTCTCCTTCTTATCAGCCCCTGAGTACCGGCGGCTCGCGATGACGCGGGCGGGTGGTCAGGGGAATGCGAGTTTGAGCCGAACACAGGATTGTCCGGCCGCGAGGGTTTTGCGCAAGCGCACCCCGGCCGTTGCATAGGACGAAACAGATGACCACCACCCAGACCACCCCGAGCAACAAGGATCGGGTCTTCATATTCGACACGACGCTGCGCGATGGCGAGCAAAGCCCGGGCGCCACCATGACGCTGGAAGAGAAGCTGCAGGTCGCCGAAGCCCTCGACGAGATGGGCGTCGACATTATCGAGGCCGGCTTCCCGATCGCCAGCAACGGCGACTTCGAGGCCGTAGTCGCCGTCGCCAAACAGGTGAAGAACGCCGTGGTTGCGGGCCTGGCCCGCGCCATCCCGGCCGACATTGCCCGGGCCGGCGAGGCAGTGCGGCACGCCCGGCAGGGCCGCATCCACACCTTCGTTTCGACCTCGCCGATCCATCTCGCGCACCAGATGAAGAAGACGGAAGAGCAGGTGCTGGAGATCATCACTGCCACCGTGTCGCAGGCCCGCAACCTGATCGACAATATCGAGTGGAGCGCGATGGACGCGACGCGCACGCCGATCGACTTCCTCTGTCGCTGCGCCGAGCTCGCGATCAAGGCGGGCGCGACCACCATCAACATTCCCGACACTGTGGGCTACGCGGTCCCCGAGGAGCACTACCAACTGTTCCGGACGTTGATCGAGCGCGTGCCGGGCAGCGACAAGGTGATCTGGTCGACGCATTGTCACAATGACCTCGGGCTGGCGGTGGCCAACTCGCTCGCCGGGGTACGCGCCGGGGCGCGGCAGGTCGAATGCACGATCAATGGGCTGGGCGAGCGCGCCGGAAACGCCGCGCTCGAGGAAATCGTGATGGCGCTGCGTACCCGCGCGGACGCGATGCCGTACCACACCAACATCGAAACGACGCAACTGGCGCGGGCCAGCAAGATCGTCTCGGCGGCGGCGAACTTTCCAGTGCAGTTCAACAAGGCGATCGTCGGCAAGAATGCCTTCGCGCATG
>JBDTVO010000193.1:0-5572 GCA_040007135.1 Devosia sp. | reverse complement strand
TCGGCGAAATCGGTGCCGAGACCACCTACAAGGCGATCAAGGGCGAAAACGTGCCTAAGTTCGTCGACACGGGCACCGCGCTCATCACCGTCGACAACCTTGCCCAATACATGAAGTAAGCGAACAAGGCCGGGTTTGTACCTTCCCCGGCCCTGTGGGGTCACTTCGAGCATGCTCCCGATTGCCCGTTGAGACGTCAATTGGACCCGGGTCGTGGTATCGATCCGGGTCCAGCCCAAGGGCCGCATGGCGCTTGCTCTCGGCGGCCGCCATGCCTCTAAGCCCCGCGCTGCTTCCTAAATAGGGCTGTCATGCGTTCTATCCTGTCCTTTAATCGCAACTGGTCTTTCGAGGACGGACAGGCGGTTGTCTTGCCCCACACAGCGGTCGAACTGCCCTTTGGCTATTTTGACGAACGCGCCTATCAGCGGCCCTTCACTTACTCCAAACGCTTCGACGCCGGGGCAGACTGGGCAGGCAAAGAGGTTGGCCTCGTCTTTGATGGAGCCATGGCTAACGCGCAGGTCTTTCTCAACGGCGTCGAGATCGCCGCGCACAAGGATGGCTACACACCTTTTTCGGCGCGGCTGACGGGTCGGCTCGAGGCTTTCGAGAACGTGATCACTGTCAAAATCGACGGCAGCGAGAGGCCCGATACCCCACCCTTCGGCGGCCGCATCGATTATCTGACCTATGCCGGCATCTATCGTGACGTCTGGCTGAAGCTGACCGATCCGGTGTCGATCGGGCAGGTGAAGATCGAAACGCTGGACGTCCTCACCGCACGCAGGAGCGTCCACGCGATGGTGGAGCTGGACAATCCGCAACAGCTAGAGATTGCAGGCGAGCTGAGTGCACGTCTTCTCGACGGCGGCGGCAAACTCGTCGCCGAGACCAAAGTCAAAGCCGCCAGCAGCTGCGAATTGAGCCTCGCAGGACTGGCCGATATTGCCCTCTGGGACATCGACAGCCCGACGCTCTACACGCTCGAGCTGAGTTATGGCGGCGACACGCTGGCAACACGGTTCGGCTTTCGCTCGGCCGAATTCACTGACCAGGGCTTCCTGCTCAATGGCCGCAAGCTCAAGCTGCGCGGTCTTAACCGCCATCAGTCCTACCCGTATGCCGGCTACGGACTGGGGCGGAGCGCGCAGGAGCAGGATGCCGAAATCCTCAAGCATCAGCTCCACGTTAACATCGTACGCACTTCGCACTACCCGCAATCGCCATGGTTCCTCGATCATTGCGACCGCATCGGCCTGCTGGTCTTCGAGGAGATCCCCGGCTGGCAGCATATTGGTGGCGCCGCCTGGAAGGCCGAAGCCGTTGAGAACGTGCGCCGAATGATCCGACGCGACTGGAACCACCCCTCGATCATCATCTGGGGTGTGCGCATAAACGAGTCGCTGGATGACCACGACTTTTACGCCGAGACCAACCGCGTGGCACAAGAACTCGATTCCACTCGGCAGACCGGCGGTGTGCGGTATCTGACCGAGAGCGAGCTGCTCGAGGACGTTTATACGATGAACGATTTCATCCTGGGCATGGAGGAGCTGGGCGGAAACCGGCCGCGCACGGCGCTGCGGCCACTATCGGAAACGACGGGGCTGCCGACGCCGGTGCCCTATATGATCACCGAGTTTGGTGGCCACATGTATCCGACCAAGATCTACGATCAGGAGCAACGCCAGGTAGAACACGTGCGCCGCCATCTGGAGGTGCTCGACGCCGCCTACGGCAATACGGGAATATCAGGAGCCATCGGGTGGTGCGCATTCGACTACAACACGCATAAGGACTTCGGCTCGGGCGACCGCATCTGTCATCACGGCGTGATGGACATGTTCCGCGAACCCAAATTCGCCGCCTTCGCCTATGCCAGCCAATGCGAGCCGTCCGAGGAAGTGATCATGAGGCCGGTGACCTTTTGGGCCCGGGGGGAGCGCAATATTGGTGGCGTACTGCCGCTAATGGTCCTGACCAATTGCGATGAAGTCGAACTTCGCTACGGTGGCCGTTTGGTGAAGCGGCTCGCACCGGATCGCGGGAGTTTCCCCAACCTGCCGCATCCTCCGGTGGCGTTCGAGCGCAGCCATTTTACCGAGGACGAACTGGGCCAGTGGGGCTCCGAATGGGACAATGCGGAGATCGTCGGCTTTGTCGGAGGCAGGCCCGCGACAACGGTCCGCTTCGCCGCCGATCCGGTACTCACCAAGCTGGAGGTGGTCGCCGACAGGGATACGCTCGACGCAAGCGAGCGCGACTGCGTCCGCGTCATGGTACGCGCCCTCGATCAGGCCGGGCAGAAGTTGCCCTTCCTGTTCGAGCCGGTCGAAGTTGAGATCGATGGTCCAGCCGATCTGGTGGGCCCGAAGCTGCTTTCGCTGCGGGGTGGCGCCACGGGTTTCTGGATTGCGACGAAGCCCGGCATGACCGGCACGATAGACCTGACGGTCCGGACTGACCGGCTCGGCGAACAGCGCCTTTCGTTCAAGGCCCGCTGACGATGCCGGCGTTGTTGTCAACCTTGACGACGACCTGATTGCGCATTCTGATCCACGCCCAAACAGGACATATCGCCGTGACGTGAGCTTGGTAGGCGCGGGCAGTCAGCCGTTGGGATGCTTCGTCCTGACAAGAAGCAAACCGCGATCAGCCCGGTGGAAATGCACGCGCTTCGGCGGTCGTTCACACGACAGAGTCCACTTTGGGCCAACAGCAGACATCACGGCTTTTCACAGCCAATAGCGACTACAGTGTTACCCCGGTGTTACCCAACCGGAAGACGTCCACGCTCGCATCAGCGGGACCGCTACAATATAGTCAACTATTTCAATGACTTGGCTGGCGCGCCCGACACGATTCGAACGTGCGACCTTTGCCTTCGGAGGGCAATGGCTCGCAGGCTCTGAATTTTACTCAAGAGACCATGAGACGATGAGACCCCCGCAAATAAAGGTGTTTCGCCTGCTTGAAGGCTACCGAGGTTTCCCCCATTCTCTGAGAAGTGGCTACTGCGTGGCTGCTGGGGAGGAAGTGGGGGAAGAAATTGGCGACGATCAAGCTTACCAAACGGAACGTCGACGCACTGGCCGCCGAGGGGCGGCCTAGGTTCTACTTCGACACTGAGTTGAAGGGGTTCGGCGTCAAGGCGCTGCCGACTGGCGGTAAGAGCTTCATCGTCGAGTATCGCCCAGGCGGGGGCGGGCGCAACGCGCCGAAGCGTCGCCTAACTCTGGGCCGGTATGGAGCCCTTACAGTCGACGAGGCTCGCGACCTTGCTAAGTCAGCCCTCGCGCGCGTCCATTCCGGTGGTGACCCGGGTGGCGACCGGGCGAGGGCGCGTGCCGAGGTGACCTTCGCGCAAGTCTGCGATCTCTATCTCGAAGAAGGGTGTGAGACGAAAAAGCCGAGTACGCTGGTTTCCGATCGCGGTCGGATCGCGCGACATATTAAGCCGTTGCTAGGCAAGAAGCGGGTCGGCGAAATCACGCGGGCGGACGTCGAGAAGTTCATGCGCGATGTCGCAGCAGGAAAGACCGCTGCCGACGTCAAGACGAAGAAATATGGCCGCGCCATCGTCGAGGGCGGGAAGGGCACTGCCACACGGACCGTGGGGCTCCTCGGCGGGATCATGACGTTTGCCGTCGACCGGCAGCTTCGCGCCGACAACCCCGTGCGCGGCGTCAAGCGCTACGCTGACAGGAAAGGCGAAACTTTCCTGTCTGCCGCCGAGCTGGCCAAGGTCGGGGCTGCTCTGACCGCGCTGGAAACCGCTGGAGCAAACCCCTCGGCAGTGGCCATCATCCGCCTCCTCGCCTTCACCGGTGCCCGCAAAGGCGAAATTGCCGGGCTGCGGTGGTCAGAAGTCGACCTCGGGCGCGGCTACCTTCGGCTCGGCGACTCCAAAACGGGCGCCAAAGTCATACCGATCGGCGCCCCGGCCTGCGAGGTGCTGGCCAGTGTCCCGGTCATCGAGGGCAGCGACTACGTCTTTCCAGCGTCGAGCGGCGACGGGCGGTTTCAGGGCGTCGAGCGCGTTTGGCGGAACGTCCGCACGACCGCTGGGTTTCCGACCCTGCGCCTCCACGACCTACGCCACAGCTTCGCCTCGGTCGGCCTTGCTCGTGGCGACGCTCTGCCCATCATCGGCGCCATCCTTGGTCATGCCGACGTCAAAACGACCAGCCGGTACGCGCACCTCGCCGACGATCCAGTGAAAAAGGCGGCCGATGAAATCTCGCGGTCGGTAGAGGCGGCTTTTGCGGGTCGGGCCACCGCAGAGGTTGTCTCGATCGGCGGTCGCAAAGGTCGGTCCTAAGCGCCCACGTCTCGCGATCAGTGGACGAAAAAGCACGAAAACTCTAACGTCGCGCGGTGGATAATGAGCACTCGGTCGATATTGCCGCGCTGGAGAAGCTCGTCGCGGAGGCTAAGGCCTCCGGGGGCGCCGAGATTGCGAACACGCAAAAATTCATGGAGCGCTTCTGTGACGCCCTAGGGCTGCCGACTCCGGACTTCAGCAAGCCGGACAACTCGCAAAACGACTATGCCTACGAGCGGCGGATCACATTCAAGCACCCCGATGGCTCGACCTCGCCGGGGCGGATCGACCTCTACAAGCGCGGCTGCTTCGTGCTCGAATCGAAGCAATCGAGCATCGCGCAGGTGCGAGCGCATCGGGACCAGCTGAGCCTGCTACCGGAGGACGCAACGCAGCTGAAGATGGGGACGGCGCGGCGGGGCACCGGCGGGTGGGACCGCTCGATGCTGGCGGCGCGCAACCAGGCCGAGAGCTATGCGCGGGCGCTGCCGATCGAGCACGGGTATCCGCCATTCCTGCTGGTGCTCGATGTCGGGCACGTGCTCGAGGTCTATGCCGACTTCTCGGGCCAAGGGAAGAACTACGCGCACTTCCCGGATCGGCAGAGCTATCGGCTGACGATGGACGATCTGTTGCTGCCGGCGGCGCAAGAGCGGCTTAGGGCCATCTGGACGGAGCCGCTGAGCCTCGATCCGGCGAAGCGATCGGCGGAGGTTACACGCGACATCGCCGGGCGGTTGTCGATCATCGCCAAGCGGCTCGAACTGAAGCACGACCCCAAGGACGTGGCCGAGTTCCTGATGCGCTGTCTCTTCACGATGTTCGCCGAGGATGTGGGGCTGCTGCCGGAGGCGGGTTTTGCAGAATTGCTGAAGCAGCTGGCGGACCGGCCGGAGACCTTTCCGGTGGCGCTCGAAGCGCTGTGGAAGACGATGGACGAGGGCGGTTACGAGCCGCGGCTGATGACCACCCTGAAGCGCTTCAATGGCTCGCTGTTCAAGTCGCGGCGGGCGCTGCCGCTGGCTGCGGAAGATATCCACGAGCTCTATGTCGCGGCAATGCAGGACTGGTCGGACGTCGAGCCCGCGATCTTCGGCACGCTGCTGGAGCGGGCGCTCAACCCGCGCGAGCGAAGCAAGCTCGGGGCGCATTACACGCCGCGCGCCTATGTCGAGCGGCTGGTGATGCCGACGATCATCGAGCCGCTGCGTGCCGACTGGGAAGAGGTGCAGGCGCACATTGCCG
>JBDTVO010000192.1:0-5633 GCA_040007135.1 Devosia sp. | reverse complement strand
CGATCTGCGCGGTGCAGCCGCTGTGGTACGAGCCGATCTACAACACCACCAAGGCGGCGCTGATGATGTTTTCAAAGACCCTCGCCAACGAGGTGGTCGGCGACAATATCCGCGTCAACACCATCAATCCCGGTCTCGTGCTCACCCCCGACTGGGTCAAGACCGCCAAGCAGATCGCCGGCGAGGACGGCTACCGGGCGCATCTCCAATCGGTCGCCGACGAAGCCGGCGGCATGAAGCGCTTCGCGACCCCCGAGGAGCTCGCCAACTTCTTCGTCTTCCTCTGCTCGGACAAAGCCAGCTACTCGACCGGCTCGACGTATTTCGTCGACGGGGGCTGGCTGCGGACCGTCTAGTCCAGACCTATTCGTCAAGGCGGCGAAGGCTTGGTGGGCTCGGCATTGGCAGCTGGCCTGTATGGCGTCACTCAGCTCTTCGCCCAGTCATGCGCTATCCGCTTCGCCAGCGGCAGCGAGAGACGAGCAAACTCGGGGAAATCATCAGTGAGATCGTGGTCCACCACGATTTGCACCAGATTTGGCATGGTGCGCTTCGAGACCTCCAATGAGGAAAGGCCGACGTCGCCCGCTCCCAGCGAAGTCCACTGACGTTTCGCACTGTCCCAGTCACGGATCCGCAAGACGCGAATGCGGTCGCCGTATTTTTCCACTTCGGCCGTTGTGTCTTTGCCGATCGAGGCCAGCCAACCGACAACCAACTCGTAGTCAATCTCGTCGTGCGCCAGCATGATGTCGATCGGGCGCCTTCCGTCGGCGAACGGGTAGTACTCAATGTCGTGGTTGGCCCAACTCAGGCGGATGCCTTCGCCACGCAATTTCACACTGATGCTCGCCATTCGCTCCGCGAGCCGCTCCCAATCCTCGGCGGTCGTGACGACCTCACCTGGGGAAATGTGAGGGACGGTGATGATGTCGGATCCCATCGCCTTTGCCGTATCGGTCAACGTTCGAAAGTCCGTTTCTAGATCGGAAAGCTCAAACATCACGCTATGGACCGCAAGCTTGAACTCCTGCAGCAGCCCGGTGAGCTCGAGATTTCTGTCAAGGATCAGCGGCGTGTAAGGCTGGAGAGAATCGTAGCCCAGCGCCGCAACGACCTGCAGCACATCCCGCAGAGGCGTGGCGCGCGCCGGATATGGCTGAATTGTAAGGGCAGGGGTCATCATATGTAACGGCCTCGGGGATGGGTACGAACGACTTGAGCCAGCAACCCGGGCGACTGTTCGGTCATCGGCCGAAAGGTCGGGGTGACACCGAGGTGCGAAGAACCCACTAGGCGCGAACGGGCTGCAAGACTCGACGCTGGGCCCGTATCGGTCTTGCCAGCGCGCGGTTTGGCGCCTTGCCGACGGACTCACGCTCAACCAGCTCGACCTCAAGCTTTACCCGCCGTGCCCGGCGTCGGGGCTTGTCGATGCGGGCGAGCAGCAGGCCGACCGCGTGATTGGCCAGTTCGGCGTATGGTTGCCTGACGGTCGTCAGAGACGGTGTCACGATCGAGGCCCACTGCACATCGTCAAATCCGACGACGGAGACATCCTGCGGTACGGCAACCCGCTCTTCTCTCAGCACCTGCAGCAGGCCGATGGCCATCAGGTCGTGGCTGCACACGATTGCGGTCACATCCCGCTCTCGAATTTTGTCCCGGACCTGCTGGGTAATTGTCTCCTTGGCCGACGTCGTCACCTCCCAGACGATCTCCGCCTCGCCCTTGAGGCGATTCAGCAGCCCTTTTCGCCGAGCCTGGATACAGCCGGTCAGTGGGCTGGTGAGCAGGGCGATTTTTCGGTGACCGAGGGACAAGAGGTGCTCGGCGATCATTGTGCCGCCGGCGAGATCATCGGCGGTTACCGAGTCGAGGCCATTTGAAGCGTCGGTCAGCATGACCGTCGGCAAGCGGAGGTCGTAGAGGGACGGGATTTCCTCGGTGGAAATGACGCCGTCGATCCCGAGGCTCCTCAACGCGCCTATCCGCTCCGCCACATTCGGAGTTTCGTCGGTATCGACGATGAGGGTTGAGTAGCCCTCGTTTCGCGTGACCCTCTGAATCTCGTGGGCCAGCTCCGGAAAGAACGGCCGCCTGATGTCGCCAATGACCAACGCGATCGTTCGGCTGCGACCGGTCCGCATGGCCTTGGCATACATGTTTGGCGAATATCCGAGGTTGTCGGCGATCTCGCGTATGCGCGCCCGAACCGCTTCGCTGACCGATCCGGTATTGTTCACGACGCTGGAAACCGTCTGGGCCGACACGCCAGCGACTTTCGCGATGTCCTTGAGCGTCACGGTTCCCTGAGGGCTGCGTCTACGTTCCATCGCTTTGCACCCGTCGCCTTGGCTTCACCCTGTCCTCAACCCGGACCGAAAGCGGGTGTGTGGACCATGTCTCATAGCCAAATGTTCGAGAAACAATCAAGGCACAGCCTGCCGACGTCCCCTTTTTGAACGGAGCGCGCCTCCGTTCAGTCCCGCCCAAACCCCACCGCCGAGCGTGATCGTTCATCATGGATCGAACGTGATCGTTAATCTTCCTCCTTGCGCCAACCCTTTGGCCGAGGCACTGATGGATGCTGCTGTCGCAAAGGAGATGGACGTGCGTGGCATAAATTCCGTTTCTCACATCGCCATCAAGGTGTCCGAGATCGAGCGCTCGCTCGCCTTCTATCGCGATGGGCTGGAGTTCCCGGAAATGTTTCGCCTGCAGAAGGAGGGGAAACTCTGGATCGTCTACCTGAGCGTTACGGAAACACAGTTCGTTGAGCTGTTTCCCGATGCAGTGGGGATCAATCCGCCGTGGGGAACCAACGCACTCGATCATTTCTGCCTTGAGGTCGATGACCTCCACGCGGTGGTGGCGAGAATCCACGCCAAAGGGATCGAGCTCTATCGGTGGGAAGAGACCGGCCCTGGCAAGGATCCGCGCATGGTGTCGGACGGGCTCAACTCCATCACCAAAGGGGCCGACGGCAACCTCCAGGCATGGCTGCGCGATCCCGATGGCAACCGGCTCGAGTTGATGCAGATGCTCGAGGGGAACATGCAGCAGGAAGCCATCGCGAGGTTGCGGGCGACCCGCAGCGAGCGGTAACAAGCGTCCCGCGAAAGCCAGGCGTCTGTAAGGCACGCCGGCTAGGGGTCGCCGAGGGCTGGACGCCCTCGAGTAGGGCACTCGCAGTGTCGGGCTGTCCCGGATCGCTTCAGAGAGACATCACCGCCCGAATACCGTCTACCGCAAGCCGGTGGTCGTCCGTGTCGAGCAGACCGCTGATACCGACGGCGCCGATGAACCCGGCGTTTTTCGCGATCAAGGGCACTGCGCCGCCACCGGCGACGAAATCCGTCATTGGAAGGCGGAAGCGCTGATGAAATTCGTATCCCGCCTCCCGCGCCGCGAGCGCCAGATAGAGCGAACTGTGTTGAAAGCGATGGACTGAAGCGATTTTCCTGCGCACCCAGTCAACATTGTCGTGGGTGCCACCAGGCAGCACTGCAAGGAAAATGCAATCGAGGCCGTGCGTGATCTGAATCGCGATCGGCATCTTCTGGGCGAGTCCGACGTCGACAATACCCTGCCCAAGGCGCCAGGCGATCTCGTAGTCAAAGCGGTCGAGAACGACGTGCTTCTCTTCGTCGAGAAGCATCTGCGGGTCGTATTGCACTCAAGTCTCCGGTCTGTTCACGCCTCAGGGGCAGCCCCGGCGCGTTTTCCGTTTCGTCTGGTCGCGTCAATCCATCGGCAGAGAGCCGCAGGCGTTCACGGCTTTGTCGAGCAAGTCTCCGGCGTTCCCGGGTCAGCCAATTGCGCCGGACCGTGCGATGCCGTCGACGATCAGCCGGTTGAACGCGAGATAGAAAATGACGATGGGTATCGCCGAGAGAAATGCCGCGGTCATGACGACATTGGTCGGATATTTGGCGCCGATGGAAAAGTACCCGGCGACCTGCACGCTGATCGGATAGGCCGCGCTGTTGGACGCGACGACCAGCGGCCACAGGTAGCTCGCCCAGGCAATAATCAGAATAAGGATACCGATCGTCACCAACGCGTTGCGCGACAGCGGAATTGCGATGCGCCAATAGATGCCGAAGTGCGTGGCGCCGTCGAGGCGTGCCGCCTCGAACAGCTCGCGCGGAATGGCCCGCATGTACTCGGTGAGGAAAAATAGCGCGAAGGCCGAGGCGGTGGACGGCAGAACGACGCCCGGGATGGAGTTGAGCCAGCCAAACGCCGCGACGATCCGCTGGGTGGGGATCACGATCACTGCCAGTGGCAGCATCAGCCCCATCAGGCAGACGATGTAGAGCAGACGGCGCCCCGGAAAGTCATAGTGGGCGAATTCATATGCCGCTGCCGACGCAAACACGAGAACGAGCCCCGCCGTCAGGCCGGAGTAGATGATGGAATTCACGAACGCGCGGATGAACGGACCGTCGGCCAGCACGCTCGTGATGTTGTCAAACCCGCCCTGCAGGGACGTCGGCAGCAACCGTGGTCCCAACGAAAGCGCGGCGCCGGCGTCCGAGAAAACGACGTTGAACATCCACCACGCCGGCAGCAGGGCAATCGCGCTCAGGATGATCGCGAAGAACCAACGGACAAGGAAGCCGATCCGGATCGGACGGACGGCTTTCGCACTGGGGGCGGCGTTAGACATCTTGCCTCCGTGACAGTCGCCTGAGGCCAAACATCACCATCGTCGCAACGACGATCAGGATGAGGAGGATAACCGAGATGGCCGCGGCTCGTCCAAAACGCAGCGCGCCAAAGGCGGTGGATACCGCTTGCATCACCGGAAACAGGAGGCCGCTACCTGCACCGCCCTGACCCTCGACGAACCCGGACTTGGACAACAGCCACGGAAGGTCGAACACCTGGAACGTGCCGAGAAGGGCATTGACGGCAATGATGAAGGTAATCGGTGCCAGTTGCGGCATGATGACGAACACGATCTCCTGGAAGGTGTTTGCACCATCGATGCGCGCCGCCTCCACGGTGTCGCGCGGAATGGCCTTCAGTCCGGCGTAGAACAGCACCATGTTGAATCCGGCGCTACGCCATGTCTCGACGATGACGAGTCCAGGCACCATGTATTTGGGGTCGGAGAGCCATTGTACATCGCCGAGGCCAAACACCGAGGTCAGCTGGTTGAAGAGACCGAACTGCGGCACCATCATCCACAACCAGATGGCCGCGCTCAGGAACATCGGCATGACGAAGGGCAGCAGCAGGATGGCCCTGAGGATAGTTGCGGATCGCGATGAAAACCGGTCAAGAAATAGCGCTAGACCCAAGCCAACCACAACTGCGACCGGAACCTGTAGCGCGACAAAATAGAACAGGTTTCCAAACGCCTTGATGATCGGCTTGTTGGTGAAGACCTGCTGGAAGTTGTCGAACCCGATGAACGTTGCGCCGTGGATGCCGTCCCATTTCATCACACTGAGCCCGATCCCAACCAGGATCGGTGTCAGCACGAAAACGAAGTAGACGATCAGGAACGGGCTCAGGAGCGTATAGGACCAGAGCGCTTCTCGCGTGAGATCAGCTCGACGGCGCGGGCTCTTGGCGAGCCCGCGCCGCGAATTCGTCTGGAAAGCAATGTCAGCCAATTC
>JBDTVO010000191.1:0-5651 GCA_040007135.1 Devosia sp. | reverse complement strand
CGCTTACGGGCACGGAGCGCGCCGGTGTCGCCGCCGGCTTTGAGGCGCTGACGGCCGAGCTCAAAAGGCTCCAGCACCGCTTCCCGCCGGAGGGCGAACTGCTGCTCACCGGCCACGCCCACATCGATCTCGCCTGGCTCTGGCCCTACACCGAGACGCGCCGCAAACTTCGACGCACCTTCCACACCGCCCTCGGGCTCATGCAAGGCAGCGACGATTTCCGCTTCAACCAGTCGACGGCGCACTACTACGCCCAACTCGAGGACGATGACCCGGCGCTGCTTGAGGCGATCAAGGTCCGCGTCAAGTCGGGGCAGTGGGAAACCACGGGCGGCATGTGGGTCGAGCCCGACACCAACATGCCGACCGGCGAGTCGCTCGCTCGCCAGATCCTTTATGGCCAGCGCTATTTCGAAAAGACCTTCGGGGTACGCCACACCGTCTGCTGGCTGCCCGACTGCTTCGGATTTTCCGGCGCCCTGCCGCAACTGCTGCAGCAGGGCGGCATCGACAGCTTCTTTACCATCAAGGTCAACTGGTCCGAGACGAACCGCATTCCAGCCGATCTCTTCTGGTGGGAAGGGCTCGACGGCAGCCGGGTGCTCGTCCACACCTTCGACAACCCGATGTCGGGCTACAACGGCACGGTGCAGCCCGATTGCCTCGTTCCGACCTGGCGCAATTTCAAGGGCAAGGTGCATCACGATACGTCGCTGCTCGCCGTCGGCTATGGCGACGGTGGCGGTGGCGTCACGCCCGAGATGGTCGAGCGCGAGGTGCAGCTTCGTGATTTCCCGGCGCTCCCGAAAGCCCGCTGGGGCAGCATCGCCGGCTTCTTCGAGCGTGCCCATGCGCGCGCCAACGAGGTGGCGCTGCCCGTCTGGTCGGGCGAGATCTATCTTGAGCTGCATCGCGCCACGCTGACCACGCAGTCCGCCGTCAAGCGCCTGCACCGGCAGGCCGAGCGCGCATTGATCACCGCCGAAACCGTGGCCGCGATGGCCCATCTCATGGGCGCCGCGAGGCCGGATTCGCTCGAGCCGCTGTGGCGCACCGTGCTCAAGAACGAGTTCCACGACATTCTGCCCGGCTCCTCGATTCAAGAGGTCTACGAAGACGCGGGCCGTGAGCTGGCGGGCGTTGTCGATGCGGGCCTGTCGTTGCAGCAGTCGGCGATCGCGGCGATCGCTACCCACGTGCCGAAATCCGCCGCCGGCCCGGCGATGCTGGTGGTCAACCCGACCGCCAACCTGCGTCGCCCGGCCTTCCGCGACGCCAGTGGCGCGGCCTATGCCAGCTGGATGCCCTTGCTGCCGCTCAGCGCCACCGTGCTGCCGCCGGGAGAGCCGGCTCCAGCCTCGGGCCTGTCGGTCAGCACCGGCCATCTCGAGAACACGCTGCTGCGCGCCGAGCTCGCCCGTGATGGCACCATCGCCAGCCTCATCCTCAAGCAGCCGAGTGGCCGTGAAGCGTTGGCTGGCCCGGGCAATCAGCTCTGGGCCTATCCGGTCGACAAGCCGCGCAACTGGGACGCCTGGGACGTCGAGTGGGACTATGCCGAACGCGGCGAGCAGATCACCGATGTCGAGAGCATCGTGGTCGTCGAAGAAACGCCGCACCGCGCCGCCATCGAGGTGAGGCGGCGCTGGCGGCACTCGCGCATCACCCAGACCTATGTGCTGTGGTCCAATTCGCTGCGTCTCGACATCGAGACCACGATCGACTGGCACGATCGGCGCGTCTTCCTCCGCACACTGACGCCGGTGGCCGTGCGCGCCGAGCGCGCCACCTTCGAATGCGCCAATGGCGTCGTCACCCGTCCCACGCACCAGAACACCAGCTGGGACCAGGCGATGTTCGAAGCAGCGGCGCACCGCCTCATCGACCTGAGCGAAGCCGGCTTCGGCGTGGCGCTGCTCAACAACGGCAAGTATGGCCACAGCGTGCACGGCAACACGCTGGGGATGAGCCTCCTCCGCTCGCCGGTCTATCCCGACCCGCTCGCCGACGAAGGCGAACAGCATTTCACCTATGCGCTCATGCCGCATGCCGGATCGTGGCACGAGGCCGGGGTGCGCGAAGAGGCCGATGACCTCAACCAGCCGCTGCTGACGGTGCCGGTCGACGGCCTTGCCGCTGGCAGCATCCAGCCGCTCGACTTCGTCAACGGCGCGGCGCTCTCGGCACTGAAGCCGGCCGAGGACGGCAACGGCCTCATCCTCAGGGTCTACGAGCCGGCCGGCGGCCGCGGCCCGGTGATGTTCACCCCGCCGCCTGGCTGGCAGGCGACGGCTGTCACCATCCTCGAGGAGCCCGATCCGCGCGGCGAACGCGACGCCATCCTGCCGTTCGAAGTCCGCAGCTGGCGCCTCAGCCGCCGCTAGCGGATGGCCTTCTCGCGGCCGTAGAGCAGCAGCATGCCGATTATCACGACACCGAAGATCACCTGTCGGAACGATTCTGCGGGAATGGTCAGCCCAATGTCGGCGAGCATCTGCTGCGGCTGGATGACTGAAAGGATGGATTGCAGCAGCGTGATCAGGACCACGCCGGCGACGGTTCCAAGATACCGCCCCTTGCCGCCCATGACGCTTGCCCCGCCCAGGACCACTGCGGCGATGGCGGGCAGCAGATAGGGATCGCCCATGGCCTGGAACGAGCGATTGGCCCAGCCGGCGAGCAGGATGCCGCCGGTCGCCGAGAAGCCGCCGGCGATGATGAAGCAGATCAGGACGACGCGCTTGGCGTCGACGCCGCTCAGATAGACGGCCTTTTCCTTGTTGCCGATGGCATAGACGCGCCGGCCGAGGGCCGTGCGCGTCAAGACGAAGACCGCAATCACGCCGACCAGCGCCCAGATGAGGAGTGGATTGGGAACGCCCGGAATCAGCCGCTCGACCGCGAACCAGCGCATCAGGCCGCTGGCCTTGTCCTGCGGGGCGAATCCGCCAGTGTGATAGACCATCAGGCCCTGGGCGACCGCGTTGACGCCAAGCGTGAAGATCATCGAGGGTGCCCGAAGATAGGCGACGCCGATGCCATTCACGAGCCCGACAAGCATGCCGCAAAGGATGCCGAAAGGGATCGACAGCGCCAGGGCGACGTCGGGCCCGATGTAGCGGCCGAGAAGGCCCTGCGCACCGGTCGCCATCATCGCGCCCAGGGTGAGCGTCCAGGGCACCGACAAATCGATGTGGCCCATCAGGATGACGATCATCGTGCCGGTGGCGATGATCCCGAGGAACGAAGCGGTCTGCATCTGCTGGACGATATAGGCAAAGCTCAGGAAGTCGGGCTTCACCAGCGCACCAAGGGCGAGCAGCAGGATCGAGCAGGCGAAGGCAATCACCGTTGCCTTGTCGAACCGGCCGAATATGAGATCGCTGTTCATGCCCGAGGCTACCTGTAGAGGTCGAGTTTGTTTCTGATCCGCAGCAGGCGCAACGAGCCAAGACTCACCGCGAGGAGCAGCACCACACCCACGAACAGCGGCTGCAGGACCGGATTGATATCGAACACGATGAGCAGGTCACCTACAGTCTTGAGGACGAAGGCGCCGAAGATCGAGCCAATGGCGCTGCCGACGCCGCCAAACAGAGACGTGCCGCCGATAACCACGGCGGCGATCGAGTTGAGCGTGTAGTCGGCCCCGGTTACGGCGGTGGCGATCCCCGAGAACGTGAGGAAGGTCACCATCAATCCGCCGATCGCCGCGAGAAGGCCGCCCAGCGAATAGGCGACGAGCTTGGCGCGGTTGATCTTGACCCCGGACATATATGCCGCCTGCTCGGACGAACCGACCGCGTAGGCGGCGCGTCCGAGGACGGAACGACGATAGGGGATCCATACGAACAGGACCGTCGCCAGCAGCAACAGCAGCGACACCGGTATGTCGTACACCGAAGAGGTCATGAACACCGCAAGGTCGGGGTTCACGCTGCCGCCGGGCTCGGGTCGAAGAATGAGGGCGATGCCAAAATACGCCGAACTCGTCGCCAGGGTGACGATGATCGGTTGCAGCCGCCCGTAGACGACGACAAGCCCGTTGAGCGCCCCACAGGCGACCCCGGCGAGCAGCACGCCGACAACGCCGAGCGTCGTCTGCAAAGGGTCGCCCACCACGATCACCGAGGCAAGGCAGTTGGTGAGCACGTAGATCATGCCGACCGACAGGTCGAGCCCGCCGGTCAGGACCGGGATGGTCTGGGCCATGGCGACCAGTGCCAGCAGGACGCCCTTGTTTGCCGCAGTGTTGGCAATTCCCGGACTGAGCCCTACCTCCTGCTTCAATGCGTAGATGGCGAACATGACGATGAAGATCAGCGCCGCCAGTGCGATGCTGCGCTGCGCGCTCAGCCAGTACCAGAGCGCAGACCTCGGACCCCTGCCGCCGACACTCACCGCTTGCGCAGGACTCATGATGCCGTCCCCTTTGCTGACTCGGAGCCGATGTGAGCGTCCCGCCCGACGCTCAGGTTCAGGGCGGCGCCAATGAGGTTGCGCTCAGTCAGCTCTGCGCCCTCGAGCGTGGTGGTGATCTCTCCGTCGTAGAGAACGAGCACCCGGTCGCAGCAGCCGATCAACTCGTCGTAGTCGGTCGAGTAATAGATGATGGCGGCTCCCTCGCCGGCCAACCGCGCCAGCAGCTGATAGAATTCCTGCTTGGTACCCACATCGATGCCGCGCGTCGGATCGTTGAGCAGAATGATGCGCGGCTTGTTCATCAGCCATTTTCCGATGACCACTTTCTGCTGATTGCCGCCCGACAGCGCCGAGACCGGGCCGTCGACGCCGTCGGACTTGATCTGTAGCAGCTTCTGCATCTCTGCGATGGCAGCGTCTTCCGCCTTCGAATCCACGACGCCGAAGCGTGAGAAGCGCTCCACCGAGGCGAACGACAGGTTGGCCCGCACCGACATTGGCAACATCAGACCTTCGTTCTTGCGATCCTCGGGAATGAGGGCGATGCCGATCTTGTCGGACTTCGCCTGGCGCGGGCTGCTGACCTTGACCGGCTTGCCGTCGATCTCAACCGTGCCGGTGGCGCCGATCACGGTGCCGAACAGTGCCAGCAGCAGCTGCTTCTGCCCCTGGCCGTCGAGGCCCCCCAGCCCCAACACCTCACCCGGCCGCACGTCGAGGGT
The DNA here is from genome assembly GCA_040007135.1 of Devosia sp. Classification (GTDB taxonomy): domain Bacteria; phylum Pseudomonadota; class Alphaproteobacteria; order Rhizobiales; family Devosiaceae; genus Devosia_A. The sequence continues at coordinate 507 of JBDTVO010000191.1, read as the reverse complement.
GATGCCGTTGAGCCGGCCATACCAGCTCAGGTCACGGACGCTTAGAACCGGCGCGGCGTCCTTGCGCCTGGCGGCGCGCGGCGGAAACACATTGGAATATTCGCGGCCGATCATGAGCTCGACGATCGCCTGATCGGACTTGGTGCCTGCCGCGAAGGTCTCGACGTACCGGCCATTGCGAAACACGGTGCAGTCGTCGGCGAGTTCGGCAATCTCATGCATGCGGTGCGAGATGTAGATGATCGCCATGCCCTCGGACCGCAGTCGTCTTAGCAGAGCGAAGATCTTCTCGACGTCGGCAGCCGTCAGTGCCGACGTCGCTTCATCGAGGATCAGTATCTTGGGATTGCGTGCGAGCGCCTTGGCTATTTCGACCATCTGGCGCCGCGACAGCGGCAGCTCGCCCACTGGCGCATTGGGATGGATGTCCGTGGCGCCCACCCGGGCGAGCAATTGCTCGGCCTGCCGACGTTGCGCGCCGCGGTCGATGAACCCGGCAAAGCGCGG
>JBDTVO010000190.1:0-5680 GCA_040007135.1 Devosia sp. | reverse complement strand
GCGCCACCGGCCGCATGCATTGCGACTTCGCCTTCTTCATCGGCGGCACGCACGACAATGTCGCCGAGCTGCCGATCCTCGAACGGCTGCCCGGCTGCGCCGGCGTCAAGGTCTTCATGGGCTCATCGACCGGCAGCCTGCTGGTTGCCGACGACCAGGGCGTCGGCGCCATCCTCGGCGCCATCAAGCGTAGAGCGTCGTTCCACTCAGAGGATGAGTTCCGCCTCGAAGAGCGCAGGCCGCTGCGCGTCCCCGGCGATCCGACCTCGCATCCCGTCTGGCGCGATGTCGAGACCGCCATGCGCTCGACCCGACGGCTCGTCGCCCTGGCGCATCGCCTCGGCAAGCGCATCCACGTTCTGCACATCTCGACCGCCGAGGAGATGCTCTTCCTCGCCGACCACAAGGACGTGGCCACGGTCGAGGTGACGCCGCACCACCTGACCCTCGATGAAACCGCCTACACCCGCCTCGGCAGTCTCGCGCAGATGAACCCACCGGTCCGCGACGCCGCCCATCGTGCCGGCATCTGGGCTGGCGTTGCGAGCGGCGTCGTCGATGTGCTCGGCTCCGACCACGCCCCGCATACGCTGGAGGAAAAGCAGAAGCCCTACCCGAACTCACCGTCGGGGATGACCGGCGTCCAGACCCTCGTGCCGCTGATGCTCGACCACGTCAACACCGGCCGCCTCAGCCTCGAGCGCTTCGTCGATCTCAGCAGCGCCGGCCCGGCCCGCATCTTCAACATCGCGAGGAAGGGCCGCATCGCCGTCGGCTTCGATGCCGACCTCACCATCGTCGATTTGAAGCGCCGCGAAACCATCACCAATGGCTGGATCGCCAGCAAGGCCGGCTGGACCCCCTATGACGGCGTCGCCGTCACCGGCTGGCCGATCGGCACGGTCGTCCGAGGTAACACGGTCATGTGGCAGGGCGAACTGGTCACCGCCGCGTCGGGCGCACCGATCCAGTTCCTGGAGACGCTGCAGCCGCAGCCCTAGTGCGTCTGTCGCTCGAGGTTGTATTCGCCGGCGCGGATCCGGTCGGGCAATCCCGCCACCAGCTTGGCTGTGGCCTCCTCGCCGTGCTCGCGCACCATCGTGGCGAGGGCGGCGAACAGCGACGCGTGCGCCAGCGCCAGTGACTCGACGCCTTCATCTTCGGCAGTGTTCCAGGCTTCCGCGAGATACTCGAGCGCCAACTGCCGCGCTTCGCGGTGGTCGTCCTGCCCGGTGCCAAATCTGGGGATGTTGGGTTTTCCTTCGCGCATTTTCGTTGGCCTAGCATGCGACCTGTGGCGAGGGCGGGACACCTCACCAAAGGGTTAATCGCACGTCTGGGTTTATACTTAATCGGCGCGCGTCACTCGGCGTAGCGCGTGTGGATGTCGCGTGCCGTCGTTTCGGCCTCGATCAACAGCCGCGACAGCGCTTCCTGCGCCGAAGGCGTGCAGCTCTTATAGAGCCGCGAATAGGCGACAAAGCCGCCGTTGAACGCGCCGTTGAGCCGCTGCAGCCGGTCGTCGTCCGGCTGGTCGAGCTGGATCAGGTCGGCCACCTGCGCCCGCCAGTCGGCGCCGCCCGGATGACACAGCGGATCGAGGAAATAGAGGCTGCCCATGATCTGCGCCAGCCGCTCCATCTGCGGCTCATACGGCGGATCGACCGCCCGCGCCGCCGTGGGCAGCAGCAGGGCGGCAAGCAATCCGGCGAGCAGCAGGGAAGGGCGCATTGACAGCCCTCGTAGCCTTGCGATCGTGGCCGGCGCAAGGCCATCGCGGCGCTATGTCCGGTCGAACAGCCGGAAGGCTCGCGCCAGCACCTCGTCCAGCCCCTCAGTCGTGTCGAGCCCGGCCAGTTGCATAGGCCGCACCCATCGCCATGCCCGCACCTCGGCCGGGTCGGGGATGATGTCGCCCTCGAACGCCTGCGTGCCGAATACCTCCAGCCGAAACGCGCCGTGCGTCAGCCCGCCCAGCGGCCGCAGGGCATAAACGGCGAGCCCCAGCTCCTCGCGCACCTCGCGGATCGCCGCCGCCTCGGCGGTTTCGCCCGTCTCCAGCCGCCCGCCGGGCAGCGTCCAGAGGCCTTCCGACGGCGGGCGGTGGCGCTGGATCAGCAGCACATCGTCGCGGCGGACAATGGCAACACTGGCGGCAATGGTTCTGGCCATGGCCGGCACTCGCAAATTGCACCGACCGCCGCAAGCACCTACCTTGGCCGCAAGGAGATTCTCCATGTGCGGACGCTTTGCGTTCCTGCTGCCCCACGAAGCCTGGCGCGGCCTCTACAAGGTCCTCAACGACTTCCCGACGGTGCCCCGCTACAACGTTGCGCCGACCCAGCCGATCGTCGCCATCCTCGAGCGCGAGGGGCGGCGGACCGCCGAGCTTTTCCGCTGGGGTTTCGTTCCCGGCTGGGTGAAGGACCCGCGAACCTTCCCCCTCCTCATCAACGCCCGCGCCGAGTCGATGGAGGAAAAGCCGGCATTCCGTGACGCCGTGCGCAATTCCCGCTGCATCGTCCCTGCCTCGGGCTACTTCGAGTGGATGAAGGGCAGCGACGGCAAGCGCCGCCCCTACTACATCTCGTCCACCGAAACCGACGCGATCGCCTTCGCCGGCCTCTACTCCACCTGGTCCGGGCCCGGCGGCGAGGAGGTCGACACTGTCTGCGTCGTCACCGTCGAGCCCAATCTCGAGATTTCCGGCATCTACGACCGCATGCCGGCGATCCTTCGCGGCGACGCCGCGATCGATGCCTGGCTCAACACCCGCGATGTCGATGGTCACGCGGCCGCGGTCTCGCCGTCACGCCGCCCCCCGGCACCATGCGCTACCACCCCGTCGGTCGCGCCATCGGTCGCGCCGAGGCTGAAGGCCCCGAGTTGATCGCCCCGATTGACCCCGCGGCCGAAGACGAAACGGCGCGCCCGAAAAAGCGCGCCGCCGCCGGCGGAACGCAGTTGGACCTGTTCTAGAAGATCTCGAAATAGCCGAGCGCGTCGCCGATCTGCTCTTCCTCGTAACCGAGGTGCGATGCCAGCACGCGCTCCAGCGCTTTGTAGATTTCGCGCGCTTCTGCAAAGCTCGCCGCGCCCGGCGTCGTCACCATGGCGTTGAGCGCATCGATCTGCCGCAGCAGCAGTTCGTGCACCACCACGTGCTCGGCCGCGAGGCGCTCGGTCACCCGCGCATAGCCGTCCGATTGCGCCGCCAGGGCCGGGAACACATGCGCGTCCTCGATCGAATGGTGCGCGTTGACGATCTGGCAGTGCTGGCCGCAGAGGTTTCCGAAGCGCCGGAAGTTGGCGACCATCTCGAGCCGGCCCGTCTCGTCGGCAACCTCCCCGTGACTGGCGAGCCCCGCGGCAGCGCGGTCCATCAACGCGCGGATCGAGCGCATGTTGTCGCGCAGGTGGTCGTGAACCTCCTTGAGGTGTTCGCCTGCCTGCTTGTGGCGCGCCGTCAGGCCAGCAAGTGGCGGAACGGTCGGTCGCGTGGCGTCATCGAGAAAGGCAATATCGAGCAGCATGCCGCTCAAATGGCATCCCGGCCGCAAAGATCAAGACGGCACACCCCTGTGCGTCAGTCCAGCACCTTGCCCGGGTTCATGATCCCCTTGGGGTCGAGCGCCGCCTTGATGGCGCGCATCATCTCGAGCGCCACCTTGTCCTTGGTCCGCGCCAGCAACCCCGCCTTCAACTGCCCGATCCCGTGCTCGGCCGAAATCGACCCGCCGAGCTGCGCCACCACCTCGTACACCGCGTCATTCACCTCCGGCTCGCGGGCCATGAAAGCCTTGGCCTCCACGCCTGTCGGCTGGGTGAAGTTGAAGTGGATATTGCCATCGCCCAAATGCCCGAACGGGCAGGGGCGGATGCCCGGCACCAACGCCTCCACCGCGGCGCTGCCCTCGGCGATCAGCCGTGGCACCGCCGCCACCGGCACCGAAATGTCGTGCTTGATCGAGGCGCCCTCGCGGCTTTGCACGTCGCTCATCTGCTCGCGCGCCGCCCACATCAGGGCGCGGTCGGCTTCCGACAGCGCCACGCTCGCATCGGCGACGATGCCGCGCTCGATCGCCTGCTCCAGCGCCGCCTCCAGCGCCCCCGGCAGCCCACCCGTCATGCGGTTGACCTCGACCAGCGCGTACCACGGCGACACCGTCGCCGCCGGATCGCGCCCGATCATCCCGTGTTTCAACTGCAGCTCGATCCCGAACCGCGGCATCAGCTCGAATGCCGTCAGACGCGATCCTGTCCGCTCACGCATCAGTCTGAACAACTCCAGCGCCTTCGCCGGGCTCGCAACCGAGCAGAATGCCGTTTCATACCCCTCCGGCCTCGGGAACAGCTTCAACGTCGCTGCCGTGATGATGCCGAGCGTTCCCTCGGCCCCGATCAGCAGGTCCTTGAGGTCGTAGCCGGTATTGTCCTTCTTGAGCGCGTTGAGCCCGCGATAGAGCCGTCCATCCGCCAGCACCGCCTCGACCCCGAGGCAGAGTTCGCGCGCATTGCCGAATGCCAGGACCTGCACGCCCCCGGCGTTCGACGACAGCACGCCGCCGATCCGCGCCGACCCCTGGCTGGCGATCCACAGCGGGAACATCGCGCCCGCCGCTTCCGCCACCTCATGCGCCCGCTCGAGGATCACGCCGGCCTCGAGCGTCATGTGGCCGGCGGCGCCATCCACCTCGCGCACCCGGTCGAGCAACTGCATCGAGACGATGATTTCTGTCCCAGAAAGCCCAACTTGCGCCCCCACAAGCCCGGTATTTCCGCCCTGCGGAATCAGCGGCACCCCGGTTTCGCTGGCCCAGCGGCAAATCGCCTGCACCTGCGCCACGTCCGCCGGGCGCGCCACAGCCGCCACCGGCACGTGGAAGCGCTTCCGCGGCTCGTTGAGATACGCCGCCATGCGGCCGGGGTCATCGATCACCGCGGCCTCGCCGATAAGGCCCCGCAGCGCTGCCAACTGGCTCTTGTTCATGCCGCAAAGCCTATGGCACAAGCCCAGCCAACGAGAAAGCAGGAGACGAAGCGATGGCCGACACACTGATGGCAGGCAAGCGCGGGCTCATCATGGGCGTCGCCAACAATCGCTCCATCGCCTGGGGCATCGCCAGGGCGCTCGCCGGGCAGGGGGCGGAACTCGCCTTCTCTTACCAGGGCGAAGCCCTCAAGAAGCGCGTCGAGCCGCTGGCCGCCGAGGCCGGCTCCAGCTTCCTCGTCGAGTGCGATGTCACCAACGATGCTGCCATGGATGAGACCTTCCGCCAGATCAAGGAGCGCTGGGGCCGCCTCGATTTCCTCGTCCACGCCATCGGCTTTTCCGACAAGAACGAACTCGACGGCCGCTACATCGACACAAGCGCCGGCAATTTCGCCCTGACCATGAACATCTCGGTCTATTCCTTCACCGCCGTCGCCAAGCGCGCCGAGCCGCTGATGAGCCCGGGCGGGTCGCTGCTGACGCTCACCTACTACGGGGCCCAGCGCTACATCCCCAACTACAACGTCATGGGCGTCGCCAAGGCGGCGCTCGAAGCCTCGGTGCGCTACCTCGCGGTCGACATGGGCAAGGCGGGCATTCGCGTCAACGCCATCTCTGCCGGCGCCATCAAGACGTTGGCCGCCTCCGGCATCTCCGGCCTCCGCGACATGCTGCACTGGCAGGAAT
>JBDTVO010000189.1:0-5725 GCA_040007135.1 Devosia sp. | reverse complement strand
TGAGCAGGAAGTTCTTGGCCACCTGCTGGGTGATGGTCGAGCCGCCGCCCTGGATGGAATCGTCGCCGTTGGCCCGCGCCATGATGTTGTCGCGCAGCGCTCGGACGATGCCTTCGACCGAGAGGCCATGGTGCAGGTAGAAGTCCTTGTCCTCGGCCGCGATGAACGCGTGGACGAGTTGCGGCGGGATCGTTTCGATCGGCTGGAACAGCCGCCGCTCGCGCGCATACTCGGCGAGCAGCGTGCCATCGGCGGCGTGGACGCGCGTCGTCACTGGCGGCTGGTAGTCCTTGAGCACTGTATAGTCCGGCAACCCGGCCGAGACCTGGTTGAGATACACCGCCCCGATGGCGATGCCGGCCAGCGCGCAGAACACGCCAAAGCCGAACAGCCAGCCGAAAATGCGGAACATCAGGTCTCCGGGTTGCGCAGCGACGGCGCAGGGGACACGCGCCGGATCACCCTCGAATCATACCAGACAAGGGCCGAAATATGGAGAAAATCCCGGCGCCTCAACCCCTTGTGAGGGCGTCACGTCGCCCCCCGCCGCTGCTTCCCCGTAAATCGGTGAAGTAAGCCTCGATCCCTTGCGAGATCGCCTTGATCATCGTCTGCCGCCACGCCTGGTTCTCCAGATTGGCGATGTCTTCGGAGTTGCTGAGGAACCCGAGCTCGATCAGCACCGACGGCACGTCCGGTGCCTGCAGCACGAAAAAGTCCGCCTGCCGCACCGGAAAGCGCCGCAGCGCCACGTTGGGCTCCATCGACTTGACGATGTCCGAGGCGGCGACGAACGCCTGCTGCCGCGCCTGCCGCCGCATCAGGTCGACAAGAATCGACACCACGGCGGGCTTGCTGTCCTGGCTCACATATCCGGCAACGATATCGGCGCGGTTTTCGCCGTCCGCCAACACCTTGTCGAGGATGTCGGTGGCCGTCTCGTCCCGCGTATAGATGCTCGCTCCGCGGATGTCGGCCTGCTGGAAAGTGTCCGCATGCAGCGAAACGAACAGGTCCGCCCGGTTCTGGCGCGCCAGCGCCACCCGTTCGTTGAGCGTCAGGTAGGTATCGTCGTCTCGCGTCAGGGCCACGTCGAAATGTCCCGACTGCACCAGCGCATCCCTGAGCTGCAGGGTGAACGCGAGGGTGATGTCCTTCTCGTGGTCGCCATTTGGCGCCGAGGCGCCGTTGTCGACCCCGCCATGTCCGGGATCGAGCACGATCAGCGGCTTGCTGAGCGACGGCGGCGCGTTATCGGCGGCCGCGCTCTCCGACGGCACCTCGGCGCTCGACGGCGGCTCGACGCTTTGCGGCTCGGGAACGCTGGCCGCCTCGCTCGGCGCCATGGCTGGCTCCGCGCTGCCGTCAGGCCCGACAGTGTCGCTCGATGACGCCGGGCTCGCCTCGCTCGCCGCGTCTGACCCACGCAGCGCCAGCGCGCCGGCGAGGTCCGATGCCGCTCGCGCCTTGAAGTCCGTGTCGGTGCTGACGATCAGGTCGACCACCAGCCGGGCCGGCTGGTCCCCGACGACGTCGAGCATATAGGCCTGCTGCACCACTGCCGGCTGGGTCAGCGTCAGCTCGACCTGCGCCTGGCCGTCCGCTGCCATACCGGCCACAAAGCTCGCGACAATTCCTTGCCCGGCGACACTCGGCGCCCCGGTGATGTGCACCGCCGAGACCTTGAGATCGACCGCGATCCGTTCGGGATCGAGCAGCGACACCGTGGAAAAGCTCGCCGGCGCGGTGAGATCGACCACCAGCCGCGCCCGTTCGGCGGTCGTCGAGACGCGCGCAGCCAGCACTTCCGGCAGCGTCTGCGCCGCCACGGGGGCATTCGCCAGTAGCGTCACGGCCGCGCCAAGCATCACCCGGCGCAGCAGCGCCCCGGTCGGCAGGTTGATCACGGCGGCAGCGCTCCCCATATCGGCTGAAGCGAGAAGCCCCAGTCTTTAGGCGATTCTGCGGCGTCGCGCGCCCTGCCGTCGCAACGGCCAGGCGATTAACCTCATGGTTTCGTTACCGGGGGAGTTTTCGATTGCCAAGCCGCGGCAACGGTCCTACACGCAGAACCGAGGCGGACTGTCGCCACACCGATGCGACGGCGACTTGCCGTTCCCGGATTTTCAGGTGACAGAGGGACTTAGGGCAAAACGTCCATGTCCCGGTTGCGGCAAGACTGACCGTCTCGCAGAGTTTTCGGCCCCGTACGGGCCGAGCGGCGCGCCGCATAACGGCCGCCACAAGGAAGAGGTCGGATGGCCACTGGGATGACGATAACTGACGCAAGCGACCACTTCGGTTGCGCTTCTGTCAGCGATCTCCCGCCGGCCAATCGCCTCGGCACAACCGGCGCAGTCTGCGCCAAATCTCTCAACCGATTGGCCGCGCATGGCGCCACGCTGAGGATGCCGGATATCCGGCGCCGGAGCTTGGGCGCGCGACGGCCTGGAGTATCCCTTTATGGCTACCAAGAGAATGCTGGTGGATGGCACCCACCCGGAAGAAACACGGATCGTCGTCACTAACGGAAACCGTCTCGAAGAGTTCGACTTCGAATCCCAGAGCCGCCGCCAGCTGCGCGGCAACATCTATCTCGCCAAGGTCACTCGCGTAGAGCCGTCGCTGCAGGCGGCTTTCGTCGAGTATGGCGGCAATCGCCACGGCTTCCTGGCCTTCAGCGAAATCCACCCCGACTACTACCAGATCCCCGTTGCCGACCGCGAAGCGCTGATGCGCGAGGAAGAAGAAGCCGAACGCGACGAGCACGGCGACGACGAGCCCGAGGAGCGTGCCCCGCGCCGGAACGCTGCCTCGAAGTCCGCCCCGTCCGTGAGCGAGCCGGCCGACGATGGCGCCGAGGCCGACGAAACCGAGCAGACCGACGACGCGCCCACCGAAGCCTCGGCCGGCGACGATCCGCAGTCGACAGCAACCGACGACGACGATGCCGACGCAGGTGCAGACCACGGCCACATCGAGGAAGCTCCGACCAGCAACGAGCCGGTCGAATCCGTCGGTGGCGGTGGCGCCGGTGATGTCATGGAGGAGAGCCGCGAGCGCCGCCAGCGTGCGCCGCGCCGCCACGCCTACAAGATCCAGGAAGTCATCAAGCGCCGGCAGGTGATGCTGGTGCAGGTCGTCAAGGAAGAGCGCGGCAACAAGGGTGCGGCGCTCACCTCCTATCTCAGCCTTGCCGGCCGCTATTCGGTGCTGATGCCCAACACTGCCCGTGGCGGCGGCATCTCGCGGAAAATCACCAACGCCGCCGACCGCAAGCGGCTCAAGGACATCGTCGGCGACCTCGAAGTGCCGCCCGGCCAGGGCATTATCCTGCGCACCGCCGGCGCCAGCCGCACCAAGGCCGAGGTCAAGCGCGACTTCGAGTACCTGCAGCGCCTGTGGGAAAACGTCCGCACCCTGACGCTCCAGTCCACCGCACCCTGCCTCGTCTATGAGGAAGGCTCGCTGATCAAGCGCACCATCCGCGACCTCTATTCCAAGGAGATCGACGAGCTCCACATCGCCGGCGACGACGCCTACCGCGAAGCCAAGGACTTCATGCGGATGATCATGCCGAGCCACGCCAAGAACGTGGTTCTCTACAAGGACGATCAGCCGCTGTTCAGCAAGTTCGCCGTCGAGGGCCAGCTCGACCAGATGTTCTCGCCGCAGGTCACGCTGCCCTCCGGCGGCTATCTGGTGATCAACCCGACCGAGGCGCTGGTTTCGATCGACGTCAACTCGGGTCGCTCCACCAAGGAGCACAATATCGAGGACACGGCGCTCCAGACCAATCTCGAGGCTGCTGACGAAGTGGCGCGGCAGCTGCGTCTGCGCGATCTCGCCGGCCTCATCGTCATCGACTTCATCGACATGGTCGAGAACCGCTCCAACCGGGCGGTGGAGCGCCGCCTCAAGGAAGCTCTCAAGAACGACCGCGCCCGTATCCAGGTCGGCCGCATCAGCCATTTCGGCCTGATGGAAATGAGCCGCCAGCGCATCCGCTTCGGCGTCGTCGAAAGCTCGACGCACAAATGCCCGACCTGCAATGGCACCGGCCTCATCCGCTCGGTCGAGAGCGTGGCGCTGATGGTCATGCGCAACGTCGAGGATCATGTCGTCAAGAAGCCCGGCCAGTCGATCAACGTGCGCGTGCCGGTCGACGTCGCGCTCTACATCCTCAACTCCAAGCGCAACACGCTGAGCAACCTCGAGGCGAAATACGGCCTCTCGATCAACCTCGTTGCCGACGACCATGTCGGTCCCGTCCACTACGTCATCGAGCGTGGCGAACCGAGGCTGCTGGCCGGTGGCGAGGTCGCCCCGCAGCACGTGCGCGTCGACAGCGCCGTGATCGAGGATGCCGACGAGGTCGATGAGCCGGAGGATGAAGAAACCGAGAGCGAGCCGCAGGAGGCCCGTGCGCCCGACGAAAGTGGCGACCGCCAGGGCAAGCGCCGCCGGCGCCGCCGCGGTGGCCGCGATCGTGCCGAGCGTGGCGAGCGCCCGCCGTCACAACCCCAGGTTCATGCCGCCGAGGCGTCGACCGAGGATGCGCCCCAGGCCGACGACACTGACGCCGACGACGAGGCTCCGGCCGAGGCCGGCGCGCCACGCGACGAGGACGGCGAGCCGCGCCGCCGCCGTCGCCGCGGTCGCCGCGGTGGCCGCCGCAATCGCCGTGAGAACGGCGACAGCCCCAACGGCTCGACTGAGCCGGTTGGCCAGTTGAGCGACGAGGGCGCCGATCGCGTCGTCGCCGCGGTCCTGGCGCAGGACGCCATCGCCGAGGATGCAGGTATCGAGCCCGCCATCAGCGTCGAGGGCGCGTCAGCCGAGAGCCGCCCGCGCCGGGCCCGCCGGTCGCGCCGGGCGCCCGACGCCGACGGTGTGCTGCAGGATGCCGATCCGGCAACGGAAGCCGCGCCCGAGGCCGGCCCGGAAACCACCGATGTCGACCAGAATCCTGCCCGTCCGCGCGGCCGCTCGCGCCGCCCCAAGGCCGCCCCGCCGACCGAGGACGAGGCGATTGCCTCGGCCCAGGCCATCGCGGTCGCATCACCTCAGCCTATGCCGGCAACTCCGGCGGCCGCCGCCGAGGAGCCGGCCCGACGGCCCCGCAAGGAACTGCCGCCCGACGAGATCGTCGTCAGCTCGACGTCTCCTGCCCCCGACGACGCCAAGCCCAAGCGCGCCGGCTGGTGGCAGCGCGGCGGCTTCTTCGGCGGCTGAAAACAATACGGGCCGCCCTCGGGCGGCCCTTTTCGTTTCAGATGCGCGGCTGCTCCGCTTTTGCGATCCACAGGCCGAGCAGCGGCACCAGCGCGATCTCGAACAGCACCGACGGGACCACGTCCGGACGCAGCAGCACGGCCAAGTCGCCGCCGCCCAGCCGTGTCAGTCCGCCGACGAAGATCATCGCCGTCAGCGCGACGAGTACGGCCCGCAGGCGCTGCAGGGCAATGCTGCCGGCCAGCATCAGCAGGCCGAGCGCCAGCCAGACGCCGCCGATGAAGCGGATGTGGTTGTCGCGGACAGCGAACATCGAGGCATCGGTGATGCTGAGGAACGGCGCCGATCCGCCCTGCCAGCCCAGCGTCTGGATGCCGCCAAACCCGACATTGAGGCCGAGGAAGACGATCACCGCGCCGACGATGGCGAGCGCGCCGCGCAGCGGGTAGTTGCGATGAGGTTCGGAGCGCATATCCATCATCTCCATCAC
>JBDTVO010000188.1:0-5726 GCA_040007135.1 Devosia sp. | reverse complement strand
GGCGAGGCAGTCGGCGAGAATCTTGGCGCAGGCCGCCTTGTCGGGCAGCGGCACGTCGAGGATCAGGTCGGCACGAGAGAGAAAGGCGCTGTCGATCGCCTGCGGGAAATTGCTGGTCGCGATGAAGAGGAGGTTCGGGTGATCCTCGGCCAGAATGTCGAGCTGTACCAGCACCGCGTCGGTGGCGCGGTGCACATCGATCGGGTTGGCGTCCATGCTCAGCTTGGAGCGGTCGGCGGCCAGCGTCTCGACTTCATCGAGGAGCACGATGGTGGGTCCACCCGCCGCCGCCTCCGCGATCGACTGCGCGAAGAGGTCGGTCACCGCCCGCTGCGTCTTGCCATGGCTAGCGCTGACCAGCGAATGCGGCTCGACTTCAAACAGGCGGAAGTTCGCGCCGCCGAATGACTTCGCCACGCGGTGCGCGAGACCGCGCGCCAGCGAAGTCTTGCCGGTGCCCGGCGGTCCCACTAGCAGGATCACGCCATGCAGGGGGATGACGCCGCGCGAGACCTTCGGGCGCAGCGTGAAGTTGAGGACTGCCTGCGAGAGCAGCTGATCCTTTAGCCGCTGGTCCATGATTATGGACTCCCACAACTCGCCCAGGCTTTCGTCCGGCAGCTGGCGGATTTTCTGAATGCCCTTGGGGCGGTCGTCAAAGTCGGTGGAAGGAAGATGCTTCATTTACTATGCGTCCTTTTGGCGGACCGGCCGGCGCTCAAAGTCCTTGCGTCTGTCGGAGTCGACATGATCCACTTGCCTGGAAATATAGGGCGGGGCTAAAACCCGTCAAGTTCTTCCTGACGGAGTAGACATGGCTGACGAGACCGCCCCATCCGAGATTTTTGGCGAAAGGCTGAAAGAGGCCCGGAAATTAAGGGGTTGGAACCAGGACGAGCTTGGGGAAAAGGCGAAAATGCCGCCCACCACCGTCGCCCATTTCGAAGCGGGAGCACGACGCCCGTCGTTCGACTCACTACGCCGATTGGCGATTGCGCTGGACGTCACGACCGATTTTTTGCTCGGGCGAGTCGCCACCCCGGGCCTAGCCGAGGATGGCGACCCGTTGTTCCGCGATATCGGCAAGCTCAGCGGCAACGACCGCGAGATCGCCAAGGATTTTTTGAAAATGCTGGCCGAGCGCAACTCGCGCAAAGATAAGCGCTAGAGCGGTGTTCTACGATGGGCAGGCCTTTTCAGCTTCTCAATGCCCGGCGCCGGGCTGAGGCGTTGCTCCGGGATGAAGGCATCGACCGCCTTCCCGTCGACCCGTTTGCGATCGCCAGTGACCGGGACATTCTCGTCCAAGCCAAGCACGACGCCGAACCCGGCGTGTCAGGCATGCTGCTGCGCCACGGCAATGAGTTTGGCATCCTCTATGCGACGCACATCAAAAGCGAAGGGTTCCGTCGCTTTTCGGTGAGCCACGAGCTCGGCCATTTTTTTCTCGACGGCCACGTCGACCAACTGCTGAAGGATGGCGTTCACGCTTCGCATGCGGGTTTCGTGACCGCCGATCCGTACGAGCTCGAGGCGGATCACTTCGCCGCCGGGCTGCTCATGCCGGAAACGCCTTTTAAGGCGGCGATGAATAAGCTCGACGGTGGATTGTCCGCGATCGAGGAGCTGGCGGATCAGTGCATCACGTCCCGCACCGCCACCGCCATTCGTTTCGCCGAGTTGACCCAGCAGGCGACAGCCGTGATCGTGAGCACTGGCGACACGATCGACTATTGCTTCATGTCGGATGCCATGAAGACGCTGCCGCGCCTCAGCTGGCTCCGAAAGGGGACACCGTTGCCTGTCGGCACCGCGACGGCGGCGTTGGCCGCAAACCGCTTCGACGTTCAGGCCGGCAAGCGCACCAAAGACGAGGTCGACGTTCGCGATTGGCTTGGCGGCGAGACGAGCCGTACGGTGACGGAAGAGTCGCTCGGCCTTGGCGCTTACGGCAAGGTTCTGACGGTCTTGTCCTCGCCAACCATCGGTCGTGAGGATGGCGACGACGACGACGAGGCCGAGGAGGAGCGGCTGGTCGACAGCTGGACCCCGCGCTTTCGGTGAGTCTGTTTGTCGCGCAAATCGGACCTACCGCATGGCCTGACAGTGAGCAGCCCAGGCCTGCATCACATCGCGCCGCTTCTCAAGGAAGTCCGTGCGCTTGTAGGCAAGCTCCGCATCATCCCCGAGTGCATGAGCGAGGCAGGCCTCAACCACCTCACGGGGGAAATCAGTCTGCTCTGCAGCCCAATCTCGGAACGATGAGCGGAAGCCGTGAACCGTGCTGCCGTCATCGCGGAGGCCGCGCAGCAGCTGCAGCATCGCCATGTTCGACAACGCATAACCCGACGGGCTCGGGAACAGGTATTTGCTCTCGGCCGGATCGCCGTCGATCAGCTTGAGAGCATCGTCGGTGAGCGGCACGCGGTGCTCACGGCCAGCCTTCATGCGGCCGGCAGGGATCGTCCAGACATTGGCCTTGCGATCGATCTCCGAGCACGTGGCTTCGCGGGTCTCGGTGGTGCGCGCACCGGTCAGGATCGTGAACATCAGAGCCTTGGCACTGATGCTGCCGTTCTTGCGCAGCTCGACCATGAGCTTGGGGACGTCCTGATAGGGAACCGCCTTGCGGTGCTCGACCTTGGAGATCTTGCCGGTCGCAGGAAGCAGGTGCGGCAGCGCTCCACCCTTCCACTGTGCCGGGTTCTCGCCGCTGCGGTAACCCATCGCTGTCGCCCAGCCGAGGATTGACTCGATGCGGCCCCGCACCCGGCTCGCGGTTTCGGCCTTGCTGGTCCAGATGGGTTTTAGGACCCTAAGCACATCCTCGACCGTGACCTGGTCGACCTTCATCTTTCCGATGAAGGGGTTCACGTACATCTCGATGGTGCTGGGCCACTGTTGGGCATGCTTTTCGTTCTTCCAGCCAGCCTTATGGGACGAGATGTACTTGGCAGCGCATTCGGCGAAGGTCGGGACCTTCGGCCGCATCTCGATTTTGCGCTTGGCTTCAACCTGACGCTTGTTGGCGATTGGATCCTCGCCTCGCTTCACCAGCACTCGGAGCATCGCCGCTTCGTCGCGAGCATCGCTCACCGGTTTCTCGTCGGTGGAACCTAGGCCCATCCACTGGTTGGTGCCACCACGGCTGTATCGGAACAACCAGCTGCGCGTGCCGTGGTCCCTGATCTGCATGTAGAGACTGGGCGCAATCCAGTGCACGCCGTCCTTGCTGATGGCGTTCACTTGATTGGCGGTGAGGGCACGACTTTGCGACAATCGCGGATACTCGAGCACGGGTCAGCACAGACACATGCGTACTCGTTGCGCGATAGCCAGAAGCAAGCCACCTAAGGCTTGGACTTAACCTTAATACCCCCCCGAATGCAGTCGCAGAACGCCTCTGCAGCGGACAGACGATCGGACAGACGGTACGTGGAAGCGTGTGTCGCCCGGACTTCGGGCACTTGTGCAGTTACGCCTCAAAATTGGCTCCCCGGTCATCCGCCAAGGCCCTGCAAGCCCTACGGAAAACCCGCGCTGCTACGGCCGGTTAGCAGCATTTTGGGGCATCGCAGCGATGGCTGAAGTGGCGGAGAGGGAGGGATTCGAACCCCCGGTGGAGTTGCCCCCACGCCGCATTTCGAGTGCGGTGCATTCGACCACTCTGCCACCTCTCCGCGAGATGCCATGGACGCTGGGACGCGGCCGGTCGACACGGCGCGGCTTATGGCATTATTGGGGATGACCCGCAACCGGGACGGCGCGGCCCACGGGCCGGCCGCAAGCCGATGACTGCGCTACTGTTCGTGTATGGCACGCTGCGCGATCCTGACCTGCTGGCAGGTGTTCTGTCGCGCCCCTTGCGCGGCGATCGCATGCTGCCGGCGGTGGCCCCGGGATTTCGCGTCGTTCACTATCCCGAGCGTGTCTATCCGGCGCTGGTGCGGGTGCCGGGAGAGCGGGCCGAGGGACTCGTGCTGACCGACCTCACGCCGTTCGAGCACGACCTGCTCGATGCGTTCGAGGGGGAGGAATATCGGCGGTCCGAGATCGCCGCGATCATCGACGAGGAGTTGCACGAGGCCTTTGCCTACCTGCCCGCCATCGCTGTGCCGGCAGAGGCGGTGCCGTGGACCCTCGCTCTCTGGCAGGCCCGGCACAAGCCGGCGGTCCTCGCGGGCGAGCGCGCCTCGGCGGACAAATTGCGGCGAAAACTGATCGCCATCCGGCCGAACTGAGGCATCTTCACCATTGTGTGTGGGACGATTTCGACCCCCGCGGCGTTGCTAGGCTCGTGACCCCAAGCCATGCGAGGAGACCGCCATGCCCAACCGCAGATCCGTCCTGCTCGGCCTTGCCGCAGCGCCCCTGGTGCTGGGAGCAGGCCGCTCCCTTGCCCAGGGGACGCTGAGCGGAGATACCCTGCCCACCTCGGCCGGCGCACTGACCATCCATCCGGTGATGCACGCGACACTGGTTCTCGGATGGGGCAGCCACGTGCTCTACTTCGACCCGGCAAAGGCCACTTTCGCCGGGCTTCCCGCCCCCACCGGCATCCTCATTACCCACGCTCACGGCGATCACTTCGATGCGGACAACCTCGCCAAGATCGCCGGTACGGCGCCGATCGTCACCACGGCTGAGGTGGTGGGCACGCTGCCCGAGGCGCTGAGGGCGCAGGCGAGCGTGCTCAATAACGGCGACAGCGGCATGATCGACGGCGTGCCGGTGATGGCGGTTGCCGCCTACAATACCACTGCCGACCGCGCCCAATACCACCCCAAAGGCGTCGGAAACGGCTATGTTTTGAGCTTTGGGGACAAGAAAACGTATGTTTCGGGCGATACCGAGGACACTCCCGAGATGCGGGCGCTGACTGGCATCGACGTCGCCTTCCTCTGCATGAACCTGCCCTACACGATGGACGAGACGCAGGCCGCCGATGCGGTGAAGGCATTCCGGCCCAAAGTGGTCTATCCTTACCACTATCGCGGCAGCGACCCGCAGAAGTTCAAGACGCTGGTCGGCGACGCCGCCGAGGTCCGGCTGGTCGACTGGTACGCCGGCACCTGAGGCCGGGCCGTCAAGGCGCTTTCGCCTTGACTCGCCGGCTCTGAGCGCGGATAAGCCGCACGGAATTGCGTGCCGGGAAACTGGCGCGCATTTTGATTTTGCAACACGCAGCTTCAGGCCGCCCGCCGCGCTCGTCGCGGCACCGAAAAGACCGCGGGACCAAGGCTTTCCCCGCGGCGCCGACGAGCGCGACACAAGGGATCCGGGCGAGACGCCCGGCGAAACGATGAACTTTGCGGTGATCAAGACCGGCGGCAAGCAGTACAAGGTGGCCGCCAACGACCTGCTGAAGGTCGAAAAGCTCGAGGCCAACCCCGGCGACGTGGTGACCTTCGGCGACGTACTGATGGTTGGCAACGGCGACGACTTCACCGTCGGTGCGCCATTGGTCGCCGGCGCGAGCGTTGCGGCGCATGTCGTCGAGACGCGCAAGCAGCGCACGGTGATCATCCAGAAGAAGCATCGGCGCCAGCATTTCGACCGCCGTAACGGCCACCGCCAGGTGCTCTCGACGATCCGTATCGGCGAGATCCTGATCGGCGGCGCCAAGACGACGCTGACGGCTGACGACAAGCTCAAGGAGCGTGCCGCGGCCCGCCTCGCCAGCACGACCCCGGTCGTGGCCGAGGCACCGGCGCCGAAGGCCCGCA
>JBDTVO010000187.1:0-5761 GCA_040007135.1 Devosia sp. | reverse complement strand
AGACTTGGACGCAGAGCGTCGACTTACTCCAGCGCGCTATCGTAGGCGGTGATGATGTCGGCGGCGACCTCGGCGGGAGCCTTGCCACCCTTCAAATCGGCCAACCCAGCGGCGAACGCGTTCGGCGCGTCGTCGGGAACCGGCTGCAGGAAGGGCGCATCGTTCACCGCCGAAGTGATGAGCTTGGCCTGCTGCTGGATGAAGGTACTGTTTTTCAGCACCGGATCGTCGATGGCGACATTATTGCTGACGTAGCGTCCGGCAACAGACGAATAGACCGCAGCCTGCGGGGCGTCGGCAAAGAACTGCACCAGTTTCCAGGCAGCGTCCTTGTGGGCAGATCCTTCTGCAACCGAAAGGAACTCGCCGTCGAAGACACCGCCGGTCTTGTCTGCGGACTCCCCGGGAACGCCGATCGAGTCGTACTTGAACCCGTTTGCCTTGCTGGCTGCTTCAACCACGGGATACATCCAGGCCCCCGACATCATGAACGCCAGTTTGTTTGAGGTGAACAGGTCGGTTTCGCCCTGCGCCAGTGAGTCGACCGGTGCCGCGAAGGGCTCCGTCGCCTTCATGAACGTCAGCGCCTTGGTGAGGGCTGCTGGGTCGAGGTTCGACTTCCCATCAACGATGTCGAACGACTTTACCCCAGGCACGCCGCCATAATAGGCCAGTGCCTCGTACCAGAAGACCATCTGGTTCGCGACGGCGAAGTCGCCGCTGTCTTTGATCTTCTGCATCTGCGCCAGCCAGTCCGCCCAGGTCTTGACGGGCTCGGCGGGGTCGATGCCGGCCTTCTTCAGGACGTCGAGATTGCGATACACGACCGAAGTGGTCGTCGTGTACGGTATCCCCAGAAGCTTTCCACCCTTGGTCAAGATGTCGATGAAGCTCTTCGGGAACTGGCTCTGAAACTCCGGCGAACTTGCCGCGAAGTAGGACGTCAGATCCGCGAGGACGCCGGCCTGGACGAGCGAGGAGGCGCGGTACTGGGTCGTGACCACGTCGACGCCCGGGGCGTTCGCATTGGCGATCAGTCCGGCGATGATGTCAGTTGACGGCTTGCCCTCGAGATCAACGGTAATGTCGGGGTTCGCCTTCTCGAACGCCGCGATCTGAGCCTTCACCACATCGCCCACCGCGCCGGTGGCCGCGTCTGCGAATGTCCAAAAGACGAGCTTGACGGGCTCAGCGAGCGCACTCCCGCTCATCAGTGCCACAGAGAGGGCCGTCGACGCGGCCAACACAACTAGTCTGCGCATGCGTTATTCCTCCGGTTTGACGGGGTAGAACGCCAGTCTGCTTCTGACAGACGAGCATCGCCCGTTCGATTGAACTGTCGTAAATCCTCTCGC
This sequence comes from Devosia sp., assembly GCA_040007135.1. Classification (GTDB taxonomy): domain Bacteria; phylum Pseudomonadota; class Alphaproteobacteria; order Rhizobiales; family Devosiaceae; genus Devosia_A. The sequence goes on along the minus strand of JBDTVO010000187.1, from coordinate 4,406 downwards.
AGTCGTCTTTTGCCGACCGCGCGCTCCCGTGAGCGTCTTAGCGCTCGTTTTGTCGAACCTCGACGATCAGCCCCGCCGAGTCAAGAAATAAAGTTAACGTTCACGTTGATGACGCTCCAACCCTAAGAAGGGCAAGCATTCGTAGATGGTCGAGCAACGGAAGCGTTTCTTAGGGACGGTGACGCCGAGCCAGGGTCCCAACCGATCACCTATGACCGGGTCTACCGCTGACCTCGAAATGACCAGTGCCCTGAAGCCATCGAGAGCGGCGGCACCGTCGATGTCGTAGTCAGCTCTGTCAGGACTCGAAGGCGGGCGGCGCTCTCACGGCAGCCTGTGATTGAACCCGAACCCTACAGGCGACCAGCGCCGATGACCGCCCTGCGGGTCAGCGCGCTCGGGAAACCAGATGCCGACGATGCCGGTGAACAGCAGCGCCCCACCGATGATCTTGAGGTCACCGTCGCCAATCGGGAGGTAGGGCAGGTAGTGGCGATAGATCGTAGCCAGGAAGGCCATGGTCCCGACGAACAGCAGTCCAAGGGCAAGTTCGCGCATCGAGGCCGCCGATTACATACTGAGCCAGTATGCCATCCGGTTGCCAACAGGCCGTTAAGGGTGGCGGCCCCGAGAGGCCTGCCCCTGGAAAGCTCCGCGAAATCCTTGTGCGGCGTTGAGGCGGACAGCCGCGACGCCAGGTCCGATCACCGGAGGCGCGCACCGCCGCTGTCGAACAGCCGCATCGCTTCAGGCGCGAAATGGAGCGCGATCTTGTCGCCTGCCTTGGGCCGGTGCAGCCGCCGCTCGGCGATGACATCCTCGCCGGTGGCGAGCTTGGCGTGAACGTAGGACGTGGCGCCCAGGGCTTCGACGAATTCGACGCTTGCCTCAAGGCCGATGCCATCGACCTGGTCCAGATGCTCCGGCCGCAGTCCAAGCTGAAGCTTTGTTCCGGCTTCGAGCTTGGCTGTCACCGGGCTTTCCATTGCGACGCCGCCGGCCAGAAGTCGGCCGTTTGGCTGCACGGAGGCCGGGAGGAAGTTCATGCGGGGTGAACCGATGAAACCGGCGACGAAGGCGTTGTCCGGATCCTCGTACAGACCGCTCGGCGTGCCGATCTGCTCGATTCGGCCGGCACGCAGCACCACGATACGGTCGGCCATCGTCAACGCCTCAGTCTGGTCGTGCGTGACGTAGATCATGGTGTTTCCGAGCACGCTGTGGAGCTTCGAAATCTCGACCCGCATCTGCACCCGAAGCTCGGCATCAAGGTTGCTGAGCGGTTCGTCGAAGAGAAACACCTTCGGATTGCGCACAATTGCACGCCCGATCGCCACCCGCTGCCGCTGTCCGCCGGAAAGCTGTGCGGGTTTGCGCTGGAGATAGTCTTCGAGGCGCAGGATGCCGGCGGCCCGCGCCACCTTTTCCGTGATCTCGGCCTTCGGGCGATGCGCCATGCGCAGCCCAAAGCTCATGTTGTCGGCGACCGTCATGTGCGGGTAGAGCGCGTACGACTGGAACACCATCGCCACGCCGCGATCTGACGGCTCTTCGTCGGTAACGTTACGCTCGCCGATCAGGATGTCGCCTGACGAGGTCTCTTCGAGCCCGGCGATCATCCGCAGCAAGGTGGATTTGCCGCACCCGGACGGCCCCACGAAGACGCAGAACTCGCCCTCCTCAATGGCCAGCGAGACATTGTGCACCACCTCGGTGGAGCCGAAGCTCTTGCTGACCTGCTGCAGTTCGACACGCGACATCGACTAGCCCTTTACTGCGCCCACGGCGATTCCAGACACGATGCGGCGCTGGAAGATGACATAGAGGATCACGATCGGCGCCGCCGCGATGACGATCCCCGCTGTGAACAGAGGAATTTCATCGGAATACTGCCCCTTCAGCGCCGAAATGCCGACCATCAGGGTGCGGTTCTTCTGCATCGTCAGCAGGGCAATTAGAATATCGTTCCAGCAATTGAGGGTATTCAGGATGCCGAGCGTTATGAGCGCCGGCATTCCCAGCGGAATCATGACGTGCCACCACACCTGCAGCAGCTTGGCACCGTCGATCTTGGCCGCCTCAATCAGCTCGCGTGGCAGGCCCGAGTAGAACGCCGTCATCATGTAGACTGAGAACGGGATGAAGAACGCCGTGTAGGAGAGAATCAATCCGATATGCGTATTGATCAGGCCGAGCCCGACCATCGTGCGCATATAGGGGACGAGGATGACCTGGACGGGGATCATCAGCGTCGACAGGATGACGACGAACAGGAAGCGCCGGTAGGGAAAGCGCAGAGCCGCGAGGGCAAAGCCTGCTAGCGAAGAGACGACCGTCAGGAGAATGACCGCGCCGATGGTCGCGATCACCGAATTGACGAAATACTGATCGAGGTGCGATTCCGACCAGGCCCGGACGTAGTTGTCGAAGGTGGGGTTAAGGGCGAGGCCAAAGCGGTCGAGCAGATAGTCGTTACGGGTCTTCAGCGAGTTGTTGACCGCAAAGAAGATGGGGTAGAGGCAGCTCAGCGCCAGGATCCCCATCGGGATCGCCGCAATCCGCAATGCCAGCCGTTGTCGTTTGCCTGCCCCTGCCACGGCGCCCTCCTAGAGACTGGCGTTGCGCGACATGATCCGGATCTGCAGCGAAGCGAGAATGCCGGTGATCACGAACAGGATGATTGAGAGCGCCGTCGCGTAAGCGGGCTGGTTGAGCCGCCCCTGCGCCGCCCAGATCAGATATTCGGGCACCGTGGTTGCGGTGCCGGGGCCGCCGCCGGTCAGCACGTAGATGAGACCGAACATCGAGGTCAAAAGGCCGATCGTGGTGATGACGAGCGAGAATTCGATAATGGGCCTGAGCTCGGGGATGATGACGTGCCACCACACCTGCCACATTTTGGCACCCTCGAGCCGGGCGGCTTCCACCATGTCCTTGGGGACGGTCGAGAGACCGGCGAGGAAGATGAGCACGCCCATGCCGAAGGTCGACCAGGACTGGATGGCGAGGGTCACCGGAAGCGCCGTCTGTGATCGGCCGAGCCAGTCAAACGCCGGCAGGCCGATGGCCTTGAGCAGCCCGTTGAGGCTGCCATTGTAGCCGAGCACGATGCTGAAGATGGAGCCGATGATGACGCTCGAAAGCACCACAGGGAAGAAATAGACGGAGCGGAAGAGGCCACGCCCCGGCACCCCCTGGTCGAGCAGGATCGCGAGGATCATCGGGATGAAGACGAAGATCGGGACGGCGAGGATGATCACGCCCGCATTGACGATCGATGCTCGAAAATTGGGATCGTTCAGCGCGCGCACATAATTTCCCGCGCCGATGAACTCACCGGGATTGCCCCCGGACGCGTTGGTCAGCGAGATGCCAAAGCCCCAAAAGAGCGGGACGATACGAAACACCAAGACCAACAAGATTGCCGGTAGAACAAACAGCAGCGCCATGCCCGCCTCAGCGCGGCGGCTCTTGCTGGCGCGCCGGCGGGCGCGCTCGACGTGTGCGGTCTGGGGCTGTGCGGTCGTGGTCATGAGCCGATACTAGAACAAAAAATGGGGGGCGCACGGAAGAGCGTCCCCCATCTGGGGAAGTAACTTATTGCTGGGGCTTGGCCTGGGCCTGAACCTTATCCAGCGCTGCAGCGGCGTCTTCGACGGAAATGTCGCCGTTGAGCAGAGACTGGCTCTGGCGGTGCCATTCGTCGAGCTCGGCACCCGACGCATTGGCGTGGGTCGTCGGCACGGCGCGCGTCGCCAACCAGCCCATGATCTGCTTCAGGCCGGGGCTCGGAATGCCGGAAACGTCGACCGTGGTGTTGGCAGGGACGACGCCCGAGTCATTGACCATAACCGACAACACGTCGCCGGACAGAAGGGTCTTGACGAGATCAAGAGCCAGGTCGATGTGCTGCGAGTCCTTGTTCACGCCGTAGCCTACGCCGCCATCGAGCGGGACGCCCGGCTGGCCTTCGTGCTGGTCAGACGCAACGGTGGGCGAGGGCATCGGGTAGACCCCGACCTTGTCGACACCCATGTCCCCCTCCAGCTTCTTCCAGTGGAAGACGTTGGAGAGCAGGCCCCAGAGGTTGCCCGCTGCCCCCTGTGTGAACATGGTTTGCTCGTCCATGAACATCGTCTGCGAGTTGCCGCCTTCCTGGTACCAGCCGGCCTTGTAGGTATCGACCCAAGTCTGCAGGATCGCCTTGATCGGGGCATCCGACCAATGGAGCTTGCCGGCAGACCAGTCAGCCTGCTGCTGAGCGGTCAGAGACTGGTTCGCCATTTCCGACAGGAAGAACTCGGCCTCGTAGCCTTCCTTGTTGGCCATCAGGAAGCAGGCCTTGCCCGCCGCCTTGAAGGCGTCGCACATCTTGGTCACTTCGGCCCAAGTGGTCGGCGGCTTGT
>JBDTVO010000186.1:0-5789 GCA_040007135.1 Devosia sp. | reverse complement strand
AGCCGATCAGCGTCTGCACCTCGTTGCGCACCTTGCGGAACACCGGATTGCCGCTGCCGTCCTTGGCCGCAGTGCCGTCGGGATTGACCGCTGGCGCCTTGTCGCGATGGATGATGAGGAAGTGCGGCGGGTCGCGGTTGATCGGCTTGCCGTTGATCTGCGTCGGCTCGCTGCTGTCGGGCGCCGCCGAGATGAAGCAGATGCGGCCGTAGTCGTCTTTCCCCTGCCACGCCGTCCAGCTCTTGAAACTGCCGAGGTTGGTCGGCGCGGCCTGTGCGAACGCGGGCGCCGCCCCCATGAGCAGGGCAATCGCCGTCAAGCCGCCGAGGATGCGGCGTCGCATCAAAGCCATGTCGTCAATACCCCTGAACACTCACCGAGCCTTTATGCGTTCCGCCGGACCAAGCTGCCACGCTATGGTTACCAAGCCATCAAGTCTTCGTCCCGCCGCGAACGATCCACAGGATCGTGTTCAATCTTGTCGGCAATTTGACGCGGGATTTCCGCGCTTTTTTCTGGACTTGGCAGGGTTAAGAGAAGGTTAAGGCGAACCCCTTTTCGCCGTCACGCCGCCAGCGGATAGGCCTGCTCGACCAGATACGGCCCGCCGCCCACCGAGGCCCGCGACGAGAACAGCACGAAGCGACCGACGCTGAACTCGAGCGGCCAGAAGTGCCCGGCCTGGTGCATGAAATCGGCAACGTCCATGGCCGAGGCCCCCTTGAGCCGCGCCAGGGCGACATGCGGCACGAAGCGCCGCCCGTCCGGATCGAGCCCGAGGCGCCGCAACATCCGTTCATGCGCCGCCTGCAGCCGCTCGAGCGCCTCGCTCGGCTCGATGCCGGCATAGAGCGCCCGCGGCTTGGCGCCGCCGAACACCCCCAGATGCGACAGCCGGATGCGAAACCCGTCGGAATGGCTCAGCCGGTCGAGCAGGTCGGTGACGTCGTTGGCCGTCCGGTTGTCGACGTCGCCGATAAAGCAGAGCGTGATGTGGTAGTTTTCGGGGTCGATCCAGCGGGCTCCCGGCAGGCCCCCGCGCTTGAGCGACAGGGCGACGCGCACGTCGCGAGACACTTCGAGACCGGTAAAGAGCCTGGGCACCCTGACCCGTCTCCTTTTTCACACCGCAGGGCCCCGATTCGCCTTCGGGGCACGGTGGACCCTAGCATAGTGAGTCGGGGCCGCAAGCAGATGACAGTGCTGCAACAAGCCCGGCTAAGCCCTTGGCGAGCCGGGGTTACACTTTGTTAAGCCCGGCCCGCGGGCCTTGTATTGGGTCCGGGCGGCGTCCATATTCGACGCACGCGGACCCACGCTGGGCCCCCGCCTCACAAAGGGGATTGCTACCATGGCAGAATTCGACCGTCCGTCCGTTGCCGCGCGGCCAGGAACCGCCGCGGTCGTGGACCAGGGCCTTCGCAGCTACATGCTCAAGGTCTACAACTATATGGGCCTTGGCCTCGTGGTCACCGGCCTCGTCGCCTATTTCGCCTACAACTGGGCGACCGCCTCGCAGGCGAACTTTGACCTTCTCTATGCGAGCCCGCTGAGTTGGGTGATCATGCTGGCGCCGCTGGCCTTCGTGCTGGTGCTGAGCTTCGGCATCCGCAAGCTCAGCGTCCCCATCGCACAGGTACTGTTCTGGGCCTTCGCCGCCGTGATGGGGCTGTCCCTGAGCTCGATCTTTGCGGTCTACACCGGCGCCTCGATCGCCCAGGTGTTCTTCATCTCCGCCGCGACCTTCGGCGCCATGAGCCTTTACGGCTACACCACCAAGCGCGACCTGACGCAGATCGGCTCGTTCCTGATCATGGGCCTGATCGGCGTCGTCATCGCCTCGGTGGTCAACATCTTCCTCCACTCGAGCGGGCTGAGCTTTGCCATCTCGATCGTGGGCGTGCTGGTGTTCGTCGGCCTCACCGCCTGGGACACCCAGAAGATCAAGGAGAGCTACGACGTCGGCCTCGGCGCCGAGGTTCTGGCCAAGGGCGCCATCATGGGCGCGCTGTCGCTCTACCTCGACTTCATCAACCTGTTCCTGATGCTGCTCCGCCTGTTCGGCAACCAGCGGAACTAGCCAGGCCGCACAGCTTCGGCTTTATAAGGGCCGCGATCCGCAAGGGTCGCGGCCCTTTTGCTTGATGAGCGTTCCATGTCCGACCTGCTGATCCGACCCTTTGTGCCTGCCGACATCGCGGCGGCGACCCGGATCTACGCCCACTACGTGCGTGACACCGTCATCACCTTCGAGACCAAGGCGCCCGACGAGGCCGAGATGGCGGCGCGCTTTACTGCCGTCGTCGCCAAGGGCCATCCGCTGCTGATCGGTGAGGTCGACGGCGACATGATCGGCTACGCCTACGCTTCGACCTACCGCCCGCGCGAGGCCTACCGGTTCACCTGCGAGGACTCGATCTACCTCGCCCCCGAGGCGGTGGGACACGGCCACGGCGGCAAGCTGCTGGCGCGGCTGCTCGAGGACGCCGCCCGCGCCGGGCTGAAGCAGATGCTGGCGGTGATCACCGCCGAGCGCGCCAATTCGGTGCGGCTTCACGAAAAACACGGCTTCCGCATGATCGGCCGCTACGAAGCGCTGGGCTACAAGTTCGACCGCTGGCTCGACATCGTCCACATGCAGCGGGCGCTGTGAGGGCTTGCGCGGCAGACTTATTGTAGTTACATTAAGTGAGCGCCGATGGACCAGTATGAATGGGACGAGGCCAAGAACCAGGCGAACCGGGCGAAGCATGGGATCGGCTTCGAGCTGATCTATGAATTCGACTGGTCTACCGCGTCATTCAGACCCGATACTCGGTTTGACTATGGCGAGGAACGGAACATCGCCTATGGGCGGATCAGGGGACGGGGCTATGCCGTCGTCTATGTCGAAAGGAATGACCGGGTTCGAGTGATCAGCCTTCGACCCGCGCACGAACAGGAAATGCAGCGCTATGAAAAGTCGTAAGCCTGGCCCGCCGCCCGATTTCGACGATGACGCTCCGGTGCTGACCGATGAAGAGGTCAAGCAGTTGCGGCCTGCGCGCGAATGGTTTGCCGAGCACGGCATTCCAATGCCGAAGCCGATGGGCCGACCGAAGGCCGAAACCACCAAGCAGTCGGTGACGGTGCGCTTCGACCCTGAGGTCGTCGACCATTTCAAATCCGGCGGCCCCGGCTGGCAGACGCGGATGAACGAGGTCCTGCTGCGCGAGGTCCGAAAGACGCGGGCTTAGCGCACCAGCGCCAGCTCCAGCACGCGCAGCACAGTGTCGAGCTCGTGCCCACGCTTCAGCACGCGCCCGTCCTGTCCGGTCACCATGTACATGCCCTGCTTGTTGCGCAGCTTCGGGTTCTTTTCGACCACATAGAGCGGCCGCTCCGAGGCGCGCTTGTAGATCGAAAACAGCGCCCGGTCCTTCAGGAAGTCGAGCGCGTAGTCACGCCATTCGCCCTCGGCCACCTTGCGGCCATAGAGGCCGAGAATGGTATCGAGCTCGCGCCGATCGAAGCTGACATAGGGTTTGGGCCGTGGTGGCTGCGGTCCGCCGGGGGACCGCAAATCGATCAGCTCTGCACTGCGCTTTGGTTCGGCCTCGGCCATCGGCGACCCTTGTGACGATGCCGTCATGATTGCGGGAAATCCCGGACCGCGCAAGCGGTCGAGAGCGCGCCCGCACCGGCGGTCGGGGGAGCGTCTGTACCGGGCCAGCGACATTCCCCAGTTTCGTCACATTGTGTCCCCGCTTCGGCCAGATTGGCGGGGCATAGAGTGATCATTGCCTCCAATGGTCCGGCACCGGGCTGACCGAGCCCCCAAACCATGATGCTCGGTGCCGGCCATAAATTCATGCACACAGTCATTCGACACTCCCGCCGGTGCCCCTAGCGGGAGTGTTGTTTTGGGCCACTGATTTCAGTTTAGAGCTGGACGCTCGCCGCGCCGAGGATCGGGCCGGGAAGGCCCGCTTTGTCGGTCTGCACCAGGATGGCCGCGCCATTGGCGCCGCCGGCGGTCAGTTCGCTCAGCGGCAGTTTGAGGTGGGTGCCGCCCACCGCGTCCCACATCCCCAGCATCTGCCGGCCCGTGACGATCTGCGTGTAGTCCATCGTCTTGCCGATGTTCTCGCCGCGCGTGATGGCGACCTCGGCGTTGGACTTGAAGGTCACGAGCCACACCAGCGCCTTGCCGCCGCCCGCCTGCGGGCCCACCGTGACATCGAGCATGTCGTCGCCGACGGCGAGCGCCACCGGCACGCTGAGGGCCGCCACCGAGAGCGCGTCGGCGACCTCCTGGTCACGCGAGGCGACGACCCCCTTGCTGCCGTTGATCACCAGCTGCGGCGTGTAGATCATCGACGTGCCCCAGCTCTGCGCGTAGGCCTTCTGCCGGTCGGTGTTGAGCTTGGAGCCAAATGTGTCGGTCCAGCCGATATAGTCCCAGTAGTCGACATGGTAGGCGAGGGCGATGACATCGCTCTGCTTGCCCAGCGTCTTGAGGCTGGCATCGGCCGGCGGGCACGACGAGCAGCCCTGCGAGGTGAACAGCTCGAGCACCGCCTTGGGGGCGGCGCGCACTTCGGCAGCAGTGGCAGGCACGACCATCAGCAGGGTCGCGGCGGCCACGGAGGTGAGGATGCGTCTGGACATGGCCAGACTTCTAGGCAAAGCCCAGATGAACTGCGAGTCAATTTGGCGTGTCGCGCCGGTGAACAGCTGAGCCGCCCGGCGACGCGACAGGCCTGGTTCTACTGCTCAGTTTGCCTGGAACTGGATGCCGCAGGACTTCGCAATGTTGACCTGCTCGATGGCCTGCATCTCACCCTTGAGCTGGGCAACCTGCGCGGCGTTGGTTTTGTCGCCGCCGACAAAAAAGATCGCCGGCCAGAACAAGACGAGGCTGACGCCGACCGCCACCGCATCGCCGCCGGCCTGCTTTTCCTGCCGACCGCTGGCAGCACCTGCTGCCGCCGAAACGCGCTGCGCCTCAGCCCGCAGCTGGTCGCAATCCATCACCTGGTAGGGTGCCGGCGACACATAGGTGGCGGCGATATTGGCCGGGTTGGTGGCGCAGCCGGCAAGCAGCAGCGGCACTGCCGCGGCGAGCACTCGATAGTTCATCTGGTATCCCCCAAAGACGCCGGGGGACGACACACCGCCTGCCTGGTGAAGGCAGCTTGGGAAGACTACCTAGGCCGCAACCAGGTTGCGCAGCACGTAGTGGAGGATGCCGCCGTGCCGGTAGTAGTCGAGCTCGTTGATCGTATCGATGCGGCAGCGCGTCGTGGCGATTTTCTCGCTGCCATCGGCGAAGACGATCTTGATCGCCACCGTCGAGCGCGGCGTCAGCGCCGTCAGACCCTCGATCGAGATGGTCTCGTCGCCCGTGAGCCCGAGTGACTGCCAGCTCTCGCCTTCGGCGAACTGCAGCGGCAGAACGCCCATGCCGATGAGGTTGGAGCGATGGATGCGCTCGAACGACTGCGCCACCACGGCCCGCACCCCGAGCAGCCGGGTGCCCTTGGCCGCCCAGTCGCGGGACGAGCCGGTGCCGTATTCCTTGCCGGCGAAGATCACCAGCGGCGTGCCGTTCTTCTCGTAGGCCATCGCCGCGTCGTAGATCGGCATGTGCGTGCCGTCCGGGCCTACGGTAAAACCACCTTCTACTCCGGGCACCATCTGGTTCTTGATGCGGATATTGGCGAAGGTGCCGCGCATCATAACTTCGTGGTTGCCGCGCCGCGCCCCATAGGAGTTGAAATCCTTCGGCGCCACCTGCCGCTCGACCA
>JBDTVO010000185.1:0-5795 GCA_040007135.1 Devosia sp. | reverse complement strand
GGCGCCATCTACCAGGGCACCGTGGTCAAGACCGCCGATTTCGGCGCCTTCGTGAACTTCTTCGGGTCCAAGGACGGCCTCGTCCACATCAGCCAGCTCGCCGAGCAGCGCGTCAACAAGACCACCGACGTCGTCAAGGAAGGCGACAAGGTCTGGGTGAAGCTGCTGGGCTTCGACGAGCGCGGCAAGGTCCGCCTGTCGATGAAGATTATCGACCAGGAAACCGGCAAGGAAAAAGCGGGCGCTGCGGTCGAGCCGGCCGAATAGTCCGAGGTCCAGCGCGAGTTGTGTTCTTTGAGGCCCGGGAGCGATCCTGGGCCTCTTTGCTGAGTGTCGCACGATCGTGAGATCGAGAGATCGTGACCCTCGCGCCCTTTCGCTGCCGAATTCTGCTGCCCATGTTGCAGCGATGCGCCTGCTCCTGCTGTCAGCTTTGCTGAGCTTTGCCGCCGGGCCGGCGTTCGCCCTCTGCCCGATCATCCCGCCCGACGATGTCGCGGCCGAAATCAACGCCCGCACCGAGGCCGTGGTTTGCCGGCAGGACGAACTCGCCACAGTCTCTGATGTTCGCTTCAGCCAGTTGAAGCTCGCCGCCGACCTCACGGCACAGCAGGCTCTGCTCGAACAGCAGCTTAGGCTGCAACAGACGCTGCTGGCCCAGCAGCAGGCCGCACTCATCCCGACGCTGCCCTAGGCCGGTTCCGGCGGACCTAGGTCGCGACCGCTCGCGTGTCGTCCAGCGCACCGACCATGTACTGCACCAGCTCCGACGCATTGGTCTGGGCCGTGTGCTTTTCCGTGACCAGGCGGCCGCGATGCATGACGAGGATGCGGTCGGCCACGGCGAACACGTCAGGCATCGTGTGGGTGATAAGGATCACCGGCGTGCCTTGGTCGCGCAGCCGCCGGATCAGCTCCAGCACCTTCTGCTGCTCAGGCACGCCCAGATTGTTGGTCGGCTCATCCATGATCATCAGCTGCGCCTTCCAGTAGATGGCGCGCGCAATAGCCACCGCCTGCCGCTGGCCGCCGGAGAGGCTCTCGATCGGCTGCGTCAGGCTGGGGAAGACGATGTCGAGCGCGTCGAGACCGACCCGCGACTCGCCCAGCATCTTCTTGTCGTCGAGCGTTTTGATCAGCCCGCCGAGATAGCGCCGCTTCATCTCTCGCCCGAGGAAGATGTTGGCTGGCACGTCGAGGTTCTGCGCCAGCGCAAGATCTTGGTAGATGGTCTCGATGCCGGCGCCCCGCGCCTCGACCGGACGCGAGAAGTTGCGCTTCTCGCCGCCGAACCAGATCTCCCCGTCGTCCGGCTGGTAGACGCCGGAGATGCATTTGATCAGCGTCGACTTGCCGGCGCCATTGTCGCCCAGCAGCGCCACAACCTCGCCCGGCGCGATGTCCCAGCTGACTTTGTTGACCGCCGTTAGGCCGCCGAAGCGCTTGCTGAGCCCGCGAATGGAGAGGATCGGCTCGCTCACTCCGCGCCTCCCTTGTAACGGCCGACGAGGAGGTCGCGCGACTGGTCAATCAGCACCGCGACGATCACCACGGCGCCGACCACGATGAACTGCCAGAACGCCTGGACGTTGAGCATGACCAGCCCGGTGGTCAGCACGGCGATGATCAGCGCGCCGATCACCGTGCCGATGACGGTGCCAGCTCCGCCGAACAGCGAAACGCCGCCGATGATCACCGCTGCAATCGATGAGAGGAGGAGCGGATCGCCGATCGAGGCCGAGCCACCGGTGAACTGCAGCATCGACAGGAAACCGCCGATGCCGGCAGTGATGGCTGAAAGCATGTAGAGCTTGATGATGTGACGATCGACCGGAATACCGGCCCGCAGTGCCGCCTGCATATTGCCGCCAATGGCGAACGTATAGCGCCCGAACTGCTGGCGGTGCAGCACGAACATGCAGATCACCACCACCACCATCGCGGCCACCACCGGCCAGGAGAGGATGCGGTCCATCTGTCGCACCATGTCGCCGGTCAGTGTGGGCGGACTGAACACGTAGAAGCCGCCATGGTCGCCGCGGATCGAATAGAACAGAGATTCATTACCATAGGCGCGCACTCCGTCCGGCAGCCCGACCACGGTGGTGTTTTCGCTCCACAGCAGGGCGAGGCCCCGGACAATGAACGACGAGCCCAGCGTCACGATGAAGGCCGGCACCTTGAGCTTGGCAATGATCAAGCCGTTCACCAACCCAACCACGCCGGCGCCGCCCACCGCTGCGAAAAACCCGAGCAGCACCGCCAGCGGCAACGGGACGCCGGCGTTGAAGCTGTTGCGCAATGCCAGAGCCGACAGCACCGAGGCAAGGCTCATCACCCAGCCCACCGACAGGTCGATGCCAGCCGAGATGATGACAAAAGTCTGCCCGAGCCCGAGCAGCAGCACCGGCACGATCGCCACCAGCACGTTCTGCGAATTGCGGACGGTGAAGAAGTTGATGCCGGAAAAGATCGGCACGGTGATCACGAAGAACAGGATCAGTGCGAGGAGGAACAGCCAGGCCCAGAGCCGGCTCACCAGCAGCAGCAGACGCTGCAACGAGGAAAGACCGGCACCGGCCGGTGTCAGGGTCGTGGTCGTTGCCAAGGGCCGGTCCTCATCGGATCAGGTCAAGATGTTGCCGGGAGCATCGCAACGGATGCTCCCGGCCGGTTCAGGTCGGCGATCGCTCGAACGCTTAGTTGCCGGGCACCGCATAGATGAAGCGCGAGAACGCCGGGTCGGAGGCGTTGTCCTTGTCGAGGATGGCAAAGCCGGTCTCGACGCGCTTGGGCAGGCTGGTGACGCCTGCGGCATCGGCGGCGGCGAACTCGACCGCCATGTAGCCCATGTCAAACGGCTTCTGCGCCAGCACCAGCGACACGGTGCCCTTGCTCATCAGGTCCATCGCTGCCTTGGTGGCATCATAGGCGACAACCTGCACCTTGCCGGTGAGACCGGCATTGGCGACGGCGGTGCCTGCGCCCTGCGCGCTGAACACATTGGTGCCGAAGACGCCGACGAGGTCGGGATGCTGCTCCAGCACCGCAGCGGTCTGCTGCTGTGCCTTGTTCAGGTCATCGAGGTTGTAGTCGGGGCCGATGACGGTGATGCCCGGGAAGTTCTTGGTGATCTCGTCTTTGAAGCCGACTTCGCGAGCCTCCACCGACGATACGTTCGGGTTTGTGGAGTTGATGTACACGGTCCCCTTGCCGCCCACTGCCTTGGCCAGCCCACGCGCCGAGATACGGCCGCCTTCTTCGTTGTCCGAGCCGATATAGCTGATCGGGAAGGTGACCTTGCCGGCGGCGTAGTCACCGTCGCCGAGGAAGGTGTCGACGGTGATGATCTTGATGCCGGCATCAACCGCGGCCTTGAGCGGGGCCACCATCTGGTCCTTATCGACCGGGGCAGTGATGATGTAGTCGAGGTCGCCGCGGGCGATCATGGCGTTTAGCAGCGGCGTTTCGGCCTCCACACCCCAGGTTGGGGGCACCTGGGTCACCACTTCGATGCCGAGATCCTTGGCCGCCTTTTCGACGCCCAGCTGCATCACCTGGTAGAACGGATCCACCACGCCCGGCAGGAACCCGATCTTCAGGCCCGCTGCGTCGGCGCTCTGCATCCCCAAAGCCAGCGCCGCAACGGCGCCCGCGTAGAGATAGCCCTTCATGCGCATTGTATATTCTCCCTTGTTGCGTAGGGGCAGCCGTTCCGGCTTTCTCACTCCCACGGACGCAAACGATACGCCCGCGTATCGGACAAGGCAATCGGCGGAACGCGTGAGCATCGCGGCAGAATAGATCAAGGTTCTATCAGTGGCGACGACAGTTGCGTATCCGGTGGTTTTGCCGCCCATTCAGCTCTCGCACCAGCGCGCTATTTGAGACAGGATAAGGCAAATGACGAACGTGCCTCACGCAAACGACGCCGCCACCGTCTGGCAGGCATTGCTGGCGCTGCCGCTTGGCTGGTTCACCGCCACCTATGGCGGCCGCCGCTACGGCGTGACGCGCTCGGTCCATGCCGATAGCCGCTCGATGAAGCTGTTTGCCGAAGAGCTCGGCGGGCCCGACCGGATCAGCCTCAACATCTACGCGCCGCCGTCGGGCGAGCCGGCGCTCAAGCCCTGCGAGATGCCGCTCGACAAGGTGACGGCGTTTGTCCTCGGAGTTGTCCCCGAAGCGCTAGAGGCAGCTCCGCGCCGGTAGAGCACCGCTAACGCGCTGCGGCAAAGCTCGCGATCGTGGCCACTGCTTCTTCGAGGTTCGGCTTGTGCGTGCGTCCGCTGATCGCCTTGCGCGGCTTGAGGTCGTGATCTCCGTCCTCGAGCCAGTGCACGGTGATCGAGGGGCTGAGGCCGTAGCCCGGAACCTCGTCGCGCGTCCCGAACGGATCGCGCGTGCCCTGGCAGATCAGCGCCGGCGCCGTCATCGTCTTCAGGTGCGCCGTCCGCAGTTTGCTGGCATCGCCCGGCGGATGAAACGGATAGCCGAGGCAGACCAATCCACCGATGGCTCCCGCCGTGAACAGCTCCTCGGCAACCATGCTGGCCACGCGCCCGCCAAGCGACGTGCCACCGATCAGCAGCGTCCCCTTCGCCTTGAGGGCCGCGACGGCGTCGCGGTACTCCCCCATCAGCGATTCGCCGCGCGGCGTCGCACCGCGCTTGCCGGTCCGGGCTGCAGCCATATAGCCGAATTCGAAGCGGACCACCCTGATCCCGCTCGCCGCGAGCATCTCGGCAATGGTCGTCATGAAGGCGCTGTCCATTGCCGCTCCAGCGCCATGGGCGAGCAGCAGTGTGGCGTCGGCGCGCGCCGGTCCGGTGGTGAGGAAGTCGGGCATCGCGGCATAGCGGCGGCTCCGGCCGCCGCTGTCAAGTCACTCGGCGGCCTGCAGGGCTCCGGTCGGGTCGAGGCCGTCTTCCAGCCGAGCGAGCTGGAACGGCCGGCCCGGGGCACACACCACCTGGTTGCGACCGTTCTGCTTGGCCTTATAGAGGGCGGCGTCGGCCGCAGCGAGCAGGTCGGTGACGCCGCTCGACGTGTAGGGAACGGCAGCGACCCCGAACGAAGCGGAAATCTCGGTGCCGTGTGTCTCGGCCAGTGTGGCGACGCGAACGCGCAGCGCCTCGGCCTTGTCGGCTGCGCGCTCCAGGCTGCAATCGGGCAGGATCACCACCAGTTCCTCGCCGCCGTAGCGGCAGACGATGTCGGTCTCGCGCAGGCCGCCCACGAGGGTCATGGCGGTATCGCGCAGCACTGTGTCGCCGAAGGCGTGCCCATGCTGGTCGTTGAGACGCTTGAAGTGGTCGAGGTCGACCATCAGTACGCTGACCTCGCGGCTCTCTCGGTCGGCGAGGCGGACGAAGCGCTGCAGGCAGTCCTCCATATAGCGGCGATTGTAGAGCCCGGTTAGCGGATCGCGCAGCGCCTGGTTCCTGAGCTTTTCGCGAAGTCCCATGTTGGCCAGTGCGAGGCTCATGCCGTCCGCCAGCGCCGAGCCGAGCCCGGTGATCGAGGCGAGCCGCACCTCGGCACTCTCGCCACTGGCGAACAGCTGGAACAGACCCATGATTTCGCCACGGGCGATCATCGGGATTTCGAGCACCGTGTCGCTGCCGTGATGATGATCACAGCACAGCTTGCTGCCGTCCTGGCGGTTGAGATGCGGCTTGCCGCGCTTCAACGCCCAGCACTGGTCAGGCGGTATGGTCTCCGGCGGCGCCTCGTCGTCGAGCCGTCCCCAGCTCGTCGACAGCACCAGCCGGTCGCGGGACTTGTTGAACACG
>JBDTVO010000184.1:0-5820 GCA_040007135.1 Devosia sp. | reverse complement strand
ACCTCGTAGCACATGAGGTGGGCGATCTCGCGCAGCAGCCGCCGGAAGCCCGCGATCGAGGTGTTCTTGTCGCGCATGATCGTCAGCTTGTGCTGGATCATGGGGTGATCGATGACGGTGACCTTTGCCATTCCCAACCCCCGGGCGATTCAGAAGAACGATTTGCCATGCCGGCCGGGCTCGAGGCCGAGCCAGTGAGCGACGCTCTCTCCAATATCCGCGAAGGTGTGGCGGAGTCCAACCGTTCCGGGTGAGAGCCTTGGGGAAAAGCAGAGGATGGGCGTCTGCTCGCGGGTGTGGTCGGTGCCGATCCAGGTGGGATCGTTGCCGTGGTCGGCGGTGAGCAGCAACAGATCGTCGTCGTGCATTTTGGCGATCAGTTCAGGGAGACGCGCGTCGAGCGCCTCGAGCGCGCGGGCATAGCCCGGCACGTCGCGGCGGTGGCCGTATTCCTGGTCGAAGTCGACGAAATTGACCATGACGTAGTCGCCGTCGCGAGCCATCTCGAGCGCTTCGAGCGTCTTGTCGAACAGCGCCATGTTGCCGTTCGCCTTGAGCTTGTGGGTGACGCCGTGGCCGGCGTAGATGTCAGAAATCTTGCCGATGGCGAAGACTTGCCGGCCGGCCGCCTTGGCGCGATCGAGCAGGGTCGGCTCGGGCGGGCTGATGGCAAAGTCTCGCCGGTTGCCGGTGCGCTTGAAGGTGGCGCGAGTCTCGCCGGTGAATGGGCGGGCGATGACGCGGCCGATCATCATTGGAGCCGTCAGCTTGAAGGCCGCCTCGCACACTTCGTACAGCCGCTGCAGGCCAAAATGCTCCTCGCTGGCGGCGATCTGGAAGACCGAGTCGATCGAGGTGTAGCAAATGGGCTTGCCGCTGCGGATCGACTCCTCGCCCAACTCCTCGATGACGGGCACGCCCGAGGCGTGCTTGTTGCCGAGGATGCCCGGCAGCTTGGCATCGACGATCAGCGCGTCGGTCAGGGCCTTGGGGAAGGTTGGTTCGGTCTGCGGGAAATAGCCCCAGGCAAACGGCACCGGCACGCCGGCAATCTCCCAGTGGCCGGAGGGCGTGTCCTTGCCCTTCGACACTTCGCGGCCAACACCCCAGCGCCCACCCTTGGGCGCCTCGGTAAGCCCGCGCGGCAGATGGCCGGTCGAGAGCTTGCCGGCGGCGCCGAGGCCGAGCGCATCCATGTTCGGCAGATGCAGATCGTAGCGCTCGGCAATGTGGCCGAGCGTGTTGGCGCCGGTGTCGGGATGCCCGTGGCCATCGCTGTAGTCGGCGGCATCGGGCGCGCCGCCGATGCCGAAACTGTCGAGGATGCAGACAATGGCACGAGGCATCAGCGGGGAACTCCCTGGGTTCGTCGGTCAACCCCCACCTGTCCTCCCCCTTTCTGGGGGAGGGACACGACTGAAGCATCGGCTCCTGCGCTCCCTCCCCCAGAAAGGGGGAGGGTCGGGGTGGGGGTTGACGCACCGGCGATCACGTCGCGCCTCCGGTTGCGTCGACGCGCCCGGCGATGAGCGGATTGTGGGGCGCGGCGGCGCCGAGGCGACCGGCGGCGACCAGGCGCTGCGCGGCGTCGCGCATCGTTGCCTCATCGCGGGCGTGGACGCGTCCCAGCGGCACACCGGCGTCGACTTTTGCGCCGAGGCCGAGCAGCCGGTCGAAGCCGACGGCGTGATCGATTTTGTCGGACGGCTGGCGGCGGCCACCGCCGAGCGCCACGACGGCCATGCCCACGCCGCGCGTGTCGATCGCTGCGACGATCCCTGCGGCAGGCGCAGCGATGTCGCGGATGATCGGCGCAGGCGCAAGATGGGCGTCCATCTGCTCGACGAAATCCGACGGCCCGCCGAGCAGCGCCACCATTCTGGAGAAGCGCTCCGTGGCCTTGCCGGTCGCCAGCGCCGCGTGCACGGCGTGGCGCGCATTGCCCTCAAAGCCGGTGAGTTCCAGCGCGGCGGCGCTCAGCGCCAGCGTCACCTCGAGCAGCCGCGGATCGCGATGCGCGCCGGTGAGGAAGTCGACTGCATTGCGGATTTCGAGGCCATTGCCGGCGGCCGAGGCCAGCGGCTCGTTCATGTCGGTGATGAGCGCCGCCGTTTTGGTGCCGGCGCCATTGGCGACAGCGACGAGGCTTTGCGCCAGCTCGCGCGATTTCTCCAGCGTCGGCATGAAGGCGCCGGAGCCGGTCTTGACGTCGAGGATCAGCGCGCCGAGCCCCGCCGCGAGCTTCTTCGACAGGATCGAGGCGGTGATCAGCGAGACATTCTCGACCGTGCCGGTGACGTCGCGGATCGAATAGAGAATCTTGTCGGCCGGTGCGAGATCGGCAGTCTGGCCGATGATGGCGCAACCGGCTTCCTTCGTGACCTTGCGGAACAGGGCGTTGTCGGGCTGCGTCGTGTAGCCGGGGATGGAATCGAACTTGTCGAGCGTGCCGCCGGTGTGGCCGAGGCCGCGCCCCGAGATCATCGGCACATAGACGCCGCACGCCGCAAGGATCGGCGCCAGCATCAGGCTGACGTTGTCGCCGACACCGCCGGTCGAGTGCTTGTCGACCACCGGGCCGTCGAGATCGGACCAGTCGAGCACGGTGCCCGAATCGCGCATCGCCTCGGTGAGCGCCACGCGCTCGGTGAGGTTCATGTCGCGGAAGAAGGTCGCCATGGCGAACGCCGCGGCCTGCGCGTGGCTGACCGAGCCGTCGGTGAGACCGGCAATGAACTGGCTGATCTCACCTCTGGTGAGGACTTCGCCATCGCGCTTTTTGACGATGATTTCCTGCGGGAGGAAGGTCACCGGCTACGCCCCATAGGGCACCCAGACGTTTTTCACCTGTGTGGCGCGGCGGAGGAAATAGTCGCCCTCAAATTTCGCCTTGTCGGCGAGGTCGTAGTAGAGGCCGCGCGACGTCCAGGTCTGCTTGAGGTTGCCGGTCGAGGCTTTTTCGATCATCGCCGAGGTGGCGGCATCGCCGGCGAACCAGATGGCATCGACGCCGTCGTGTTCGGCGAGGGTCTTGGCCAGCACGGCGGAGCCGCCGGTGACGATGTTGACGACACCCGCGGGCACATCCGAGGTCTCGATCACCTGGTAGAGGTCCGTGACCGAGAGCGGCGACGTTTCGGACGGCACCAGCACCACCGGGTTGCCCATGGCAATTGCCGGCGCCAGCAACGCGATGGAGCCGAGCAGCGGACGCGATGGCGGAGCGAGAATACCGATGACGCCGAGCGGCTCGACCATGGCGAGCGCGATGGTGCGGCTCGGCGGATTGTGCACCGCGCCATCGTATTTGTCGGCCCAGCCGGCAAAGGCGAAGAGCCGCTCGACCGAGGCCGCGACTTCCTTTTGGGCGCTGACCAGCGACTCGCCGGTCTGCTCACGCAGGCGCCTGGCGAACTCGTCGGAACGATATTCCAGATTCTCGCCGAGGAAGTATAGGATCTGCGCGCGGCCGTGAGCCGGCGCGGTGGCCCAGCCGAGCGCGGCGCGGGCCGCCTCGACGGCGTTGCGGATGTCCTTGCGGTTGCCATCGCCGACTTCGCCGACAAAGGTGCCGCCTGGGCCGCGGACGGGGCGCGAGTAGCCCGAGTCCGGCCGCGCCTGCTTGCCGCCGATATACATCTTCGCGGTCTGGTCGATGCCGTCGTGCGTGTCCTGCGCTACCACCGTTGCCGTGGCTTTTGGTGTGGCGAAGGGCTTCAGCTCCTTCTCCCATTTCGGCTTGAGGTACGAGGCCATGCCTTCTTTGCCGCCCTCACGGCCGAACCCCGATTCCTTGTAACCACCGAAGCCGACGGCGGCGTCGAAGTTGTTGGTGCCGTTGATCCAGACGACGCCGGCCTTGAGCTTTGGCGCGATGTCGAGCGCGAGGTTGATGTTCTCGCTCCAGATCGTCGCGGCGAGGCCATACTTCGTGTTGTTGGCGAGTGCCACCGCCTCCTCAGGCGTGCGAAAACTCATCTCGACCAGCACCGGCCCGAAGATTTCCTCGCTGGCCACGGTGTTGGATGGGGCGACGTTGGTAATCAGCGCCGGCTTCAGGAAGCAGCCGCCCTTGGGCATGTCGATATCGGGCTCATAGAGCGTCCCGCCATCGGCGACGCCTTTCTTCACTAAGTCGCGCACCCGCGCCACCTGCACCGGCGCCACAAGCGCGCCGATATCGACGGCCTTGTCGAGCGGATCGCCGACGCGCAGCGTGTCCATGCGCTTCTTGAGTTTGACGAGGAAGCGTTCCTCGATCGATTCCTGCACCAGGAGGCGCGAACCGGCGCAGCAGACCTGGCCCTGGTTGAACCAGATGGCATCGACCAGCCCTTCGATGGCCGAGTCGATGTCGGCGTCGTCGAAGACGATGTAGGGCGACTTGCCGCCGAGCTCGAGCGACAAGCCCTTGCCGGTGCCGGCGGTCGCGGCGCGGATGATCTTGCCGACTTCGGTCGAGCCGGTGAAGGCGATCTTGTCGACGTCCGGATGGTTGACCAGCGCCGCGCCGGTGCCTCCCTCGCCGGTGATGATGTTGACGACGCCGGGCGGCAGCTTCGCCTTCTCGACGATCTCGGCGAACAGCAGCGCGGTGAGCGAAGTGAACTCGGCCGGCTTCAGCACCACCGTGTTGCCCGCCGCGATCGCCGGCGCGATTTTCCACGCCAGCATGAGGAGAGGGAAGTTCCACGGAATGATCTGGCCGCAGACGCCATAGGGCGCCATGCCCGGGAACTCGCGATCGAGATGCTGGGCCCACCCGGCGTGATGATAGAAATGCCGCGCCACCAGCGGGATGTCGATATCGCGGCTCTCGCGGATCGGCTTGCCGTTGTCGAGGGATTCGAGGACGGAGAACAGGCGGCTGTGCTTCTGGATCAGGCGGGCGATAGCGTAGAGATATTTGCCACGCTCATAGCCCGACAGCGCCGACCAGGCGGGGAACGCAGCGCGGGCGGCCTTTACGGCCTTGTCCACATCGGCGTTGGTGCCGTCGGTGATCTGCGCGAGCGGCTTATTGGTGGCTGGATTGTCCGAGGCGAAGGTCTTGCCCGGCCTGGTCCACTTGCCATTGATGAAATGGCCGAACTTGTTGCCGTAGCTCGCGAGCCACGCCAGCGCCGGCTCAGGACTCTCGGGCGCCGGACCGTAGTCGAGGGACTGGAAGATTTCGGCGATCTTGTTCATCTCGTTCCTCCGGCAGGCGTGGCCCCACCCTCATCCGCCCTTCGGGCACCTTCTCCCATCAAGGGAGAAGGCCACATCCGCGAACCCTGCGGCTCTATTGCCTTCTCCCCTCGTGGGAGAAGGTGGCGAAGCCGGATGAGGGGGGAACCCGTGCACCGGCTCGGCCAACTCACACCATCGGCATGCGGTAGTCGGCGGCATAGTGCCCCGTCAGGCTATGCTCCAACTGCCGCTCGATATCCGTCAGCAGCGAGCTCGCGCCGAACCGGAACAGGTGCGGCTGCAGCCAATGGGTGCCCAGCTCCTCCTTCATCAGCGCCATGTAGTCGAGCGCCGTTTTAGCCGTGGCGATCCCGCCCGCCGGCTTGTAGCCGATCTCGATGCCGGTCTCCTCGTTGAACCAGCGGATCATGCGGATCATCGCCAGCGAGGTCGGAAGCGTCGCGTTGACCTTCTCCTTGCCGGTCGAGGTTTTGATGAAGTCGGCGCCGGCCAGCATGCAGACCAGCGAGGCCTTGGCGACGTTGTTCAATGTCGCCAGCTCACCGGTGCCGAGGATGGTCTTCAGGTGCGCCTCGCCGCAGGCCTTGCGGAAGGCCTTGATCTGGTCATAGAGCGCCTGCCAGTCGC
>JBDTVO010000183.1:0-5878 GCA_040007135.1 Devosia sp. | reverse complement strand
GGCGGCGGTCTCGGCGTCGGCCTTCGCCGCTGCGAGGGTTGCTTCAGCGCCGATCTGCTGAGCATCGCGGGCCGGCAGCTCCTGCACCTTGAGCTGTGCCTGGAGCTGGTCGACTGCGGCTTGCGCCGCGCGCACCGTTGCCTTGTCCTGGTCGAGTTTGGCTGCAGGCTCGAGGCCGCGGTTGAACAGGTCCTGCGAGCGGACGAGAGTAACCTGTGCCAGAGACAGGTCCGACTGGGCCTTCATCAGCGTCGCTTTGGTGACGTCGATTTCCTCCTGCCGGCTGCCGGTCTGGAGGTTCGTGAGGCTCGCCTCCGCGGCATCGGCACGCGCGTTTGCGGCGTCATACTGGGCCTGTTGCTGGCTGGTATCGAGGACGAACAGCACGTCGCCCCTTTTCACCAGCTGGCCCTCGGCCACCGGGATGGCGGCGATGGGCCCGGCCGTCGCGGCGGCGGCGTAGTAGTAGTCGGCCTCGACATAGCCGTTCCAGCTCGGCGTGGCAGGCTGGCCCAGTCCGGGGATTACCGCGGCGAGAAGACCCATGACCCAGGCGAGAAAGTCGCTCATGGCCCGGGCTCGGCGTGCTGGAGGTGACAGATTTCGGTGACGCTCATTGCTTCCTCACGTGGCCATGAAGCGCTTGTCGCTTTTTGGCGCGCTCAGTCCGTCGAACAGGATGGTCAGGTGGTTGTCGATCAGGCGGTCAAGCGCGAGACCGTCGGGCGGATGGATGCCGAACACTTCATCGAGCAGGATGTGCAGCATGATCGGACCGATGATCGAGCGCAGCGTCAGCTCGGGATCGACGGGTCGCAGGTAGCCCTCGGCGATGCCGGTGCGGATCAGGCCCGAGACCATCGGGATCACCTTGTCGAGCACCTCGGTGCGATACATCTGCGCGAAGTCGGGGAAGTTGATCATCTCGCGCATCATCAGCTTGGGGATGGCGATGAGCTTTGGGTCGGTCATGCGGTGCGCCACCGTCTTCATCACCAGGGTGATGATGGTGCGGGGGTCGCCCACGTAGTTGGCGGCCATGTCGAGCGCGCCCTGGGCGATCGGCAGCACGGCGCGGCGCACGATGCCTTCGAGCACCGCTTCCTTGCTCGGAAAGTAGAGATAGACGGCGCCCTTGCTGAGCCCGGCGCGGGTGGCGATGTCCTCGACGCGGGTGCTGGCGAAGCCCTTTTCGATGAACAGCTCGAGCGCGGCGTCCAGCACCTCCTCCGGCCGGGCCTCAGCGCGGCGGCGGAATTTCGGGCCCTTCAGGCTAGGTGCAGTGTCCACGGCTATCTGACTCCAAAGTCAGCAGCTAAATAACTGACTGGTCAGTTATTTGCAAGAGGGTGTTTGATGCCCCGCACATTCCTCGCTCTGGAAGGTCCAAATGCGACTGCTGCTGTTGGTCCTGGTCTTCGTCGGAGCGTACGGCGTGCGCCGCCGGTCATCATGGAGGACCTACGTCGACCACCTGCCTTCCACATGGACCGGGCGGTCGGATATGACATGCCGCTGTATTTGGAGACACGCATGGCCCGGATCGGTCTCGTCGCCCACGACGACAAGAAGGACGAACTCGTTGCCTGGTCGCTCAAGAACAAGGCGAAGCTCGAGCTGCACGAGTTGTGGGGGACGGGTACGTCCGGCATGCGGGTGATGGCGGGTACCGGGCTGGTGGTCACGCGGCTGCTCTCGGGGCCGCTCGGCGGCGACGCGCAGATCGGGGCGATGATTGCCGAAGGCCGGCTCGATGCGCTGATCTTTTTCCAGGATCCGCTGACGGCGCTGCCGCACGATGTCGACGTCAAGGCGCTGTCGCGGCTGGCGACCCTTTATAACATCCCGTTCGCGGTGAACCACGTCACCGCCGATGCGGTGCTGGCGTCGATGTGAGGTTTGACCGCTTGGTCAACATGTGCGCAAATCCGCTCGTAAACAGCCGCAAGAGCTGGTTGATCAGGCGGGGGCAGGGTGGCGGTCGACGCGGTCATTGACGTTCAGAACGTCAGCAAGAGCTTTGGCGGCCTCAAGGCCGTACACGACTGTTCGCTGACCGTCCGGCGCGGCTCCATCACCGGGCTGATCGGGCCGAACGGGGCCGGCAAGTCGACGCTGTTCAACCTTGTCGCCGGCAACATCACGCCGGATAGCGGCCGCATCCTGTTCGATGGCGAAGACGTCACCGGCCTGCCGCCGCACACGCTGTTCGGCAAGGGCATGCTGCGCACGTTCCAGATCGCGCACGAATTCTCCAACATGACGGCGCTCGAGAATTTGATGGTGGTTGCCGAGCCGCAGCCTGGCGAGAACATCTTCAACACCTGGCTCGCCCCCGGCATGGTCCGGGCGCGCGACCGCGAGGTGCGGCAGAAGGCCAACGACGTCGTCGAGTTCCTCAAGCTCAACCATGTCAAGAACGAGCTGGCGGGCAATCTGTCGGGTGGCCAGAAGAAGCTGCTCGAGCTCGGTCGCACGATGATGGTCGATGCCAAGGCGGTGCTGCTCGACGAGGTTGCCGCCGGCGTCAACCGCACCCTGCTGCAGGACCTTGCCGCCAATATCGAGCGGATGAATCGCGAGCTCGGCTATACGTTCTTCGTCATCGAGCACGACATGGACCTGATCGGGCGTCTCTGCGATCCGGTGATCGTCATGGCGCAGGGCGAAAAGATCGCCGAGGGGCCGATGGCCGAAATCCGCGCCAATCCGCAGATCGTCGAAGCCTATTTCGGCTCCCCAGTGGCCGCCTGACGATGCCGCTGATCGAGGTCAAGGACGTGGTGGGCGGTTACGGCGGTGCCCCCGTGCTCAATGGTGTCAACGTCGCCATCGAGCAGTCCGATATCGGGGTCATCGTCGGCCCGAACGGCGCCGGCAAATCGACCACGCTCAAGGCCATCTTCGGGTTGCTCAAGGTCACGGCCGGCAGCATCGCATTCGCCGGCCACGACATCGCCAATTCGCTTCCCGACCGACTGGTGCCGATGGGGCTG
Organism: Devosia sp.; assembly: GCA_040007135.1. Classification (GTDB taxonomy): domain Bacteria; phylum Pseudomonadota; class Alphaproteobacteria; order Rhizobiales; family Devosiaceae; genus Devosia_A. Next base: position 2,882 of record JBDTVO010000183.1, on the reverse strand, counting down.
AGCTTCGTGCCGCAGGAAAAGAACGTGTTCACCTCGCTCACCGTCGAGGAGAACCTCGAGATGGGCGCCTTCATCCGGCGCGACGATTTCTCCGACACGCTCAGCGAGGTCTATGGGATGTTCCCGGTGCTCGCCGAAAAGCGCCGGCAGCCGGCAGGCGAGCTCAGCGGCGGGCAGCGGCAGATGGTGGCGATGGGCCGGGCGCTGATGAGCAAGCCGAAGCTGCTGATGCTCGACGAGCCCTCGGCCGGCCTCAGCCCGCGCTATGTGCTCGAAATCTTCGAGAAGATCGTCGACGTCAACAAGGCCGGCGTCGCCATCCTGATGGTCGAGCAGAACGCGCGGCAGGCCCTCGCCTTTGCCACCCGCGGCTTCGTTCTGACGCAAGGGCAGAACCGCTTCACCGGCAGCGGGGCCGAGCTCATCGCCGACCCTGAAGTCGCCAAGAGCTTCCTCGGGGGATGAGAATGCCGACGCAAAGCACCCAAGTGTCGGTGGTCCCCCGAGTGTCCTTATTTGCGCGTTGCGCGCCGCTGGGGGGCTGAGCGTGGACGCCCTGATCTTTTTCATCAACAAGGCCATCGTCCCGGGGCTGATCACCGGCTCGATCTATGCCCTGGGCGGCATCGGCGTGACGCTGGTGTTCGCTATTCTCCGCTTCGGGCATTTCGCGCACGGCGACATGATGACCATGGGGGCGTTCTTTGCCTTCCTCCTGGCAACGGCGCTGGCCGCGATGGGGGTCGAGCTGCCGATCCCGCTCGGCATCGCGGTATTGCCAGTCGCCATGGCGCTTACCGCGGTGATCGCGCTCGGACTCGACCGCGCCTTCTACGCACCACTGAGGGCGCGCGGCGCCCGCCCGGTGACGCTGCTGATTGCCTCGATCGGCGTGACGCTGATGATCCAGGGGCTGATCCGGCTGTTCTTCGGTTCGGGCAATCGCGATTTCTTCGGCAGCATGCAGGCCAAGATTATCTACCGCATCCCGGGCGAACTGATCGGCGGCACCCGCCCGATCGTCATCACCCAGCCGCAAGTCCTGATGTTCATTGCGGTGATCGCGGTGGTCATCGGGCTCCATTATTTCCTGACGCGCTCGCGCCTCGGCAAGGCTATGCGCGCCATGGCCGACAATGCGGACCTGGCGCAGGTCTCGGGTATCAACACGCAGACCGTCGTCACCATCACCTGGATCATCGGCGGGGCACTGGCGTGCCTTGGCGGCACCATGCTGGCGCTCGACGTGCAATTGAAACCGGACCTTGCCTTCAACATCGTGCTGCCGATCTTTGCCGCGGCTATCGTTGGCGGGCTGGGCAATGTCTATGGCGCCATCGCCGGCGGGCTGCTGATCGGCTTCAGCGAGGCCCTCGCGGTTTACAACTGGAGTTCCATTCTGGCGCCGCTGCAGGCGGTGCTTCCCGCCGACTGGACGTTGCCCGCCAACCTGACGCTGGTGCCCACCGAATACAAACTGACGGTCGCCTTTGTCATCCTCGTCATCACGCTGCTGAAGCGCCCCACCGGCTTGTTCAAGGGGATCGCGACGTGACCGGGATGGCGCGCCGCACGCTTGGGCTCTATGCGGCAATCGTCGCGTTCCTGTTCGTGGTCGGGCTCTGGCAGGGCACCGCCAACCTGACCCTGATCCTCTGCCAGTCGGCGGCTTACGCGCTGATCGCGCTCGGGCTCAACATCCAGTTCGGGTTTGGCGGCCTGTTCAATTTCGCCATCCTCGGGCTGCTGGCGGTCGGCGGCTTCACCACCGTGTTCATCTCCTATCCGGTGAATGCGCCATTCTGGTCGTCCGACGGGCCAATGCTGCTCGGCCGGGCGCTTGGCGTGCTGATTGCCGGCGGCGTGCTGGTCTGGCTGGCGCGCCGCATCGGCATGCGCGATCCGTGGCATTCGGTGCTAGTGGGGCTGTGCTGGTTCGTCGCCTATGTCGCCTATCGCAGCCAGATCGATCCGGCCGCCGATTACATCGAGCACACCAGCGGCTGGGTCGGCGGGCTGGGGCTCAACCCGCTTCTCGGCTGGGCCCTGGGCGGGGTGCTCGCAGGTATCGTTGCCTATTTCGTTGGTCGCGTCGCTCTCGGACTGCGGACCGACTACCTTGCCATTGCCACCATCGGCATCGGCGAGATCATCCGCACCTTCATCAAGAATATGGATTGGCTGACCCGCGGCACGTTGACCGTATCACCGATTCCATGGCCCGTGCCGTTGCCGCAGGACCTGCAGGCCGTCGGAGTGCCGATCGGAACGTCGTTCGTCTATTCTCGGCTCGCCTTTCTGGGCGTCGCGGTGGTCATCGTGCTGGCCGTCATCGTGCTCATCGCCCGCGCCTACGCCGGTCCCTGGGGCCGGATGATGCGCGCCATCCGCGACAATCATATCGCGGCCGGATCGATGGGCAAAAACGTCACCCGCCGACAGCTCGAAGTGTTCGTCCTCGGTTCCATCCCGATGGGCATCGGCGGTGCCATGCTGACGACCTTTGCGCAGATTTTCGATCCCTCAAGCTATCAGTCGGTCAACCACAATTTCATGCCGTGGGTGATGGTGATCGTCGGCGGCACCGGCAACAGCCTCGGCGTGATCCTCGGGGTGCTGCTGATCTACGTGATCTGGATTGTCTCGGATCCGGCGAGCCAGTTCGTGCTGCTCAACCTCTCGGCACTGTTCCAGCACATCGGCTGGGGCGCCATCCCTGAGATCGACTCCCGCTCGGTGCAGATGCGGGTCTTCGTGCTCGGTATCGTCATCTGGCTGGCGCTGAGGTTCGCGCCGCGCGGCCTCCTGCCCGAAATCATCCGGCGCGACCGCTAGCGCTCTCTTCGCGAGGGCAAAGAAAAAGGGCCCGGGATCGCTCCCGG
>JBDTVO010000182.1:0-5891 GCA_040007135.1 Devosia sp. | reverse complement strand
GAGCAGTTCGGTGTCGCTGAAGGCCGCGCCGCCGACCTTGTTGAAGCGCTCGCGAACCCGTTCGCGATGCCCGGCCCTGAGATCGGGAGCAGCGGCCTCGGCCAAGCCGTCTGACGACGGTTTGGCCGGCTTGCTCACTCGGCCTGCTCGCCCGGATGCAGCGGGTTGAATAACCCGGCCGCCGACCGCGTGAAAATCTCGTGGCCGGTCTCGGTGATGCCGATCGAGTGTTCCGCCTGCGCCGACAGCGTGCGGTCGCGGGTCACCGCGGTCCAGCCGTCGGCAAGGATTTTGACGTGCGGACGGCCCAGATTGATCATCGGCTCGATGGTGAAGATCATCCCGGGCTTGAGCTCGATGCCGGTGCCCGGCACGCCGAAATGCGTGATGTTGGGCTCGTCGTGAAACAACTGCCCGACGCCGTGGCCGACGAAATCGCGGACGACGCTGGTGCGCTCGGCCTCGGCGTGCGTCTGGATGGCGGCACCGATGTCGCCGGTCATTGCCCCCGGTTTGGCCGCGGCGATGCCGGCGTAGAGCGACTCGTACGTCACCTCGATCAAACGCTCCGCCTTGCGCGAGATTTCGCCCACCGCGTACATGCGCGAGCTGTCGCCGTACCAGCCGTCGACGATGAGCGTGAGGTCGATATTGACGATGTCGCCCTCGCGCAGCGGCCGATCCTCGGGAATGCCGTGGCAGACGACGTGGTTGATCGAGGTGCAGGTCGAATGCCGGTAGCCCTTGTAGAAGAGGGTCGCCGGGATGCTGGCGTGATCCATGGCGAATTCGTAGGCAAGCGCGTCGAGTGCCGCCGTCGTCACCCCCGGCTTCACGTGCGCGACGAGCATGTCGAGCGCCTCTGCCGTCTGCCGGCCGGCCTTCCGCATGCCGGCGAACCCCGCCTCGCCGTGCAGCGGGATGACGCCCGACGTTCGGCGAGTCTTGGTATCGGCGTCGACATACGTGATCATTGGGGAGGCGGCCTCTGCTGTTCCGGCGAAAATAGGCGCTCGCGCCGCGGATTGGAAGGGACGGACCGCTACAGGGCCCGGATCACTTTGCAGGGATTGCCGGCCGCGAAAACATCGGGCGGGATGGACTTTGTCACCACGCTGCCGGCGCCGATCATGGAGCGGGCGCCGATGGTGACTCCCTGGGTCACGACCACGTTGCCCCCGATCCAGACCTCGTCCTCGATCACGATGGGCGCGCCGCTGGTGATATGCCCGGTCGGCTTGCCATTGCCGTCCCGCGTAATGCGATCGGCTGCCCGCATTGGGTGGCCAACCGGGTAGAAGGCGCAATTGGGCCCCACCATCACATGCTTGCCGATATGGATCGGATAGGTGTCGAGCAGCGTGCAGTTGACGTTGATGAACGTGCCGTCGCCGACCTCGATGTTGAACCCGACATCGACCGCAAATGGCGGCACGATCACGACGTCACGTCCGACGCTGCCGAGAAGCTCGGCCAGGGCGGCCTGCATCGCCTCAAAACCTACTGCCATCGCGGCCGGGTAGCCGGCCATCTTGGCCCGCGCGGCAAACACCGCCTCCAGGAATTCCGGATCGACCATGGCGAACGGCTCGCCCGCCTTCACGTGTCGCAGCCAGTCCGGGTCCATGGCGCAATCCTCCCGGTCGCGAGGAAAACCCACGCGATGTCTGGGGTCAACTGGCGCCCTGGGCGGCAAAATCCGTTGCGGGCGTTGATTTTTGCCGCGCCGCCCGTCAGATGGAGCTTTCGGCCCTGACCCATGTCCCAGCCCAATCCCACCGCCGCGCTCCTTGTCATCGGCGATGAAATCCTCTCCGGCCGCACCAAGGACGTGAACATCGGCGCCACCGCCGAGTTCTGCACCGACCTTGCGATCGACCTGATGGAGGTGCGCGTCGTCTCCGACATCGAGGACGACATCGTCGCTGCGGTGAACGCGCTGCGGGCCCGCTACACCTACGTGTTCACCACCGGCGGCATCGGGCCGACGCATGACGACATCACCGCCGACGCTATCGCCAAGGCCTTTGGCGTGCGGCTCCCCATCCATCCCCAAGCCCGCGCCATGCTCGAGGCGCGCTGGAAGGAACGCGGCATCGAGGTCAACGAAGCGCGGCTGCGCATGGCGCGGATTCCCGAGGGCGCCAGCCTGATCGTCAATTCGGTGAGCGCCGCGCCGGGCTTCAAAATCGGCAATGTTCACGTCATGGCGGGCGTGCCGCTGATCATGCGCGCCATGCTCGAGTCGATCGCCCCGACACTGGCGGGCGGCCGCAAGGTGCACGCCCTGACGGTCAAGAGCCGCGTCGGTGAGGGTAACATCGCCACCCCGTTCGCCGCGCTGCAGCAACAATTCCCGGACGTGAAGATGGGCAGCTACCCGCGCATGGGCGACGGCGCCGTGATGACCGAACTGGTGCTGCGCTCGCCCGACGAGGCACGCCTCGGCCTCGCTGCTGCCGCGGTGCACGCCATGGTCGTCGAAGAACATCGCAAGGCGGGCTTGCCCGCACCGGATCCAATGTGAGCCGGCGGGAGCCGGCAAGGAGCGCACCATGAACCAGCCGAGCCAGAAGAACTTCCCGGTCACCTGGGACCAGTTTCATCGCGACAGCCGCGCGCTGGCCTGGCGGCTCAGCGGCGAGGGGCCGTTCGAGGCCTGCGTCGCCATCACCCGTGGCGGCCTGGTGCCGGCGGCGATCGTCGCCCGCGAGCTTAACATCCGTACCGTCGATTGCGTCGCGGTCAAGAGCTACGACCACCAGAACCAGGGCAAGATCATGGTCCTCAAGGCCATCGCCCCCGACATCATCGCCGCCGCCAAGGCCGGCAAGAAGGTGCTGATCGTCGACGACCTGGTCGACACCGGAGCGACGGCCCGCGTTGTCCGCGACATGCTGCCGGGGGCGCACTTCGCCACCGTCTACGCCAAGCCCAAGGGCCGCGAAATGGTCGACACCTTCATCACCGAAGTCAGCCAGGACACCTGGATCTTCTTTCCGTGGGACCTCGACGTCGCCTACGTCGCACCGATCTCGGGCGAGACGGATTAGCTGGTGCGGGCGGTGGGACTTGAACCCACACGGCTTACAGCCCCGGGATTTTAAGTCCCGTATGTCTACCATTCCATCACGCCCGCGCGCCCCGTCATGTGTCACAAACCAGCTGAAGAGTCACAGGGAGGGGTCATGCTGATCAAATTCGAGGTGCTGGAGGCGATCCGGCGCGGCGAGATCACGCTGCAGTTCCGGCGCTGGAGCCGGCCCACCGTGAAGCCCGGTGGCACCCTGAAGACCAAGGTCGGCCTGCTTCGCATCGGCCGCATCGACGACATGCGGCCCGAGGACGTCAGCGTCGCCGATGCCCGCAAGGCCGGCTTTGCCGACCTGGGCGAGTTCCAGGCCTGGCTGAACACGATGAAGCAGGGCCCGCTGTTCCAGCGCATCGAACTGAGCTATCTGGGCCAGGCGCCGAACGACTGAGGAGAGTGCGGATGCGTGCAATCGTGCTGGGCGCCATGCTCGCCCTGCTGCCGACGTTTGCCTGGGCCGACGGCTGGGTGGCGCAGCTCGAGGACGACGAGGGCGGGCAGGTGATGACCGCCTCGGTCGAGGGCGACCCTGCCGCCGGCGTGACGCCGCGGCTGCGCCTGCTCTGCGCCGGTTCCGAGGGCATCATGCTGCGCTACGAGATGGCCGCTGGCACCGCCAGCCCGGGCAGCGAGGCCAACCTGCTGTTCGAGAACGAGAGCCAGCAGATCACACTGCCGATGGCCTACGAGGACATGGACGGCGCCTTTGCCGCCTACTTCCCCAAGACCGACCCGATCCTCGGCCTGCTCGAGAACGGGCCGGACGTCTTCATCTCCGAGGCGAGCGGCAACTATCCGGCGCAGAGCTTCACGCTCAAGGGCTCGACCAAGGCGATCGCCAAGGTGCTCAAGGACTGCAAGGGCTAGCCGCGCGCCAGCGGCAGGCTGACGGTCACTTCAAGCCCACCCAGTGCGCCGCGCCCGAAGGCTATGGCGCCGCCGTTGAGCGCCACGATCTCGTTGGCGATGGCGAGGCCGAGGCCGGTGCCGCGCACCGCCTCATCGAGACGCTGGCCGCGCTGCCCGATCTGGCCGATCTGCTCGGGGGTGAGCCCCGGTCCGTCGTCGGCAATCCGGAGCCGCGCGTTGGCATCGACGACGCGCGAGCTGATCTCGATCTTCCTGGCCGCCCATTTGGCAGCGTTCTCGACCAGCACCCCGACGAGTTCGACGAGGTCGCGCGGCTCGATGTCGACATGCAGCGGCGCGAGATCGGTCTCGACCTCGACGCGCTCGCCTTCGAGGGTCCGCCGCACCACCGCCAGCGTGCGCGACACAGCTTCACCCAGATCGGCGGACAGCTCATGGGTGCGTGGCCGAAGCCGCAGCCGCGACAGGCGCAACTGGTAGTCGACCCGCTCGGCCATCTCTGAGGCGAGGAGTTCGATCGACTGCGCCGTCTTTTCGTCCCCGCGGGCGCGAAGATCGGTCGCAACCGTGTCCAGCACGGCGAGGGGAGTCTTAAGGCCATGCGCCAGGTCGGCGGCGCGGCTCTGGGCAAAGCGCACGGACTGCTGCTGGGCCGCCAGCAGCTCGTTCACCTCGGCGACGAGGCCCTGGATTTCGATCGGAAAGTCGGTGGCGAGCCGCTCGCTGCGCCCCTTGCGCACCGCCTCGATGCCCGAGCGCAGGGCGCCGAGCGGGCCAAGCCCGACCCGCACCTGCAGCAGCGCTGCAGCCACCAGCACCACGCCGAGGATCGCCAACGCCAGCGTCAGCTGAAGTCCGAACCGCACGATGGAATCGTTGAGGACTGCGCGGTTCTGGGCGACCGTGAGACGATAGTTCCCGCTGCCCTCGAAGCTGACGACGCGGATCATCGCCGCCAGCGATTGCTTGTCGGGCCCCTCGATATTGACGAAGTGCTCCTGGCCGTCGTTCGGCAGCGCCAGGCTGGGCCCCAGCGTGAAATCGAACAGCGAGCGCGAGCGTCCGATGGCGCCGGTGGTGACGTTCTCGATCTGCCAATAGACGCCGCTCGCCGGGCTGTCGTAGCGCGGATCGGGCAGGGGCGCCGTAAGCCCGGGCGGCGAGGCCGCGGGATCGAGCAGCGCAACCAGCCGGGTGAGCCCGGCGCTCAGGCTGGCGCGGACATTGTCCTCGACATTGACGGTGAACAGATAGCCGATGGCGAGGCCGGCCAGCACCAGCGCCGCCGCGATCCACAGCGCCGCGCCCGCGAGCAGCCGCAGCCGCAGCGAGCGGGGCGTCACGCCTCGTGCCCATCGATGATATAGCCGAAGCCGCGGCGCGTCTTGATGATGTCGCCGCCGATACGCCGGCGCACCCGCCCAACCAGCACCTCGATTGAATTGGAATCGCGTTCGAAATCCTGGGCGTAGATGTGCTCCGTCAGCTCCATTTGCGACACCACCCGCCCGCGTTGATGCGCGAGATAGGCAAACAGCCGATATTCCTGCGGCGTGAGGCTGAGTGGCACGCCGTTGCGGCTGACCTGCATCGAGCGCGTGTCGAGCACGAGGTCTTCGATCTCGATCCGCGGCGAGGCAAGGCCGCTGCTGCGGCGGATGATGGCGCGGATGCGCGCCACCACTTCCTCGACCCGGAACGGTTTGACCACATAATCGTCGGCGCCGGCCTCGATGCCCTCCACCCGCTCGTCCCACTGCCCGCGGGCGGTGAGGATCAGCACCGGCGCCATGCGCCCCGCCTTGCGCCAGCGCTTGAGGACGGTGAGGCCATCGAGTGTCGGCAGGCCGAGATCGAGAATCACGGCATCGAACAGTTCGGTGTCGCCGAGGTGCCAGATCTCCTCGCCGTCATGCGCCTGGGATACGAC
>JBDTVO010000181.1:0-5945 GCA_040007135.1 Devosia sp. | reverse complement strand
TTCACCATGGTCGAGTTCGACTTCAAGACGCTCGAGCACCGGCTGCGCGAGCTGGCGTTCCTCAATTCTGGTGTGCGCATCATTCTGCGCGATCTGCGTCACCCCGAGCCGGTAACCGTCGAGCTCCACTACGAGGGCGGTCTCGCCGAGTTCGTCCGCTACCTCGACAGTGCCAAGACCCCACTCATCGGAGCGCCGATCTACCTGCTCGCCGAGAAAGACGGCGTCACCGTCGAGGTTGCCATGTGGTGGAACGACTCCTACCACGAGAACGTCCTCTGCTTTACCAACAACATCCCGCAGCGCGACGGCGGCACGCATCTGGCCGGCTATCGCGGCGCGCTGACCCGGCAGGTCGCGACCTATGCGGAATCGAGCGGCATTCTAAAGCGCGAGAAGGTGACGCTTTCGGGTGAAGACTCACGCGAGGGGCTGACCTGCGTCCTCTCGGTAAAGGTGCCAGACCCGAAGTTCTCGAGCCAGACCAAGGACAAGCTGGTGTCCTCCGAAGTCCGCCCGGTGGTCGAGAACATCGTCAACGAAAAGCTCGCCGAGTGGTTCGACGAGCATCCGCAGGAAGCCCGCGTCGTCGTCGGCAAGGTCGCCGAGGCCGCGGCGGCTCGCGAGGCGGCCCGCAAGGCGCGCGAGCTCACTCGGCGCAAGTCGGCGCTCGATGTCAATTTCCTCGCCGGCAAGCTCAAGGATTGCTCCGAAAAGGACCCGGCCAAGTCCGAGATCTTCCTCGTCGAAGGCGACAGCGCCGGCGGCTCGGCGACGCAGGGACGCGACCGTGGCAACCAGGCGGTGCTGCCGCTGCGCGGCAAGATCCTCAACGTCGAGCGTGCCCGCTTCGATCGCATGCTGGGCTCCGAGCAGATCGGCAACCTGGTGATGGCTCTTGGCACCTCGATCGGCCGCGAAGAATTCAACATCGACAAGCTGCGCTACCACAAGATCATCATCATGACGGACGCCGACGTCGACGGCGCCCATATCAGGACCCTGCTGCTCACCTTCTTTTACCGGCAGATGCGGCCGCTCATCGACAACGGCCACATCTACATCGCCCAGCCGCCGCTCTATAAGGTCAAGCGCAGCTCGTCCGAGCAGTATCTCAAGAACGAGCGCGCGCTCGAGGACTACCTGATCGAAGGCGGTGTCGACGACGCGGTGCTGAAGACAGCGTCCGGCGCCGCCCGTTCGGGCTCAGACCTGCTGGAGCTGTCCCGCGATGCGCGCGACCTGGTCAACCAGCTCTCGACCTTCAACACCCGGTACAGTCGTCCCGTGCTCGAGCACGCGGCCATCGTCGGCGGCCTTGATCCCGACGCTGCCCTCGATGCTTCGCGGGCCACCGCCATCGCCAGCGGTATTGCCGAGCGGCTTGACCTCATCGCCGACGAGGTCGAGCGCGGCTGGCACGGCGAGCCCGACGGCCAGGGCGGTTTCGTTTTCACCCGCACCATTCGCGGCGTGACCGAACGCCACGACGTCGATGCAAACCTCCTTGCCTCCGCCGACGCCCGCAAGCTCCGTCAGATGATCGAGCGGACCGAGGGACTCTACCGGGAGATCGCGACCCTGACGCGCAAGGACGCGAGCAGCACCGTGTTCGGTCCGTCCTCGCTCTATGCCGCCGTGCTTGCCGCTGGCCGCAAGGGCGTGACGCTGCAGCGCTACAAGGGCTTGGGCGAGATGAATCCCAGCCAGCTCTGGGAGACGACGCTCGATCCGAACGTGCGCACCTTACTCAAGGTCGAGATCAAGGACAGCGACGATCACGATCGCCTGTTCAGCGAACTAATGGGCGATCTCGTCGAGCCGCGCCGCGACTTCATCCAGAACAACGCGCTCAACGTCGCCAATCTCGACGTCTAGCGCCGGTGTGGCGCTTCAGACACAAGCGCAGGCACTTGCTTCGGGCCACATAAACCGGCCACATTTGATGCCAACAAGCGAAGGGACCGCTCGCCGGTTGCGATCGCGTGTATGGTCCCTTTGGGAATGCCATCGCCGCCATGCGCAAGAAGAACCCCGGGGCTCTGTTCATGGATTTCGAGATTTCGCCGGACGACCGGATCGGCGGCTCTCCACGCAAGCGCGGTCGCGCCGCCCCGCTGCCGAAATCGCGCAAGGCATCGCGCAAGGACCGGGTCGAGCCGGGCGCTTATGCCGATGACTATTACGAGGCCCCGCCCCGTCGTGGCCGCGCCCCCAAGGCCCGCCGCCCTAAGAAGACCCGGCTGAAGCGCGAGCGCCGCGGCTTCAGCCTGTGGCGCCTGTTCGGCCGCCTTTTCTATTGGGTCGCAACGCTGGGCGTCGTCGGCGTCCTCTGTCTCGCGGGCATCGTCTACTACTATTGGATGCAGATGCCGGCGACGACCACCTGGAAGGTGCCCGACCGCCCGGCCAATATCCGCATCGTCGCCGCCGACGGCCAGATGATGAGCAACCGCGGCAAGATGGGCGGCGAGGCCGTCTCCATCAACGAACTGCCGCAATACGTCCCCGCCGCCTTCATCGCCATCGAGGACAAGCGCTTCTACGACCATTTCGGCATCGACGTGATGGGCCTCGGCGCTGTCGCTCTCGAAAGCCTCAAGGCTGGCCACGTGACGCGCGGCGCCTCGACGCTGACCCAGCAGCTCGCCAAGAACCTCTTCCTCACCCCCGACCAGAATCTCGGCCGTAAGGTTCAGGAAGCGCTGCTCTCGATCTGGCTCGAGCACAACTACACCAAGGAGCAGATACTCGAGCTCTATCTCAACCGCGTCGATTTCGGCCACTTGAAGATCGGCATCGAGGCGGCATCGCAGTTCTATTTCGGCCACTCGGCCCGCAACCTTTCGCTCGCCGAGGCGGCGGTGCTTGCCGGCTCCGTCAAGGCACCGTCGCGGCTCAATCCGAAGGGCGATGCGGACCTGGTCGGCGCCCGGCAGAAGCTCGTCCTCGCCGCCATGGCCGACCAGGGCTACATCAGCGCTGCCGAGGCCAAGGCCGCCACCATCGATCCCACCCAGCAGATTCGCACCAAGGTGCAGGGCTCGGAATCCTATGTGGCCGACTGGGTCGAAGGCCTGGTCCAGTCCTATGTCGGCGACGTCACCGAGGACATTGTCGTCTACACCACCATCAACTGGGACCTGCAGAAGGAAGCCGAGTTCCTGGTCAAGGAAGCAGTCGAGCAGGAGGGCGCGAAATATCACTTTTCGCAGGGCGCCCTCGTCGCGCTCGATGCCGACGGCGCAGTCCGCGCCGTGGTCGGTGGCACCGACTACACCAAGAGCCAGTATAACCGCGCCGTCACCTCGCGCCGGCAGCCGGGATCGACCTTCAAGCCTTTCGTCTACATGGCGGCCATGGAAAAGGGCTTCACCCCCGACACCATCGCCGATGACGATCCGATCAACATCAACGGTTGGGCCCCCGAGAACGCTGACGGCAAATTCATGGGTCCGATCACCCTGCGCCAGGCGCTCGCCTTCTCGCGCAACACTGTCGCCGCGCAGCTCGCTGTCAATGTCGGCCCCGACAAGGTGGTCGAGGCGGCGCAGCGCATGGGCATCTCTTCGCCGCTGATGGCGGTGCCCTCGATCGCACTCGGCACGCAGGAAGTCTCGCTGCTCGAGCTCACCGCCGGCTATGCCCCGTTCGCCAATGGCGGCAACGGTGTCATCGCCAACGTCGTCACCCGCATCGAAACCGCGCAGGGCAAGGTGCTCTATGACGCCGTCCCCGCCGGTCCCGGCCAGGTGGTGTCGCCGGTTGTCGTCGGTGAGATGAACGACATGCTCTCGACTGCGCTCGACATCGGTACCGGCAAGCATGCCCATCTCGAGGGCTGGCAGATCGGCGGCAAGACAGGCACCAGCCAGAAGGCGCGTGACGCGTTGTTCGTCGGCTTCACCTCGCGCATGGTGACCGGCGTTTGGCTCGGCAACGACGACGACACCCCAACAACCCTCGCCGGTGGCAGCGTGCCGACCCAGATCTGGAGCGACTTCATGGGCAAGGCGCATCAGGGTCTGCCACCGTCCGACCTGCCCGATGCGACCTCGGCGGCCGTGCCCGCCGATCAGCTCCAGGGCGGCGATCCGATCGCCCTGCTCGGTGCGGACGGCACCGCCGATGGTACGGTACCCGCCGACGGTACCGTTGCCGCCGATGGGACTGTTGCGCCCGATGCCGCGCCTGTGGATGGCGGGCTGACCAATGTGCCGCCCGCACCCGCCGAGCAGCCCAAGCGATCAGCCAAGACCATCGGCGACCTTCTCACCAATCTGTTTGGTGGCGGCGGCTGAGAGCACGGCAGTCGCGTTGACACCTGAGGTAAAGACAGCAATTCCGCCAGCCATGCTCCGCTTTCTTGCCTCTGTGATGCTTCTCGCCCTCCTGGCCCCGGCACCCGCGACGGCCTTCACCGTGCTCGCCGTGTCCCACGACAACGGCTACGGCTACTGCAACGACAAGCTCGAGGCCGACGAAGCGGAGAGTTGTGCCCTTGACGCCTGTCGCCAGCAGGCGAGCGACCCCGACACCTGCGAGGGGCAGTACTGGAGCGTCACCGAGACCGGCGAGTTCTCGCTCGCTTTGGGCAAGGGCATCTGGGGCGTCGGAGTCGCCGAGACCATCGAGGCGTCGGAAAAGTACGCCGTGCAGAACTGTGGCGACGGTTGCGCGGTGGTCGACCGCTGGACCGAGAGCGTTGGCATGCCGGAATACGAGACGCAACCGGCGCTCGACCTGGACGATCCGGCCCACACCGTTGTGCTGATCGCCACGCACGGCTCGTACGACGAGTACAAGCCCGACATCTGTCACCTCGACTATATCGACGTACCTGCCGGGCTCTCGTCGTCCATCGCTGATCTCGAAGGCACCACGATCGATGGCTTGACCGTCGAGGTCGACGGTTTCTGTACGCCCCACAAGGCGACCGATGAGACCAACACCAAGGTCGAGTGGCGCAAGCTCGACCTCCAGCAGCGGGTCGAGGAGTACATCGCACTGGGCGTTCCCCCGGACCATCTCTTCATCGTCGGGCATTCGGCTGGAGGCTGGGCGGCGCTGCTCCTCAAGATGGAACACCCCGAGTTCTTCAATGCGGTGATCGCCGCCGCGCCCGCCTTCGCGGGAGAAGCCTGGCAACGCTCCCCACAATCGGCCGCGGTCCGCGCGGCTTACCTCGACCGCATGGAAAAAGCGCCGGACCTGAGCGCGCTGGTCTTCGCCTTCGCCAATGACACGTTCGAGCCGCCCGAAGCACTTGGCCAGTTGCAGCATGCCAACGGCGTCGAGTTCCACGCCCTGTCGGCGGACGAACTCAAACAGGCTGGCTGCCCGGAATGGACGCACGGCTCCTTCACTACCGATTGCTTTGCCCTGCGCTGGGAGCCAGTCATCGCCGAGTATCTGGCGAAGCGTTTGGCCGACTAGCTCTCGATGCCGTAAACCATCAGCTCGCGGCCATGCTCGCGCAGCCATTCGCGACCGCGCTCCATGCTCGGCAGCGTGCCCTCGACCGTCGCCCAGAAATCCGGCGAGTGGTTCATCTCGACGAGGTGCGACACCTCGTGTGCGGCGACGTAGTCGAGGACGAAGGCCGGCGCCAGCACCAGCCGCCAGTTGAAGTTGAGCTTGCCGTTCGACGAGCACGACCCCCAGCGCGTTGACTGGCTGCGCATGCTGACCGAATGCACCTCGACGCCCAGATGCGTCGCATGCGCCTTGACCCGGCGGGTGAGGTCGCGATGCGCCTCGGCCTTGAGCCAGTCCGTCAGCCGCCGCGCTCGATGCTCCGGCGCGCCCGGCACCAGCAGCGCCAGTTCACCGTCGTGCTCGCCCACCTCGACGACGCCGCGCGCCCGTCCGGTCGGAACGATCCGATGATTGACCCCGCGCAACGGCACGATGGCGCCGCGGACAAACGCCACCGGCTTCACCGA
>JBDTVO010000180.1:0-5962 GCA_040007135.1 Devosia sp. | reverse complement strand
CTTCCGGCTGCGCCCCGCTCAGCGCGAAGCGGTTGTCGAAGATGAAGAACGGCACCCCCTGGATGCCCTGTGCTGCGGCAGCCAGCGCCAGCTCGTGCGACACCTCGAGCTCACGCGGATCGGCCATGTCGGCCAGCGCCTCCTCCCGCGTAAAGCCAAAGCCCATGGCAATCTCCGCCAGCACCGCCGGATCGTTCACCTGCCGGTGCTCGAGGAAGTAGGCGGCCGCAATCGCATTGGCGAGCCCATGCTGCGCGCCCTTGGCGCGCGCCAGCCGCACCAGCGTATGCCCCTTCTGCGTCCGGAACGTCCGAGGCTGCTGCGACAAATCGAGATCGATCCCCGACTTCCGCGCCTCCTCCTCGGCCCGCGCCCAGATCGCCTTGGGCTCGCGCCCATATTTCGCTCGCAGCATCTCGCCCACGTCGTAGCCTTCGGGCGGCGTGTCGGGATCGAGATAGAACGGGTGGTTCTCCACGTCGACGACAACATCCGCCGGCAGCGCCGCTATGGCCTTGTCGAGCCGCACCGAGCCCACGAGGCACCACGGGCAGACGATATCGGTGAAGAGGTCGATCTTAAGGGTGCGGATCATGGCGGACAGATGCCGTCAACTTTCCGCCGAGGCAAGCAGGCATCCTCAGGTAACCGGCCTGCCCTTACTTCGTGCCAGCCAGTTCCGCATATATCTCTCCGACGAACCGGTCGGCGCTGGTCCCCAGTCCCGCGGGCAGTGGCGTGAGCGCTCCCGGCACCGTTGCGTCATACGGCGCTGTCAATCGGGCCGAAAGAACCTGCTTGAGGCTCTTTCCGTCGGCAATCATCTGCTTCACCTCGTGCTCGACCGCAACGATCATAGCGCGATACGGCGCGATGTCGGCGACCGTCACCGCGCTGCCGTGGCCAGGCAGGAGCTGTGTCTGCGCATCGGCGAGTTGCGTCACCAAATCGAGCGCAGCAAGCACGCCCTCTATCGTCCCGCCATGCGATGGATCGACAAACGGGTAGCCATAGTTCCGGTAGAAGTCCCCGATCATCATCACATTGGCCTTTTCGAACCGGACAATCGTGTCGCCATCAGTATGCGATGCTGGAACAGCGATAAGGTCGACCACCTCGCCGTCCATGCGGATCTTCAGCGAGCTCCCAAGGCCATAAGTGGCGACCGGCAGCCGGGCCGGATCGTCGAACGACGCGGCGCTCCCGATCGCGGCCTGCACCGCCGGCGGCGGTACCTGCACCAGATCGGCATAAGTCTCTTCCCGCGCCAGAATGAGCGCGCCGAGCTTGGCGAAGTAGGGATTGCCGCCTGTGTGATCGGGATGCTCATGCGTATCGATCAGGAAGCGGATGGGCGCGGCGCTCAGCTTGCGGATGGCAGCCAGGACCTTGTCGCCGAGCGGCGCATATTGGGCATCAACCATCAACACGCCATCGGGCCCGACAAGGAGTCCGATCCTGCCTCCCGCCGCTTCCATGTGGCCGGGATCGACATCGGGCGAGCCTGTCAGGGCGTAAACATTGGGGCCGACCTGTCGAGTTATGACCTCCACCTTTGAGTAATCGATGCCCTGCGCCAGCGCCGGTGTGCTCAGCGTAAGGCCCACCAGGATGAGTGCCGTCGTCAAATAGTTCATTTGCCCGCTCCAATTTTGAACGCAGCCATTAGTGACGACCGCCATCAAAAACGCAATCGTGGCGATCGTCACTAAAAAGTGAAGCACCGGGGGCAAAGCAAGCGGGGCGTCATTGCGCTACATCAGAACGACGCGTTTGGAACCGAGCCATGAAAGTCAGCAAGCAACAAGCAACCGAAAACCGTGAGCGCATCCTGGTCACGGCCGCGCGCCTGTTTCGCGAAGGCGGCATCGCCGGAGTCGGTGTCGATGCTGTGAGTGAAGCGGCGTCGCTGACGCATGGTAGCGTCTACAGCCAGTTCGGCTCCAAGGACCGCCTTGCCGCCGAGGCCCTGTCAGCAGGCTACGCCAAGGCCGAAATCCGTGGCGCGGCGATCGCAACGCTGCACGAATTCCTCACCCACTACCTTTCCGCCCAGCACCGCGACAATCGCGGCTCCGGTTGCTTCATGGCGGCACTCGGCGGCGAGATGCCCCGCCAGACAGAAGGCGTGCGCAAGACCTTCACCGCAATCGTCAAGGCGAACATCGCCCGCATCTCGCAGTTGATGAATCCCAAGCGCAGGTCGGAGGATGACGACGCCGTTTTCGTCGTCGCCGCGATGGTGGGCGCAATGGTCCTCTCCCGCGCCGTCGATGAGCCTGGCCTGTCCGACCGCATAATCAAGGCGACCCGCCGCCGTCTCGATCCCGACATCGCCCGCACCGCAAAGCAAGACGGCCGCCCGAAAGCGACCGCTTGAGGCTCAGGTGCCGACCGCAGGCCCGGCGCACGAACCAGGCACCAGCATCTGGGGGTCCACAATCGACACCCTGCTGACATTTTCCGGCAGTGCGCCGCGCCATCCTTGGCTCGTCAACCGAGGAATCCAGCGATGACCATCAGGGGAATGTGCCATTGCGGAGCGCTGCAGTTCGAACTCGAAACGCCACCCGAAAGCGTCACCGAGTGCAGCTGTACCTATTGCTCCAAGGTGGGGGCGCTCTGGGCGTACTATCAGCCCGGCCAAGTGCGGCTGACGCGTAGTGATCGCGACAGCGTCTACGAACCGCGGGTCAACGTGCACCATTTCTGCGGCCACTGCGGGTGCACGGTCTACACCGTCACGCCGACTTGGGATCCCGTGACCTACCAGCCGGACTTCTCGCGCCTGCAGTGGTCCGTGAACGCTCGGCTGCTCGAGGACTTCGACCTCTCCACCGTCGAGCACAAGTCGATCGACGGCCGCAACATGTGGTGAACCAGGCCGGCCGCTGCCTGGTGCTTCAGCGCCTTGCCTGCCTCCCACCCCGACGCTATGCATGGCCCCGAGATCGAGGTTCACCCCGATGCCCGCGGCAGCACAGCCCTACAGTTATCGCGACGACCCCGCGGTCCCAGCCTTTCCCGACGACCGGCCGATCATCGTTTTCGACGGTGACTGCGCACTTTGCTCGGGCTGGGTACAGTTCGCGCTGAAGCGCGACCGCACGGCGACCTATCGTTTTCTTGCCGCGCAATCGCCGCTCGGTGCCGCGCTCTACCGCCACTACGGATTGTCGCCGACCGACTACGAGACCAACATCCTCATCAAGAATGGCGTCGCGCTGTTCAAGGCCGAGGGCTCGATGCAGATGATCGCCGGGCTCGGCTTTCCATGGTCGGCGGTCAACGCCTTCCGTATTCTGCCACGGCAATGGCAGGACCGTTGCTACGAGTTCGTGGCGCGCAACCGCGTCCGCTGGTTCGGCCGGCGTCAGACCTGCCTGGTCTCCGTCCCCGCCTATGGCGACCGCTTCATCGCGTGACGGAACAGCGGCTGAAAGTCCTGATCATCGGCGGCTACGGCACCTTTGGCGGCCGGCTCGCCCGCCTGCTTGCGCCCTCGTCCGCCTTCACCCTGATTATTGCCGGACGTTCGGCGGCGAAGGCCGCTGCCTTCATTGCAACGCTACCGGCCGGTGCCGAACTGCGCCCGCTGGCGCTTGATCGCGCCACCGGCATCGCCGCCGCGCTGGCACGCGAACGCCCGGACGTGATCGTCGACGCTACCGGCCCCTTCCAGGCCTACGGCGCCGATCCCTACGCCGTCGTTCGCGCCGCCATCGCCCACGGCATCAACTATCTCGACCTGGCCGATGGGTCGGACTTCGTCAGTGGCATCACGGCATTTCACGACCAGGCACTGGCGAAAGGCGTCTTCGTCCTGTCCGGCGTGAGCAGCTTCCCCGTGCTGACCGCCGCCGTCCTGCGCGTGCTCGCCAAGGACATCGCCCGGATCGACAGCGCCGTCGGCGGCATCGCACCCTCGCCCTATGCCGGTGTCGGCCTCAACGTCATCCGCGCCATCATGAGCTACGCCGGACGACCGATCCCGGTGGTGCGCGACGGCGCTCCAGCCACGGCACAGGCGTTGACCGAAACCCGCCGCTACACCATCGCGCCGCCGGGACGGCTGCCGCTGAAGAGCACCCGTTTCTCCCTCGTCGATGTCCCGGATCTGTTGCTGATCCCGCGCGCCATGCCACAGATACGAGCGCTGTGGATGGGGGCCGGTCCCGTCCCCGAGGTCCTGCACCGCGCGCTCAACGCCCTCGCCTGGCTGGTGCGCCTACGTCTACTGCCCTCCATCGCGGCACTCGCCCCGCTCGCCTTCTGGGCGATCAATTTCTTCCGCTGGGGCGAGCACCGCGGCGGCATGTTCGTCGAGCTGACCGGCACCATGGCCGATGGCGCCCCGGTGCGGCGGTCGTGGCACATGCTCGCCGAAGGCAATGACGGCCCATTCATCCCCTCGATGGCCGTCGCCGTCATCGCCCGCAAGATGCTGGCTGGGATCGTTCCGAAGCCGGGTGCCCGGGCGGCGACAAATGCGCTGGACCTCGCCGACTACGACGAGGCGTTCGCCGATCGCACCATCTCCACCGGCTTTCGCGACGACCTGGCGACTGCCGGGCAGTCGCTTTACCGGCGGATCATGGGCGACGCCTGGCAGTCGCTGCCGCCCTCGCTGCAGCGCATGCACGACCTCGACGGACCGATGATGGTGAGCGGCACGGCGCGGGTTGAGACCGGCAAGAATGTGCTCGCCGGCCTGGTCCGGCGTCTCATCGGACTTCCGGGCGCGGCGGACGCAATCCCCCTCAAGGTGACGTTCACCCCCCGCGATGGCGGCGAGGTCTGGACCCGACAGTTTGGCAGCGCGGTGTTTTCAAGCCTGCAGCGCGCCGGCCGCGGGCGCGATGATCGGCTGGTCGTCGAGCAATTCGGCCCGATACGCGTGAGCCTCGCACTCGTCCTCGCCGATGGACGCCTGCAGCTCATCGTCCGGCGCTGGACGCTGCTCGGCCTGCGACTGCCGCTGCGCCTCGCCCCCGGAGGCGAGACCTACGAGTTCGAGGACGGAGGTCGCTTCAACTTCCATGTCGAAATTCGCCACCCCTGGCTGGGCCTGATCGTGGCGTACCGCGGCGTGCTCGCCGCCCCGGTGCGATCCGCCGCTAGTGCCCAAGCGCCTTGACGATATCCTCGGTCATCTTCTTCGCGTCGCCGAACAGCATCATCGTGTTGTCGCGGAAGAACAGTTCGTTCTGCACACCCGCATAGCCCGCCGCCATGCCGCGCTTGATGAACAGCACCGTGCCCGCGTCCTCGACGTTGAGCACCGGCATGCCGTAGATCGGCGAGGTCTTGTCGGTCTTCGCCGCCGGATTGGTCACATCGTTTGCGCCGATCACGAACGCCACGTCGGACTGCGCGAATTCCGAGTTGATGTCCTCGAGCTCGAACACTTCGTCGTACGGCACATTGGCTTCCGCCAGCAGCACGTTCATGTGCCCCGGCATGCGGCCCGCCACCGGATGGATGGCGTACTTCACGGTGACGCCTTCCTTCTTGAGCAAATCCGCCATTTCGCGCAGCGCGTGCTGAGCCTGGCTCACCGCCATGCCATAGCCCGGCACGATGATGACCTTGCCGGCGTTCTGCATCATGAACGCCGCGTCGGCCGCCGAGCCCTGCTTCACCGGCCGCGTCTCTTCCTCGCCCGACACCGCGGCGCTGTCGCCGCCGAAGCCGCCGAGGATCACCGAGATGAAGCTGCGGTTCATCGCCTTGCACATGATGTAGCTGAGGATCGCGCCCGACGAGCCGACCAGCGCACCGGTGATGATCAGCGCTGTGTTGCCCAGCGTGAAGCCGATGCCCGCCGCAGCCCAGCCCGAATACGAGTTGAGCATCGAGACGACCACCGGCATATCGGCGCCGCCGATCGGAATGATCATCAGGCCACCGAGCACCAGCGCCAGCACTGTGATCGCCCAGAACAGCCAAGTGTAGCCGCTGA
>JBDTVO010000179.1:0-5976 GCA_040007135.1 Devosia sp. | reverse complement strand
GATCAACGCGGCCAACTCGGCGGAGACGCGGGCGCGACGGATCGAGAAATCCGTCGCGCTGTTTCACGACGGAAAAAACTAGGGCCCGGCTGTTGCGGCGGCCGGGCCCCAGCTCAACGATCGCCGGAACGAACTACTTGGCGCGGACGATCTCGAAGGTCGTGTTGGTGCCGTGCTGGCGGGTGTAGAACACGCGCCACACACCATCCCAGGGCGTTGGCACCCTGGTGCCGATCAGGCCCTCGACGGTGGCATCGCCATCTGACACGTGGATACCCGTGATCTCATTGTCACCCTCGTTCTGGAAGCCGTCCTTGCCGAGGAAGCCGCCGTCGATGACCGCCATCTCGTCACGGCCCTGGGCCAGGACCCGGACCGGATTTGCGCCGGCCGAGTAGTCCGCGGTGACATCGACCATGTAGAGGGAGTCGAGGAGGTTGCGCTGCCGGTGCAGGCTGTCACCCGCGTCTTCGCCGACGAGCAGGTTGTTGCCATCGAGGAAGCTCAGGTTGTCGAAGCCGGTGTGGGCCGCATCGCCGCGCAAGATCGTGGAGATGCGCCCGGTGTTGGCGCCCGGCTTCTTCTGGGTCAGCCGCAGAATGGCACCGAAGCCACCGTACTCCTGCCCTGCCTCGGTCTTGATGTTGGTATCGCCGGTGGCGCTGAAGTAGAATTCCTTGAACGACGTTCCGGGACGGAACTGGCCGTTCTCGGGGCGCTTGAACGGCGTGCCCGACGCTGCCTTGGCGGCGACGTTGGCATCGAACGGCTCCATGCCGTCCTTGTCGGTGTCGTGGATGGTCACCCAGCGCGCCGACAGCTCGTAATTGTAGCCGTAGATCAATTTCTGGATCGGGGCGAGGATGTCGTCGTTCTGCTTTTTGTCGTGGAAAACGATCGGCTGGGCGTACTGGTCGAGCACCTGCAGGACCTGCAGGGTTCCACCCTTGGTCAGGTCGCTCACCACCTTGGGAATGAAGCGATAGACGAAGGAGTTCGGCTGCTTGGCCGCCTTGGTCGACGAGCCGCCGGAGCCGCCGGCATCCTCGACAAGCCAGACGCTGCCATCGGAGTCGAACTGCACCCCCTCATAAGAGGCGCGGCCGGTCGCACCCGAGAGGTCGACCACCTTGGACGGATAGTCGAGCGTTGCCTGCCATACGCCGCCCATCGGGCCCGTCTCGGAGGTGAGCAGCAACACCTTGGCGAAGGGATCGTAGGCCGAACCATCGATCAGCGGCAGCGGCGTGCCGTCGGTCGTCGCGGCGGCCATCAGCGTGACACGATGCTTTTCGCTGGCGTCGAGATTGATGCGGGTCAGTTCACCCAGCCGCACCCCATTGGCATCGGCCGGGCCACCCTCGTGACCCTGGAACAGGAAATGCGTGCCGTAGTTGTAGCCCTTCACGGCGCCGGTCTGACCGGTCAGCACCAGGTAGGTGTTCTTGTCGGGCTCGGTCTTGGTCGCCTCGATCAGCGTGCCCTTCGCCGGGACGGCACCCTTGACGGGCACCAGCGGACCGTCGAGCCCGTAGCCGTAGTAGCCGATCAGCTTTGAGGGATTCTCGAGCTTCATGCCGCCCGTCGCAACAGCCTTTTCCGTAAGGCCCGGTGAAAGGACGTCGGCGGCCGGCATCAACGGCACAGAAGTGATGACGAATGGCTCGGCGGCAAGTGCCGCAGTCGAGAATGCAACGAGCGCGGTCGTCGCGAGAAGTACGGATTTCATGGAGTGCCCCTGTGTGTGTCGGGGCGAGGGCTTAGGGCCGATGGATTGCGACCGGGTGACGGTCGTGCGTCAGTCCTGTGACAGCGCACAGCCCGGTGGGCCGTGCGCTGGGGGTGCGGGTCTAGGCCGCCTTGAGGGCCGGGGCGCGCTTGAGATCTGGCGGCACGGCTTCGGCCATCAACTCGACGATCGCGTCCATTGCCGGCACGACCTTTTGGCCTTCGGTGCCGAGACGGCGGATCGAGACGGTGCCCTCCTCAGCCTCACGCTTGCCGACGACGAACATCAGCGGCACTTTCTGGGTCGAGTGTTCGCGGACCTTGTAGTTGATCTTCTCGTTGCGCACGTCGAGCTCGGCGCGAATGCCGGCGTCCTTGAGCTGCATCACCAGCCGTTCGGCGTACGCATCGGCGTCGGAGACGATGGTCGCGACCACCACCTGCACCGGCGCCAGCCACATCGGCATCTTGCCGGCATAGCTCTCGATCATCATGCCGATGAAGCGCTCGAGCGAGCCGAGGATGGCGCGGTGCAGCATCACGGCGTATTTGCGCGAGCCGTCTTCGGCCACGTAGGTCGCGTCGAGCCGCTCGGGCAACACGTAGTCGAGCTGCAGCGTGCCCACCTGCCAAGAGCGGCCGATGGCGTCCTTGAGGTGGAACTCGAGTTTTGGCGCATAGAAGGCGCCCTCGCCTTCGGCAACGACGAAATCGTAGCCGGTGGCGCGCAGGGCATCGCCCAGTGATTTCTCCGCTGCGTTCCAGCGCTCGATGGTGCCGCCGAATTTCTCGGGCCGCGTCGCCAACTTGATGACCACGTCGGCAAAGCCCATGTCCTCGTAGACCGAGTAGAGCAAGTGGACGAACTTCTCGGTCTCGGCCTGGATCTGCTCTTCGGTGCAGAAGATGTGGGCGTCGTCCTGCGTCATCTGCCGCACGCGCAGCAGCCCGTGCAGCGCGCCATGGGCCTCGTTGCGATGGCAGCAGCCGAACTCGGCGAGCCGCATCGGCAGGTCGCGATAGCTCTTCGTCCCCTGGTTGAAGATCTGGATGTGGGCCGGGCAGTTCATCGGCTTCAGCGCCATGAGGTCGGCCTTGCCGCTGAGTACCGGGCCCTCCTCTTCGGTGCCGGGCACTTCGTCAGGAACGACGAACATGTTCTCGCGGTACTTGCCCCAGTGGCCCGATGCTTCCCAGAATTTTGACGACATCAGTTGCGGCGTCTTCACCTCGGTGTAGCCGCCCTTGTTCACCCGACGGCGGATGTACTCTTCCATCTGGTTATAGATGACGAAGCCCTTGGGGTGCCAGAAGACGCTGCCCGGCGCCTCGTCCTGCAAATGGAACAGGTCGAGCTCACGGCCGATCTTGCGATGGTCGCGCTTTTCGGCTTCCTCCATCATGTGGAGGTAGTCGTCGAGTTCCTTCTGCGTGGCGAATGCCGTTCCATAGAGCCGAGACAGCACCGGATTGTTGCTGTCGCCGCGCCAGTATGCGCCGGCCACCTTGGTCAGCTTGAACGCCGTGCCGACATCCTTCGTCGTCCGCATGTGCGGGCCGCGGCAGAGGTCGAACCACTGTCCCTGCCGGTAAATCTTGATCGACTGGTCGGCCGGGATGGCATCGACCAGCTCGACCTTGAAGTTCTCGCCCTTGGCGGCAAAGACGCGCTTGGCCTCGTCGCGGGACCAGACTTCCTTGGTGAAGGCGGCGCCGCGATCGACGATCTCCTTCATCTTTTTTTCGATGATGGGGAACTCTTCCTCGCTGAACGGCGTGTCGCGCTTGAAGTCGTAGTAGAAGCCGTTTTCGATCACCGGGCCGATGGTGACCTGCGTCGACGGCCACAGCTCCTGCACCGCCTCGGCGAGCACGTGCGCGGCGTCGTGCCGGATCAGCCCGAGCCCATCGGCGCTGTCGCGCATGACGAATTCAACCTTGCCGTCCTCGTTGAGCGGATCGGAGAGGTCGGTGAGCACCCCGTTCCATTTCATGGCGACGGTGCGCTTGGCGAGCGATGGGGAGATTCCTTCGACCACGGTGGTCCCGGTCGTGCCCGCTGCATAGTCGCGCGAAGCACCATCGGGGAACGTCACCTTGATCATTTGAACTCTCCGTAGAGCCGCCGGAATGGCGGGTTTGGGCTCATATCACGGGTATTCTTGCGCTGTCATTGGCAGTCGTCCCCTCCCCCGAAAGGGGGAGGGATGGGACAGAACGATCAGGCGACCAGCTTCGCGTCGAGCGTGACCTTGATCGCGCCCAATGCCTTGGAGATAGGGCAATTGACCCGGGCTTTCTCGGCGAGTTCCGCGAACTTCGCAGCGTCGATGCCTGGCGCCCTGCCCTCGACGGTCAGCGCGCTGCTGGTGACATTGCCGGAGAGGATTTCGACCACCGAGCTCACGTTGACCTCGCCCGGCGTGCCGTTTTCGCCGAGGTAGGCCGAGAACTGCATGGCGTAGCAACTCGCATGGGCGGCCGCGATCAGCTCCTCGGGATTGGTGCCGGCCTTGCCGGTCTCATCCTCGAAGCGGCTCTTGTAACTGTAGGCGAGCCCCTTGAGGGCGCCGCTCTGGCTGTCGACCGTGCCGCCGCCATCCTTGAGGCCGCCTTTCCACTGCGCCGAGGCGGAATGCTTCATTGAAATTCTCCTTGGTTGAAATCGTCAGTGCCAGCGGCCGAAGCGCCACGGTACGTACCAGTGCCCCTCCGGCGGCAACGCCTCGGGGACGGGGTCGTATCCGTGTGTGCCGCCCGGTCGGCAGCGATAGATGCGGGCCGCCCCCATCCAGCCGCCCGGCCAGAAGCCGAAGCGCCAGATGGCATCGCGGGTGAATTCGCTGCAGGTCGGGGCGTGCCGGCAATTGCGCCCCATGAACATCGACAGCGTGTAGCGGTAGAGCTGGATCAGGCCATAGGCCGCCAGCTTGAAAGGCAAGTCGATGAGGCTCCAGAAGGTGCTCACGGCCCCCACCAGGTGATGGGTTTGAGCCCGGCCTGAAACGAAAGCTCGACCCGGGACACGGAGACGAGGCCGCCGTCCGGATGGCCGGCAAGGATAAACTCGTTGTCCGCAGCCACCGTCTCGATGTGCTCCACCGCCTCGGGAAGCGACAGCGGACGGCCGATGGCGGTGGAATTGACGTGGAAATAGTACCGCAGGACTTCTATCGCGTGGCTCGGGCCGTCGCCCCGATCGGCAAACCACGCCACCCGGTCGATGCCCACCGGCAAGGCCACGTTGGCGGCGCGGCGCCGCAGTGTCGATGGCAGCATGGCGAACCCGCCCGTTACCGGCTCGCGGTCCCAGTCCAGCATGAGGATCGGCGGCGCTAGCCGCTCCAGGTAGGCGCGGACGGGGCCAAAATCGCGGTGAAGAAATCGCATCAGCCCGGCATCGCAGCGGCTTGTTCGGCTTCAATCTTGTCGATGGCCTCGACCACCGCATCGAACACCAGCAGCGTCGAAGTGTGCCGGGGCGCATAGTCCCGCACCGGCTCGAGATAGGCGAGAGCGGACCAGCGGCCGCCGGGTGCGGGTCCGTCGGCCTTCAGCATCGCAATCATCTGGGCGCGGAGGGCGCGAAACTCGTCGACCGGCGTTCCGATCACATTGGCGGCAACGATCGCGGTCGACGTCTGTCCGAGCGCACAGGCGGAAATCGTGTGCCCGTAGCCAGAAATCCGCCCGTCTCGCACGGAAATATCAACCTCGATCGAGGATCCGCAGACCCGGCTCAGCTTGCGCGCCGTGGCGCCAGGATTGTGCAGGCGGCCGGGAACAGGCTGGTTGGCAGCAATTTCGAGGATCCTTTGGGAATAAAGATCGCTCAACTCCATTTAAGTCACATCGCTGTTTCTTGAGCATTCAAACCACTGCCACATATAGTCACTCCCCGGGCATAAGTCAGCGGCGGCAGCGCCGCGCTTTCGGTGGTCCGGGAACGATCGGCCTGCGTATTCCGTATTAAGCCCGACCCGAAGGAACTCCCCGATGGACGCCATCACCAAGCCCGCCGCAGCCAAGCCGCTGCCGGTCAAAGCGAGCCGACCCTCCCGCGAGGAGGCGGAAGACGCGGTGCGGACCCTGATCGCGTGGGCAGGCGACGACCCGGGACGCGAGGGCCTGCTGGACACGCCCCGGCGCGTGACCAAGGCCTACCGCGAGTTCTTCGCCGGCTACGAGGAAGACCCCAAAGCCATCCTGAGCAAGACCTTCAAGGAGGTCGGCGGCTACGACGACGTC
>JBDTVO010000178.1:0-5978 GCA_040007135.1 Devosia sp. | reverse complement strand
AGGCCGTCGACGACGAGTTCGAGATGATCGAAACGCTGTACGGCGTCGGCTACCGCTTCAAGGAGCAATAAGCCGCGATGGCCGTCACCGGTCAGGACCTGCCCGGCCTGAGGAAGCCCAGCGGCGACCTCGGGCGCGGCACGGCCGGGGCGAGGCTTTGGCGCGCCATACGCGCCGACGCCGCCCGCGCCCTCAACGGGGTGCAGCGCCTCCTGGCGCTCACCGTCTTTTCGTCGCTGACCCGGCGGATCATCGTCCTCAACCTCGTGGCGCTGGTCGTGCTGGTGGCGGGGATACTCTATCTCAACCAGTGGCGTGCCGGCCTCATCGACGCCCGCATCCAGTCGCTGCGGGTGCAGGGCGAGATCATCTCGGCGGCGATTGCCGCATCGGCGACGGTCGACAGCGACGTCATCCAGGTCGACCCTGACCGGCTGCTGCAGCTCAAATCGGGCAGCGCGGTCTCCCCTTTCTCCTATTTCGACCCAAACCTTGAGTTCCCGATCAATCCCGAGCGCGTGGCGCCGCTGTTGCGCAATCTGGTGACTCCGACGCGGACCCGCGCCCGCATCTTCGACCAGTCCGGCTTCATGATCCTCGACTCCGCCTCGATCTACCTGCGCGGCGAAGTCATCCGCTCGAGCCAGCCGGTGACCGGCACGGCAACCAACGACTGGGCGACGGGGCTGCTCTCCTGGGTGCCGGGCGACAATTTCCCGCCCTATCAGGAGTACGGCGCCAGCGAAGGCAAGAAATATCCGGAGGTCGCCGCGGCGCTGGCGGGATCGCCGGCCGACGTGGTGCGCGTCGATGCCGACCACCAGCTGGTGATTTCCGTGGCGGTCCCGGTGCAGCGGCTGCGCGCCACGGTGGGCGTGCTGCTGCTCTCGACGCAACCGGGCGAGATCGACTCGATCGTTGCTGCCGACCGCTGGGGCGTCATCCGCATCGCGTTGGTGGCGGCGGCGGTGACCATCATCATCTCGCTGCTCCTCGCGAGCACCATCGCCGGGCCGCTGCGGCGCCTGTCGGAGGCCGCCGAAAAGGTGCAGACCTCGCCCAAGAGTCGCGAGGAGATCCCGGATTTCTCCTATCGCACCGACGAGGTGGGGCACCTCAGCAAGGCGCTGCGCTCAATGACGTCGTCGCTCTACAACCGCATCGAGGCAATCGAGCGGTTCGCAGCCGACGTGGCGCACGAACTGAAGAATCCGCTGACCTCGCTGCGCTCGGCCGTCGAGACACTGCCGCGGGCCCGGAAGGCCGAGGATGTCGAGCGGCTCAACGCCATCATCCAGCACGATGTGCGCCGGCTCGACCGGCTGATCTCCGACATTTCCAACGCCAGTCGCCTCGATGCCGAGCTGGCGCGCGAAAGCGCCGAGCCGGTCAACCTCGACAAGCTGTGCGAGGCGTTGGTGGCGATCCAGAGCGACCTCGCGGCCCAGCACAACGTCCACGTCGTCCTCGACAAGCGCACCGGCAAGTTCCCGGCGACCATGGTCGGGCACGACAGCCGGCTTGCGCAGGTGGTCAGCAACCTGGTCGACAACGCCGTCTCGTTCTCGCCGCCAGGTGGCACGGTGACGGTGGGGATCTCGACCACCGAGACGCAGATCATGGTCAGCGTCACCGACGAGGGACCCGGCATCCGCGGCGACATCAGCCGCATCTTCCAGCGCTTCTACACCGACCGGCCGGACGGTGAGCATTTCGGCGACCACTCCGGGCTGGGCCTCGCCATCTCCAAGCAGATCGTCGATGCGCATCGCGGCACCATCGTCGCCGCCAATCGCGAGGACCGCTCCGGCGCGCTGTTCAGCGTCACCCTGCCCCGCGTCAGCACCGAAAAGCCCGCCAGGCGCAAGTGAGCCGGCAGAACATTCACGCCACCGGCCTCGTCCTCGACGATATCGGCATCATCCTCCGTGGCCCCTCGGGAGCGGGCAAATCCCTGCTGGCGCTGCAGCTGATCGACGCCTGGGAGGCGCGCGGACGGCCCGCCCTCTTGGTCAGCGACGACCGCGTCGAGATCGAGGCCACCACACAGGGGCTGGTGATGTCGGCCCCCGCGGCCATCGCCGGCCTCATCGAGCTGCGCGGGCGCGGCATTGTCGAGCGCCCCTTTGTCGGCTCGGCGCCGCTGCACCTTGTGGTCGATCTCGTCGATGGGCTCGAGCGCATGGTCGAAGACGACGCGCTGGTCACCAGCCTTCTTGGCGTGCGCCTCGCCCGGGCGCCGGTGCCACGCGCCGGCAGCATCGACAGCGCCCATCAGCTCATGCTGATACATGAAGCGCTGCGGGCACTTAGGCCTGTTGCGACGGGGCCCAAAAAAAGCGCTTGAAAGGGCCCGGCGCGGGGGACAAAACTCCTGCGGCGTCGCTCGGGGCTACGGCCCGCCTGGGGATAGTGGATGATCGGTGTGGTGCTGGTGACGCATGGAGCGCTCGCCGTTGAGTTCAAATCCGCTGTCGAGCATGTCGTGGGTCCGCAGGAGCAGATCGAGACGGTCTGCATCGGCGCTGACGACGACATGGAAGCGCGCCGCGAGGACATCATCGCCGCAGTCGGCGCGGCCAATTCGGGCGACGGCGTGGTGATCCTCACCGACATGTTCGGCGGCACCCCCTCTAACCTCGCGATCTCGGTGATGAAGAATGTCGGCGCCGAGGTGATCGCCGGGGTCAACCTGCCGATGCTGGTCAAGCTCGCCCGCGTGCGCGGCGATCTCGAGATCAAGCAGGCGGTGACGCTCGCGGCCGAAGCCGGACGCAAATACATCAACGTCGCCAGCGAGTCGCTTGGCGGTTAGGTGCTCGCAGCTTACATTGTGCGGATGGATGCAGCGGCAAATGCCGGCCGGGCGCTGGCGCAACAGATGACGATCGTCAACCGCAAGGGCCTGCACGCCCGCGCGTCGGCGCGCTTCGTGCGTACTGCCGAGTGCTTCGAGGCCGAGATCAAAGTGACGCGCGACGGAACCACCGTCAACGGCGACTCGATCATGGGCCTGATGATGCTGGGCGCCGGACCGGGATCGACGATCCTCGTCCAGGCCACCGGCAAGCAGGCGCGTGAAGCGCTCGATGCCATCAACACCCTCATCGAGAACGGCTTTGATGAAGACAGCGAGGGCGTCGGTGCGGACAGCTAGCTGGAACGGCGATCGGCATCCCGCCGTTCTGTTGGCGTAGCCGTCTTTCGCGGAGATTTTTCCATGCGGCGAACCCTATCGCTGGTTGCGGGCGTGGCCCTTGGCCTCGGCTTCTCGCAGTTCCCCGAATTCGCGCAGCAATACGAGCAGCGGCTCGGCGGCGCTGTCGATGAGCTGCGGACCATCGTCGCCGATTTCGACAGCGATGCGCAGCGCTTCGGGCTGACCCGGCAGCAGGCGCTCGCCCGATACGCTATCTCGTCCGACGGCTTCCTCGTCGGTCGCGGCCTCAGCATGGATCGAACCCTCGCCCGCTACGACCGGCTGAGCCAGTCGCTCGCCGATCTCGGCAACGCCGGCCCGCTCGAACGGGTCGCCCATCTCAGGGATTATTTCGACGGCGATGTCGCGGCCCGCGCCTGGGAGGCGTTCAAGCCGGCGGTGCCGGTAACGCCTGAGGGCATCGCCTGGGGCCTGAGCGGCGTTGTCGTGGGCTATCTCGGCGTCTATCCGCTGCTTGGCCTCCTGACGTTGCCGCTGCGCTGGCGCCGCGGAAAATCGCCGCACAAGAAGGTGCCGCTGGCGCTCGGCCGGCGGCGCACCCCCGAGCCGGCGGCCCCGCCCCTGGCACGGCCGCCGAGGGCGACAACCCTCGTCGAGACGGTGGTGGTCGAGCCGGTCGTGGTCGAGCCCGTGCTGGTCGCTCCGGCGCCCGGCCCGCGGCGCAATGCGTCGCAGCGGGAAATCGACGAACGGATCGTCCGGCAGATATAAAGACTTCTTTATGTCCCCATTGCCGGCAGCGGCATCCGCCAATATAAGGCGGCAAAACCCGCGCATCCGGAGACTCCAAATGGCCGACTATTCCGTCAAAGACATTTCGCTCGCCGACTACGGCCGCAAGGAAATCGGCATGGCCGAAATCGAGATGCCGGGCCTGATGGCGATCCGCGAGGAATATGCCGGGCAGCAGCCGCTGAAGGGCGCGCGCATCGCCGGCTCGCTGCACATGACCATCCAGACGGCGGTGCTGATCGAGACCCTGCGGGCGCTCGGCGCCGAGGTCCGCTGGGTCAGCTGCAACATCTTTTCGACGCAGGACCACGCGGCGGCGGCGATCGCCAAGGCCGGCGTGCCGGTGTTCGCGCACAAGGGTGAGAGTCTCGAGGAGTACTGGGACTTCACCGACCGGATGATGGACTGGCCCGGTGGGCTCACCCCCAACATGATCCTCGACGACGGCGGCGATGCGACGATGCTGATCCTCACCGGCGCCAAGGCGGAAACTGATCCGTCCGTCCTCGCCAAGCCCGGCAACGAAGAGGAAGAGATCTTCTTTGCCACCATCAAGAAGCGGCTGGCGAAGAGCCCGCATTTCTACTCCAACATCCGCGCCAATATCCGCGGCGTGTCGGAGGAGACGACCACGGGCGTGATGCGGCTCTACCAGCTGCAGGAGCGGGGCGAGTTGCCGTTCCCGGCCATCAACGTCAACGACAGTGTCACCAAGTCGAAGTTCGACAACAAATACGGCACACGGGAATCGCTGGTCGACGCCATCCGCCGCGGCACCGACGTGATGATGGCCGGCAAGGTGGCGATCGTCTGCGGCTATGGCGACGTCGGCAAGGGTTCGGCGCAGTCGCTGAAGGGCTCGGGCGCCCGTGTGCTGGTGACCGAGGTCGATCCGATCTGCGCGCTGCAGGCGGCGATGGACGGGTTCGAGGTGGTGACGCTCGAGGATGCCGCGCACCGCGCCGACATCGTCGTCAGCGCCACCGGCAACAAGGACATCATCACCCTCGAGGCGATGCGGCAGATGAAGGACATGGCGATCGTCTGCAACATCGGCCACTTCGACAACGAGATCCAGGTTTCGGCGCTGCGCAATTTCAAGTGGACCAACGTCAAGCCGCAGGTCGACCTGGTCGAGCTCGGACCGAACCGACGCATTGTGTTGCTCAGCGAGGGCCGGCTGGTCAACCTCGGCAACGCCACGGGCCATCCGAGCTTCGTGATGAGCGCCTCGTTCTCCAACCAGACGCTGGCGCAGATCGAACTTTGGAGCAACGGCCGTAACCTGCCGCACACCGTCCACGTCCTCCCCAAGCAGCTCGACGAGAAAGTCGCCGAACTGCACCTCGCCAAGCTCGGCGCCAAGCTCACCCGCCTCAGCAAGCAGCAAGCCGACTATATCGGCGTTCCACTGGACGGCCCCTTCAAGTCCGAACACTACCGCTACTGAGCCGGACCAAGCACCGCCCGCAGTCGTCTCCCTCCCCCTTTGCGGGGAGGGATCAAGGGTGGGGAGAGCCTCCCGCTCTGGTCCTTGCATTCTCCACCGCTGTCATCCCGGCGAAAGCCGGGACCTACCTCTCACCCCGAACCAGCGCCAGCATGGATTCCCGCCTCCGCGGGAATGACACCGTGGATGAGGACAACCAGACCAACGGCACCCTCAGTCGGGCTCCTCTCCCGTTCACGGGGGAGGGGGACCAGCCAAAGGCTGGTGGAGGGGGCGGCACCACGCACTGCGTCCCGGGAATGACACCGTGAGTGTGTCGGCACCCTTACCGACACACAAAGCCCGCAGTCTTCTCCCTCCCCCTGTGCGGGAGGGATCGAGGGTGGGGGGAGCCCCACGCACGAAGCCATCAACCCCACCACTGTCATTCCGGCGCAGGCCGGAATCCATCCCTGGTGCCCTCATCTCGCTCAACGGTCATGGACACCCTCATGGCTGGACCCCGGCCTCCGCCGGGGTGACACGGTGGATGACGGACAGGCAGAGTTGACCACTGACGTCTCCGCCAACCCATTG
>JBDTVO010000177.1:0-6005 GCA_040007135.1 Devosia sp. | reverse complement strand
CTTGGCCTCATCATCGTGCTGTTTCCGATCCTGTCGGCACTGATCACGGCGACCTTCCTCATCTACCTGATCGCGATCCAGGCGATCGTGGTCGGCACCATGGAAATTGCCGTTGCCATTCGCGCCCGCGCGCTGCTGAGCCAGATCTGGCCGGTGCTGCTGTCGGGCATCCTCTATGTGCTGTTCGGCATCGCCCTCGCGGTGGCGCCGCTGATGGGCGCCCAGTTCTTCATCGTGTTCGCCGGCGTGATGATGATCCTGTTCGCCGCGGGACTGTTCGTTCTCGCCTTCCGGCTCTATCGCGGGGCCGCGGCGACGTCCGCCTGACGGGCGGACAGATGCCGAGCCTCGGGCAACTGATCGTTTCGGAGCTGCCAATCCTTGTGGCGTTCGGCGCCATCGCAGTGTTTGCGCTGGTCGAGGTGGCGTTTCCGCGGATGAGCAGCAGACCGGTGTGGCGTGAGCACCTGCCGCCCATCGCGACTTTCGCCGTGCTGACAATCACGACCACGCTGATCCTGCAGTACGGCGTACAGGAGCACCTGATCGCCGCCTTCCTGCCGCTCAAGGTCTTTAGCCTCGGGCGTCTGGACTGGCCGGCGCCGGTGCTGTTCGTCGTCAGCTTCCTCCTCATCGACTTCCTGAACTACGCGTTCCATCGCCTCAGCCATGCGATCCCTGCGCTCTGGCGGCTGCATGCAATCCATCATGCGGACGAGCACGTGACGGCGGCGACGGGGCAGCTGCACCATCCGCTGGAAATCGTCGCGAGCTCGATCTTCCTGCTGTTCGTCTACGTGGTGCTCGGCGTGCCGGTGGTCGTGGCGATCATCTATGGGCTGGTGTTTGCGGTTGAGAACGCGTTCGCCCACGCCGACGTCGCGCTGCCGAAGCGGCTCGACAGGTGGCTGCGATGGCTCATCGTCACGCCGGACCTGCATCGCACGCATCATTCCAGCGACATGCGCGAAGGCAACTCGAACTTCGGGCAGGTGCTGACGATCTGGGACCGGATGCTGGGGACTTATGTCGATCGGCCCGCACTGCCGGAGGCCGAGCTGAGGATGGGGTTGCCGGCCGAGGCGCGGCCGGCAGGATTTAAGGTGTCGACGCTGTTGGCCTATCCATTCGTCGGGCGGCGGCGGTCGGGGAGCTAGGCGGCCTCGGCGACGAGCAGCTCCGGACGGCGCGAGCCGAGGACCATCGCCTCGACGCCGTGCTCGTTCCAGACGTCGAGCGTCACCATGACCAGGTTCAGCGCATCGTAGTCGACAAGGTAGAACCCGTCTTCGCCCGTGCTGACGGCGTGGCGCAGGCGCGAGTCATCGAGCAGGTCCTGCGCCATCACGCCGACATAGACAATTTCGGACCACAGGTAGCGGAAGGAGTAGAGCTTCACGCCATCGCCGAGCGTCGCCAGGTGAACGATCTCCCGCTTCAGCCGACGATCTGATGGGGACGGCGGATAGCAGAGGCCACCCGACAGAGTGTAGTTGGGCGGGCAGGTGAGAGTGCTGCTGGTGGGGGCGATGCCGACGCTCACCTGCGGTTGCTGGGTGAGGAAGTCATAGCCACCCAATACCGCGACGCCACCGAGATTGACGCCGCCACTGACATCGACGCCGAACTGCTGGGTCGAGTTGGGGAGGTAGGTCACGCCGCCGCCAACCACGATGCCATTGGAAAACGGGGCGACGAGAACCTTGCCGGTGATGCCAAGGTTGGGCTGCGGATCGCCGAACTCGACAGCAAGGCCGAGAAGGAAGGTCACGCTGCCGGTGGTCGAGGTGGGCGACACCGGGGGCGGACCAACGCCGCCGGCGGCCGCGGTACTTGCCGAGAGGAACGCGATCACGGCCGTTGTTGCGAGAAGCCTGCCCATACCCCACTCCCAAGCCCTGGTTTCCGTCAGACTGCACAGTGCCCGAGGGACTGGCAAGGGCAACGCCGCCACACCCGAGGCCGAAGTGCCGGCGAGGAGTATTCACCTTCCTCTTGACTATAACCAAGAGGTTATATAACTATAAGGTTATTCAAAGGGAGATCGCCGTGCGCAACCACCTCATTCCAGCCCTCACCGTCCTGGCAGCTTTGGCTGCCAGCCCGTCCATTGCCGATACAAAGGGAGACCCCACCATGAACCCCATCATTGCCGCCGCGACCGTCAACGGTGTCGAGCTGCACTACGAAATTCGCGGCAGCGGAACGCCGCTTGTCATGCTGCACGGAGGGGTCAATCCGTCCGAGATGTTCGGCTCGACGCTGGACGGAATGGCGAAGGGTCATCGGGTGATCGCCATTCAGATGCGGGGCCACGGGCTGAGCGGCGATACCGACGCGCCGTGGACCTACGAGCAGATGGCGGATGACGTAGCGGCGCTGCTGGCCGAAATCGACGTCGGCAAGGCCGATCTCATGGGTTACTCAATGGGCGCCGGGGTGGCGATCGAGGCCGGCATCCGGCACCCCGAGATGGTCGGCCGCCTGGTGCTGGTGTCACCGACGGTGGCGACGAGTGGCGAGTACCCGGAAATCCGCGCCGCATTCGATGCGCTGCCCGGCATGGCGCCGGCCATCGGCAAGGGCATCGCGCAATCGCCGCTCGGCACGCTTTATCCCGACCGAAACTGGGAGACTGTGATGCGCAAGACCGGCGAGATGAACCAGCCGGCACACGACTGGTCCGACGGCTTCGCCAGACTGGAGGGACCGGTGCTGATGATCTACGCCGACGCGGACTCGATCCGGCCGGAGGCGATCAGCGCCTGGTACGGCCTGCGTGGCGGCGGGCAGCGCGACGGCGGCATGGATGGATCGGGCCGCTCGGCGAGCCAACTGGCGATCATTCCCGCCCAGACCCACTACACGATCCTCAGCTCCCCGGCGGTCGTCGCCTACGCCGAGGCCTTCCTCGCTCCGTAAGCGACCTGCAGCCGGCCAGGTGAGTTTTCCCCGCCCAAAACCCAGGGCGGGGATAAGTTTGTGGCGTGATACTGACTCGCGGGCGGCAAAGCCCTACGTATCGCGGATGCGGTTCAGCGATACCTTCCTCGAGGAAATCCGGCAGCGCCTGCCCATCCATGAGGTGGTCGGCGAACAGGTGATCTGGGACAAGCGCAAGAGCCAGCCCAATCGCGGCGACTACTGGGCGTGCTGCCCGTTCCACGGCGAGAAGACCCCGAGTTTTCACGCTGATGACCGAAAGGGCATTTATCACTGCTTCGGCTGTGGGGTGACGGGGGACCATTTCCGCTTCCTCACCGAAAAGGGCGGGATGAGTTTCCCCGAGGCGGTCGAAAAACTTGCCAGCATGGCGGGCGTGCCGATGCCGGCCCGGGACGAGCGCGACGAGGCGCGAGAGGAGGCTCGGCGCAACCTCTACGATGTCATGGAACTGGCGGCCGCGTATTTCGAGGCGGCGCTCGGCCACAATATTGGTGCGCGGGCTCGCGGCTACCTCAACGAGCGCGGGGTGAGCGCGGCGGCGCAGACGCGCTTCCGCGTCGGCTTTGCGCCCGACAGCCGCAACGGGCTGAAGGAGCACCTCGCCGCCAACGGCGTGTCGGCGCAGGAGATGATCGACACCGGCATGGTGGTCACCGGCGACGACATCGCGGTGCCCTACGACCGCTTCCGCAACCGCGTGATGTTTCCGATCCTCGATTTTCGTGGGCGCATTGTTGCCTTCGGCGGCCGGGCGCTGGGCGCGGATGTTCCGGCGAAGTATCTCAACTCGCCGGAAACGCCGATCTTTTCGAAGCGGATGGTGCTCTACAACGGCCTCGATGCGAGGAAGGCGGCGCGCGACGGCAAGCCGGTGATCGTGGTCGAGGGCTATCTCGACGTGATCTCTGCGGTGATGGCGGGGTTCGAGGGCGCGGTGGCGCCCATGGGCACGGCGCTGACCGAGGACCACCTGACCCTTTTGTGGCGGATGAGCGACGGGCCGGTGCTGTGTTTCGACGGCGATGCGGCGGGCCTGCGGGCGGCCGAGCGGGCAGCGGGGCTGGTGCTGCCGCTGCTGGCGCCGGGCAAGACCGTGCGGATTGCAACGCTTCCGGAGGGCGTCGATCCCGACGACCTGATCCGGCAGCAGGGGCGCGATGCCTTCGCCGACGTGATCGAGCGGGCGCGCTCGCTGAGCGACATGGTGTGGAGCCTCGAGACGGGCGGCATCGTGCCGGAAACGCCCGAGGCGCGCGCTGCCCTGGAGCAGCGGCTAAGAGAGCGGGCGAACGGCATTGCCGACCAGTCGGTGCGGCGGCACTACCTGCAGGCGTTCGACGAAAAGCTCGCGGCGTTCTTCCAGCCGATCCGCCCAGCCTCGCGGTACGAGGGGCGGCGGGACGACCGGCGCGGTGCCCCCCGACGCGGCTATGGCGCGCCAAGGCCGCCCGGCACGCCGCGCCTCGTGGTGTCCGACATCCTGCGCAATTCGCGGCTGCTGCGGCCGGGGCGGGCGGGCGACCCGACGCCGCGCGAAGCCGTGATCCTCGTCAGCCTCGTCAACCATCCGGCGCTGGCCGAGACCCGGCTGGAACCGCTCGCGGACCTCGAATTCGGCTCGCCGCCGGCGCGAAAGCTGTTTTCGGCGATTTTGGACCTGCTGATGGCCGACCACGACTTGTCGGCCGCCGATCTCAGAGCGGGGCTGGGAGCCCGCGGCTTTGGCCCGGTGATCGACCGGCTCGAGGGTTTGCTCAAGGGGCAGGGGGTCTGGCAGGTGCTCGGCGACGCCGCTCCGCTCGACGCCGAAACCGGGCTTCGGCACGCGCTTGCCTTGCATTACAAGTCCGTTGAGCTAAATAAGGCATTGAAAGCAGCAGAGAACGCCCTCGACGTCCAGTGGACCGAGGACTCCTTCAGAGCGCTGCAGGACATCAAGAACCAGATCACGACCGTCGACGGCACAGAGGCGTTGATCGAAGGATTCGGTTCGTTATCCGGACGCGCGGCCCGCAGCTTCTGAGCAAGCTCGCGAATCGCGCGATTTTGCTTATGGCCGAATCAGTTGCATAAGCCTCTTCGGAAAACGAATCAGCGGGCCATCTAGCCCGTCCTTCGCGCCAAAGTCCCGCGCACTCGCGAACCCAGTTGGCCCGGCGAGGGGCCACGGAGCAAGACGCAGATGGCCACGAAGCCAGCATCAAAGGCGGGCAAGGCAAAGCCCAAGGCAGCGACGAAGCTTGCTGCCAGGACGGCGGCGAAGGCGAAGCCGGCAAAAAAGTCGGCGCCGAAATCTGCCCCCAAGGCCGCGACGAAACCAGCGAGCAAAGCCAAGCCTGCGGTCAAGGCAACAAAGCCGGTGAAGAAGCCGGTGGCGGTCAAGACAGCGCCTAAATCTCAGGCCAAGGCCAAGCCATCGGTGAAGCCGCTGAAGGCTTCGACGAAGGTGCAGGCACGCACCGACAAGAAACCCGCCAGCAAGACGATCAAGGCGACGCCTCCACCCAAGCCGGCGGCCAAGGCTCCACCCAAGCCGGTGCAGCCCGCCGCCAGCCCTGTGAAGGGAAAGGCGAACGCTGCGCCCACGCCGGCAGTCCCGGCGCCCAAGCCAAGCCCGAGTCCGCCCAAGGCGACGACGATCGGCAAGACGAGTTCAGCAGAGACTGCCGCCCCCCGGGCCGGCGCCAAGACCCCGGAAGCCAAGACACCAAGCGGCAAGGTTCCAAGCTCCAAGACTTCCGGCGCTCCCGTAGCGGGAGCCAAGACCAGCGATTCCAAGACCACCGATTCCAAGACCAGGACGACATCCAAAACCGTGACCAAACTCGCCACCAAGCCGAAAGATTCCGAGAAACCGCAGGCCGGGGGCGACAAGCCCGAGGGCGCCGAGACGCCCGACAGCCCGTTGCTCGACCTTTCCGATGCGGCGGTCAAAAAGCTGATCAAGACAGCCAAGAAGCGTGGCTACGTGACCTATGAAGAGGTCAATGCCGTGCTGCCGTCGGATCAGGTCTCGCCCGACCAGATCGAAGACATCATGGCGATGTTCTCGGAGATGG
>JBDTVO010000176.1:0-6014 GCA_040007135.1 Devosia sp. | reverse complement strand
TGTTCGACCGCCTTTACCTCAATGCCGGTCAGCGCGGCCTCCTGCTCAGCCTCGCGCCGGCCGAGGCGGTGCGCGCCGCGAACGCCGTTCTCGCCGATCTGGTGGCGTAGTCTCGCCAGCGTCATCGGCGTCAGCTAGGCTC
The DNA here is from genome assembly GCA_040007135.1 of Devosia sp. Lineage (GTDB taxonomy): Bacteria > Pseudomonadota > Alphaproteobacteria > Rhizobiales > Devosiaceae > Devosia_A. The sequence goes on along the minus strand of JBDTVO010000176.1, from coordinate 5,872 downwards.
CGCCAAAGCGTCGCCGGTGCCCGATGAAGATCCTGATCGTTTCCGATCTCCACTACACATTGCCGCAGTTCGACTGGGTGGTGGGCGCGGCGCCGCAATACGATCTCGTGATCATCGCCGGCGACCTGCTCGACATCGCCTCGCTGGTCGATCCCGAAACGCAGATCGTCGTGGTGCTGAAATACCTGAAGCGGCTGCGCGGCATCACCAAGCTCGTGGTCTGTTCGGGCAATCACGATCTCGATGCGCTCGGCGCCGATGGCGAAAAGCACGCCGAGTGGATGCGGCAGGTGAAGCGCCTGGCGATCCCGGCCGACGGCGACACGCTGTTCGAGGACGACACGATGATCACCCTCTGCCCGTGGTGGGATGGCCCGCTGACGCAAAAGCAGATCGGCAGGCAGTTCGTCGATGCGGCAAAATTCCGCGACGGGCCGTGGTTCTGGATCTACCACGCGCCGCCGCCCGACTCGCCGATAAGCTGGTCGGGAGAGCGCTACTTCGGCGACGCCGCGCTGGTCGGCTGGATCGCCGAATACGCCCCGGACCTGGTGATCTGCGGGCACGTCCACGAAGCACCGTTCGCGCGCAACGGCTCCTGGGTCGATCGCATCGGCAGCACCTGGGTGGTCAATGCCGGGCGGCAGATCGGCGAGGTGCCGACCTCGATTGCGCTCGATACGGTGGCGCAGGAGGCGGCATGGTTCTCGCTCGAGGGAGCCGAGTCGGTGAAGCTCGACGCGCCGCTGGTGCGGCCGGTCGCGCAGCTGACGGCAATGCCGGAATGGATGGGGCCTAGAGCCGCGAATCCTTGATCGTCGGCCCGGCGCTCACCGCGGGGCGCTGGCGCTGCACCAGCGCATCGAGCACTTCATCGACCATCCCCAGATGGTCCTGCCGGTCGGCGAACTGGCGCTTCAGGTCGGCGAGGTACGAGGTGGCGTCGGTCAGCCGCCGCGCCAAAATCATCGAGACGTGAAAGCTGATCTCGCGGTGGTCCATCAGCAGGTCGCGGGCGTTGTCGATACGGAACGCCGTGCCGTCGGTGACGGCGCGCACCGTTGCGGTGTGCGGGCCGCCGAGCAGCGCCGCGATCTCGCCGAAGATGGCGCCGGGAATGGCGATGTCGGCAACCTGCGTGTCGCCCCGCAGCACCTCCACCTCGCCGGCGGCGAGGATGAACATGCGGTTGGTGTTGGGACCCTCCGGGATCAGCACGTCGCCGGGCGCGAATTTCTGCATGGGAAATTCGTCGCAATAGGCGAGCACCGCCGCCATCGAGGTGTCACTGCTCATCGCTTGTACCCTGCACCGGACTGAGGCGCATCCTGCACCGGGATTGGCGTTGGGCGCAATGCGGCGCGATGATCCGGCTACGCCGCGAGCGAGGTGTCCGCCGCCAGCCCCAGCATCAGGTTGAGGTTCTGCACCGCGGCGCCCGAGGCGCCCTTGCCCAGATTGTCGTAGACGGCGAGCAGCACCGCCTGCGCCTTGGCGTCGCTGGCAAAGACGTGCAGCCGCATGCGGTTGGTGCCGTTGTAGAGTTCGGGGTTCAGCTCCGGCATGCGCTCGGCCTCGACCAGCGGTGCGACCTCGACGAAGCCGCCGTCGATGGCGGCGAAATGATCGGCGATGGCCGCATGCAGGGCGCGGCCGCTCGGCACTTTCGGCAAAGCCCAGAGCTGCAGCGGCACGACGGTGATCATGCCCTGCGCGAATGCCCCCACCGCAGGGGTGAAGAGCGGCGCGCGGGCCAGCCGTGCATAGGTCTCGAGCTCAGGCAAATGCTTGTGCTTGAAGGTCAGGCCATAGGGCATGAACTCGTTGGCGTCGTCGCCGGCCGCTTCGTAGTCGGCGATCATCGACTTGCCGCCGCCGGTGTAGCCGGAGATGCCGTGCACCGTGAGCGGCGTGTCGGCGGGCACGAGCCCCGCCTCGACCAGCGGCCGAAGCGTGGCGATGGCGCCCTGCGGCCAGCAGCCGGGATTGCCGACGCGCTTCGCCCGCGCGATCAGCCCGGACTGGTTCTTGTCCATTTCGGCAAAGCCATAGGTCCAGCCCTCGGCGATACGATGCGCCGTCGAGGCATCGATGATCCGCGTCGTGTCGTTGTCGATCAGCTTTACGCTCTCGATTGCGGCCTCGTCGGGCAGGCAAAGGATGGCCACATCGGCGGCGTTGAGCAGGCGCTTCCGCTCGGCCTGATCCTTGCGCTTGTCGGCAGCGATCGACAGCAGCTCGAGGTCGCGCCGGCCGGCCAGCCGGTCGCGAATCTGCAGCCCGGTGGTTCCGGCTTCGCCGTCGATGAAGATTTTCGCGACCATGTGCGGCTCCTCAGGCTGGAGCCGCGATATAGTCGCTGTGCCGAGGCGGCGCAACGTTACCGGCTCAGCGCCTGGATCTCCCGGTTGGCGCGTCCAAGCCGGTCGGCGAGCGAGCGGCCCACCGCCAGCGCCAGCGCAGTATGCAGTTGCGGGTCGGTTGCCGAGAACGCCGCGATGGTGTCCGCCGTCAGCTCCAGCAGTTCGCCGTCGCTCGCTGCCACTACATCGGCGGTGCGCTTCGACTGCCCGAACAGCGCCAGCTCGCCAAAGACGTTGCCGGCATCGATGGTGCTCACCCGGCGCGCCATGCCGCCGGTGACGTTGATCTGGACGTTTACCCGGCCGGCGGTGAGGAAGTAGAGGGCGCGTGCCGGGGCGCCAGCTTCGATCAGCGGCTCAGAGGCGGCGAAGCTGCGCAACGTCAGGCGATCGGCGAGGGCGGCAACCCGCTCGGGCGGCCAGTCGTGCAGCAAGGCGAATTCGGTGAGCTCGACGCGATCCTTGCTGATCGCTTCGGCCTCGAGCATGCGGGCGAGCAACGAATCCTCGAACAGCTCGAGCGCCGGGTCGAGGGCGGGGAAGCCGTGCGCGCCGGCCAGCTCGCGCATCCGCGCGTCGCCGCTGACGATGGCGAAGGCGTGGCCGTGGGCGTGCAACATGTCGCGCACCATCACCAGCAGCTGTTCGGCCACCGGGTCGACGCGCCTGAGCCGCGTCATGTCGAGGATGAGGAAGGAAAAGCTCGACAGCTCCTCGCCGATCCGGCGGCTCACCCGTTCGGCTTCGACAAAGCTCAGCTCTCCCTGCAGCTCGCAGATGGCGATGGCGTAGCCGTCGTGGTCGAGTGTTTCCGTCTCGGCCTGCCGCCTGACACGCGACGAGCGCACGTCGGTGCCGCGGTAGAAGCGGCGCACAGGGTCCTGCCCCGAGCCGCGATCCTCGAACAAATGCAGGCGGAAGTTGCGCGACAGATCCTCGCAGATTTTGACGCCGCGCTCGGAGTTGCCGACGGCGTCAAGCCGCGGCGAGAACACGCCGATGCCAAGGTGTCCCGGCAGCACGGCGGTGATGCCGCCGCCGACGCCGGATTTTGCCGGCAGGCCGACGTCGAACTGCCAGCCGCCGGCATAGTCGTACATGCCGCAGGTGTTCATCACCGACAGCACCGAGCGCACATGCTCGGCCGACAGCGCCCGTTCGCCGGTTACCGGATTGAGCCCGCCATTGGCGAGCGTCGCCCCGATAATGGCGAGGTCGGCGGTGTTCACCAGCAGCGAGCACTGGCGGAAATACAGGTCGAGATGCTCGTCGACGTCGCCGCCGATCATACCAGAATTGAGTTCCAGAAAGGCGATGGCGCGGTTGCGGTGGCCGGTGGCGCTCTCGGAGCGATAGACGGCGTCGTCAAGCAGCAGCGAGCGGCCGGCGAAGCGCTCGAAAGTGTCGAGGATGCGGGCCCAGCGTTCGGTCTCGTTGCTGCCCTTGACCAGTGCCGTCGCGGCGATGGCGCCGGCATTGACCATGGGGTTGAACGGCCGGTTGTTCTTCTCGTCGAAGGCGATGGAGTTGAAGGCTTCGCCCGAGGGCTCGACGCCGATCTTGCGCAGCACCTCGGCGCGGCCGTGATCCTCGAGGGCGAGGCCATAGATGATGGCCTTCGAAATCGACTGGATGGTGAACGCCGCGGCCGTGTCGCCGATCTCGTAGACGTAGCCGTCCATGGTGGCGAAGGCGATGCCGAACAGGTCCGGCTCGACCCGGGTCAGTTCCGGGATGTAGTCGGCGAGCTTGCCGCTGCGGTTGAGCTTGTGGCGGGCGTGGAGGTCCTCGAGATAACGCTGGACCGGCAGCAGCGGAGCCATGGCTGGGATATCCGTGGGGACGTGCACCAACGCTTCCGGTGCCGGCGCCCCCGTGCCTGCCCGAAACTGAGGCAGTCTAGGCAGACGCCGATAAGTTAGGCAACTGCGCGCTCCCCCTGCACAGTTCGGCGCGCTGCCGTTAGGGTGGAGCAACGCGAGGGAGATCGAGCATGCCGACGCCGCACAACAGCGCCAAGCCGGGAGATTATGCGGAGGCGGTGCTGCTGCCGGGTGATCCGCTCCGGGCCAAATGGGTGGCCGAGACCTTCCTCAAGGATGTCCGGCAGGTCAACGCCGTACGCAACTGCCTCGGCTACACCGGCAGCTGGAACGGCAAGCCGGTGTCGGTGCAGGCGACGGGCATGGGCCAGCCGTCGCTGTCGATCTACGTCCACGAGCTGATCAACGAGTATGCGGTCAAGCGGCTGCTGCGCATCGGCACCTGTGGCGGTCTCAGCGCCAAGGTGAAGGTGCGCGACGTGGTGATCGCCCAGGCCGCGACCACCGACTCGACCATCGTCAAGGACGGCTTCGGGCCGTTCAACTTCGCCCCCATCGCCGACTACGGGCTTTTGAGCTCTGCTGCGGAAAAGGCCAAGGCACGCGGGCTCAGGGCGCATGTCGGCAACATGCTGAGCTCGGACATCTTCTATCACATCGAGCCCGGACTCGACGGCTACGGCCGGCTGCCGGCGCATGGCGTGCTCGGGGTCGAGATGGAGTCCGCCGCTCTCTATACGCTGGCCGCCCGTTTCGGCGTCGCGGCGCTGACCATCTGCACCATGACCGACGACATCCTCACCGGCGAGGCCATCGACGCCGAGGCGCGGCAGACGTCGCTAAAGGACATGGTGGCGCTGGCGCTCGACGTGGCGGTCGAATGAGCGTTGTCGAAAAACTCGCGTCTGCCCTTGGCCGCGCCGACGAGCGGCCCAATGTCGAGCTGGCCGAACGGCTGGTGGTGAAGCCGGACAAGGCACCCATCGCCGAACTGGCGGCCCTGCTGAGCGCAGGCACGGTCGCCGAGCAGAACGACGCCATCAAGGTGCTGTACGAGATCGGCGAGCGAAAGCCGGACCTCGTCGCGCCGCATGCCGAGGCCTTCCTGGCGCTGCTCGGCTCGAAGAACAATCGCAACGTCTGGGGCGCCATGTCGGCGATCAACAGCATCGCGGCGGCAAAGCCGGCGGAAGTGGCGAGGCATCTGGCCGCCGTCCTCGCGGCCGCCGACAAAGGCTCGGTGATCGCCAAGGACAAGGCCATGTCGATCCTCGCCAAGCTGGCGATCGCCGGTGAGGCAAAGGCAATGCCAGCGCTGCTCGACCGGCTGGAGGTCGCCGCGACCAACCAGTTCCCGATGTATGCGGAGCTGGCGTTGCCGGCGGTGACGGCGGCGCACCGGGCGCGGTTTCGCGCCATCCTCGAAACCCGCCTCAAGGCCATCGACGCGCCGGCCAAGCGGGCGCGGGTCGACAAAGTGCTGCGCAAGCTCTCCAAAGCGTAAGCCAGCCGCCGCTTTTGCGCCGTGTTTGGCCCAATAATGCCGCCAACAGGGGACGATCACCATGCTGCGCACCAATAACGCCGCCCGGCTGCAGGAAACCGTGCGCGGCGTCGAGACCATGACGCGTTTTGCGCTGGCGGTGCTGGCGCTCGCCTCGGGCGTCTACACCTATCTCGGTGTGC
>JBDTVO010000175.1:0-6069 GCA_040007135.1 Devosia sp. | reverse complement strand
GGTGTGGCCGGCTTCGTTGTATCCTTTGGTAGAATCTCGCCGAGCAACTGGGCGACACGCTCCGCGCGGTCGGTGCTCGCTTTCCCGTCCACAACTGGAACGCCGCTCCGCTCCTGACTTTGATCGCGCAGGCGCACGTAAATGGCGTTGCGTTCGCCCAAAAGGACGTTTTTCTTGTCCCAGAGATCGGCGCGCTTCCTGAGCAGCAAGGCGAGCGGCGCGTGGACGTCGGCCAGGGCAGGGATGTTGTCTGCGATGGTCGGCGACCGCGGTTTGATGGACTTAGGCGCCCGCGGCGTCGGAGAGGCCAGTACCGTCGGCGGTGAGGAGGGTTCGATGAAGTTCAATGAGGGCATTGGTCTGCTCGCAAATCAGCGTGCGAGGACCATGGCAGCGAGCGCCGTGCCACAAAATATTTATGCGGCACAATTCGCTCGGCCCTTGGACTTTTTCTGCAAGCGTTTGCAGAAGCTCTTCGCGTTACCATGGACCGCACGGGTCCGCGCGACCTTCCAAAGTGCGGCCCGCCAGGACTTCACCGCGCCGCTTGCGAATATGCGCTCGGCCTCGGCCAGGGCTCCGGTGTCATCAATCGCGGGCCGGCCGACCACCGGGCGTTGTGTGATCAGATTCGCTGCTCGTGCCGCTACTCGATCACCCGTTCGAGCGGCGTGTGCCTCTAGCTGGTCGCGAAGCTCGGCGAGGGACATTTGGCGCTTCATCCACCGCGCCTCTTTGGCAGGGCGTTGGCGGGCGTGTCGCCTGCTGCGGCCTTGACCCGGAATGTGTCGATCCAGATCTCCGCGGCGTGCGGAAATTCCGCAGTGTGCGAAGCTGCCGTCATTGGACGGCTCCGATGGCGACATTGCCCGAGCAGATGATAGGGTTGGCGCCGGGGAGAGGGCAGCCGCGCATGGGCGACTGGTACTTCGAACGTTGGAAGCCCGACGGGGAGCGTCCGATCAAGTCGGAGGTTACCCGCGACTTCGAGCACGTCTTCGCGCAATGCCAAGCCGCGCTGCTAGCCGGCGAAATCTTTCGCGTTCGGCCGCCAGTTGGCGTTGTCGAACAGATGCAAGAGCTAGGTCGGCTTGGGAAAGTCGAGCGAATCTGAGGGAGCCGGGAGGCGACGCAATGAGGTCGGATTTTCACCGCCGAAAATGGCGACGCGGGGCGCTTACTTGCGTTTGCGCCATCATGATACTCTGCGCGCCCGCCCTCGCGTCTAACCGCTAGAGCCTCGGAGCCGCTCATAGACGGCGACCCTTGGACAGCTTGCGGCGATGCTTGCGGCGATGATGCAGCCGACACAGCCATTCGACGTCCAAAGGCGTTGCGTAGTTACCCGCGGGATGGTGCGCCTCGACGTGCTCAGTCGTGCCGCAGATGGCGCACGGCTCTTTGACCAAAGTCCCCCTCTTGAGCGCGACCGCGACGAGTGCGTGCGCCCGGTTCGCGCCAGGGTGAGCCGAATGCCAAATGCGCTTCGCCTTCTGGTGGCAGCTCGGGCAATAGCGGAGCCGATGGCCATTCGGAGCGATGCTGTCACGCAGGGGACCGCCGCACCGCCGGCAACATGCGCGACGTTTTGAGGTGCCGCTCATTTGCCACCTCCGACACGCATTTTCCCGGCGGTGCTCCAGGCCCGTGCTCGGCGCCCATCACACTGCCGCCAAAGTCCTAGCCAAGGGTCCAAGGCATGCAGGAATCGAAGCCCGAACCCGACCTCAAACCCCTTCCCGAGGCGACTAGGCCCGAGGAGCCTCCTCCGGTCACGCCCGCGGCTGAGAGGGTGGTCGAGGAACTGCTCGAAACCCTCGACCAGGCCAAGACCACTAGGCGAAAAATGAAGAAGCCCTGAGCGGCCTTCTACTGCCTTCCGCTCCGCTAGAGCCGTCACATTGGTCACATAGTCACAATCAGTCATCGTCATGTGACCGTTGTGACAGGGGGTTTTGAGGCTTCGCCGTTCTTCCGACGGCGGAAGGCGGTGAGAAAGGTGGGAAAGTAAGAACGGTGGGACTATTCATCGCTCAAACCCCTGTGTTTCCGGGGCTCGGCTTCGTTTCCTACTTTCTTACCGCTCGTACCGAGAGGGTGCCGGTACTTACCGCGCTCAACTTTCACCACCTCGCGGTCGCGCACCATCTTGCCGAGCAGCCGGTCGACATTGTTCCGTTTCATGTTGGCGGCCGCGGAGATTTGCTGAGGGTTCAGTGCCTCGTCGCCAGCCTCGAGCAGCGCGTCGAGTATTTGGCGCCGTTCGGTCGTGATCCTAACCGCCGCCGCGTCGCCGGTGATGGTCCAAAGGCCGCCGTTGAACAGCAGCGCACTTTCCTTTTCGTCGACATCGCGGCCGCGTACGTAGAGCGTGATGCCTTCGCCGGTGCGGTCCAGGACGAGCGTCGTGTCGGCGCAGGCCGAAAGGCCATTGGAACCAGATAACGCCTCGAGCGGATCGTCGGCGCCGCCCTTTTTTGTGTGGTGGAGCCCGAGCACTCCAATGCCGTGCTCGGTCGCCCATGATTGAAGCGGTGACCAGATGCTGTAGTCATTTTCGTAGGCATTGCGCGCCGCGTTACCGGCGGGCTTGATGCGCTGCAGAACGTCGATGACCACCAGTCGCGGAGCCTCTACCGAGGTCCTCCAGTCATCGAGGGCAGCGATGAGACCCTTGTCCAGGTCAGGGCACTCGGTCACCCACTCAAGTCGGGAGAGGCCGGGCCGATGCTTCGGCGAGGGGTAGATCGTCGCGATCCTGCGCTGGATTCTCCGCTCGCCGTTCTCGCGGTCGATGTACAGGACGTCGCCCTGGTCGACGCCGATCGCGCCGAGCGCGAGACCGCCGCAAGCGACCGCGAGAGCTATGTCGATTGCCATCCAGGTCTTGCCGAGTTTCTGCCGCCCCGCGAGGACGGAAAACCCTTCGGGCAAATAGCCTTCGACAATCCATCGGATCGGTTCGAAGTCTTTGTCCATTATTGTGTCGGTGCCAGTCCGACGCAGGCGCGGCGCCTTGCGCCTGGCCCGATCGAACTCCTCCACCGGGACCACGTTCCCCTCAAGGCTATAAGTCTTGCCGTCCACGATCATCGTCATGCGGCAAACCTCACGTCGTTCGTGAGGACGAACAGCTCGGGCATGAACTTGGGTTTCATAGCCGAGCGATAGGTCGGAAGCAGTGGCTCCGCGATCGCTAAACGTGGCGCGTTTCGCAGCCGATCGAACGCCCTGGACCAGTCCAGGACCACCACCCCGCGCCCACGGTCGAGGAGCCAGTTAAACGGCGTTTCGCAAATGTGAAGTGAGCAGTCGAACGCGAAGGAGGCCGCGTTGCTGAGGTTGTCCTCGCCGAGCGCGAAAGCACGACCATGCATCGTCGACAATTCGCCTGTGGGAAGGTGCCAGAGCACGATGTCGTCAGGCATCTCCTCGTAGAAGGCGAGCGCACCGTCGATCATCTGCATGGTTGTCATCTGCTTGAGGGTGTCGCGCGGCACGCCAGCGTGTTCGAGCTTCCGGACCGTCTGCCAGTCGACTGGGGTGACGTTCATGCCGCATCTCCACGGGCGCGAGCGGCCTGTTCTGCTTCGATCAGCGCGCCAACGATGGTGGCCGGCGATGCCGGCGCCCACGGGCTTCCCGGCATGGTCTCGATGATGCCCTGCAACTCGCCTTCGAGTTGCTCGTCGGGCATGGCTCGGAGCGCCGCTTCGATGCCGATGAGGATGGCTTCGACCTGGGCGAGGGCGCCGGGGTGGAACTTTGGCGGGGGGAAGGTGACCACGCTCATGCGGGCCGCCCGTCGCCGAGGGCGACCACAACGAGCACGCCGGCCAGCGCAACCGACAGCCCGGCGCTCGCCGCGATCTTCATGGCGAGACGGCGTTGCGCGGCGTCGCGGGAGAGGCTATTCTCCTGGCTGTCGGCTTCCAAATCGACGTCTAGTTTCGAGCCCCCGGTGCTAGCCGGGGGCTTTCGCTTTTGGAGGTGCATGTCATGCCCTCCGCCGCTGGTTCGGTCGGCGTTCGCGCTTCATCAGCCAGTCCGTGACGGCTACGAGCCGGTAGAACTTTTTCCCCCCGATCATGACCGATGGCAGCCCGTCGGCCTGGCCCTCGTAGCGGATGATGGTGCGGACTGAGGTTCGGAACTGTCGGGCGAGGGTAGGGCGATCGATGTAGCCCTTAAGCACGTCGTCGATGGTGTCTGTCATTTGGCACTGTCCGTTGTTTGACAATGCCGCCCAATTTCACCACTTCGCGCGCCGGGTCGCGCCTAAACAATTCGGGCGACTATTTTCGGCGTCGCTTGACCAACGAGGCCAAATAGTCGGCGTGGGCCTTTTCACCCGTCATAACCCCATCGTGGGACAACGACCGAGCGGCAGCGGTCAGGGAGCCCTCTAGCTCGTTACGCATCAGCAGTTCCTCGAGCCGCTCAACATCTTGTTGGACGGTCGAGGTTCTGCCTAGCGGGCGGCCCCTCGGCCGAGGGGGACTTGGTAAGGCTCTGATTACCAGGTCCATCTCAATTGTTTCGCGGAAGGTCATGTGGCCAATTTGGCCCCAAGCCAGCCTAAGGGGGTGCGTCTCCGGCAGGCGTTTCGCGTCGGCTATCCTGGGCCCGATATAGTCCAAATGTTCCTTGAATTCGGACGACTTAATGAACGACAGGAGAGCGGGCGGGAGCGAAGGCAGCGATCTCAGCCCAATGTCAAAAGACGGAAGCGGTCGGAACGCCGCTGATAGCTGAGCGGCCATCACGGTCATGACTTTGGTCAAAGCGGCAAAATGCCGTTGTTCAAGTTCAAGACTAGGGATCATTCGGCTCACTTCGCACCGCCGACCAGGGCGCCGGCCCGCTCGGTCGCGGCCCTGAGAGGGTCGTCGAATAGGTGCGCATACCGTGCCGTCGTCGAGGGCTGCGAGTGGCCCAGCAGCGCCCCGATGATCGGCAGCGAGATGTTATCGCCGGCAAGCAGTGAGGCGTAGGTGTGTCGCAGATCGTGAATATGGGCGTCGGCGATGCCCGCGGCCTCGCACGCCGCCGCCCAAGTGTATTTGATCTCGGTGCGATGCGGTGTGCCGCGGCCGGGAAAGACGTGTTGGGCATTGCCGGTCTGCCGATGAACCGCGGCGAACAGCTCGACGGCAGGCGCCGATAGCGGTACTCGGTGGAGGGTCTTTTGCTTGGTAGTGCTGCCCGGCTTAGTCCAGACGCGCCCCTTGAGGTCGACCGCCTCCCATCGCGCTCCCATGAGTTCCCCGCTGCGCGCGCCGGTCAGCAGTAGGAGCTTGATGATTGTCGCGCCTTGGACATCGGCGAGGCCCGCCAGCGCCACGCTGAGCCGCGCAAGCTCGTCGGTATTTAGATACCGGTGGCGCTTCACCTCGGGGTTGCGCTCGATGCCCTTGGCCGGATTGTCGGCGCGCCAGCCCCATTTGATCGCGAGCGAGAACATCTTCGAAAGCAGGGCGACCGTGCGGTTCGCCTCCGTCGGGGTGCCAGCCCTCGTCATTTTCCGGTGCAGGTCGTCGATGTCGGTATAGGACACGTCCACGACAGGCTTGGCGCGCAGGGCCGGGAGCACGTGCTTATCGAGCAGCACCGCGTAGCCTCGCGACGTCGCCGGCCTGACCTTAGGCAGATGGTCGGAGCGGAACCGCTCGGCGAGGTCCGCGACGGTCTTTGCGGCGCGGTCGGCCTCGATGCCGGCGAGCGGATCATTGCCGCGGTCGATCTCGCGCTTAAGGTCGGATGCCTCCTGGCGCGCGGCGGCGGTTTTCCAGTCGGGATATTGGCCGATGGTCAATCGGCGCTCGCGCCCGGTGCGCGTCCGATAGTTGAGCACGAACGAGCGGGCGCCCGCTGAAGTCACGCGGCAGCCGAAGCCTTTCACCTCGAGGTCGTAGTAAACGCGATTGCCCTTCTCCGGAGCCGCGAGGGCCTTGACGATGGTGTCGGTCAGCTTGTCGGCCATGCGCCACGTGTCCGCACTATGTCCGTCCGGTTATCGGTAACGGCTGGCGTAGTGTGTCACCGGGTGGCGTGCTTTGTCAAATGGCG
>JBDTVO010000174.1:0-6099 GCA_040007135.1 Devosia sp. | reverse complement strand
ACGCCGTGCCCATGCCGCCGAGCGGCGCCGCGAGGCCGGCCTTGAGGTTGGCGAAGACGCTCGCCGTATCGCCGGTCGAGGTATCGAGCGCCTGGATCGTCGCCGCCACGTGCGTCACCGTTTCGAGCAGGCCATAGAACGTGCCGAGGAGCCCGAGGAACACCAGCAGGCCGGTGAGATAGCGCGACGTATCCTTGGCCTCGTCGAGCCGGTTGCCAACCGAATCGAGGATCGAGCGCATCGAGGCGGGAGTGATCACCGCCTCGCCGAGCCGGTCGCGCAGCAGCCCGGCGACCGGCGCCAGCAGCACCGGCTGGCGCACCCGCGCCATGGTGCCATCCTGCATCGAGTTGACCCACTTGATTTCGGGGTAGAGCCGCTGGATCTGCCGGAAGCTGAGCACGACGCCCGTCGCCGCCACGAGGATGATCAGCGAATTGATAAACGGGTTGGCCCAGAAGAACGTGATGATCGATCCGGACAGGATCGCAATCACCAGTCCGATGATAAGCAGGAACACCACGATCTTGATCATATAGATCGTGGGACTTTTGAGATGGTACGGATCGTAGCTTTGCGACATGGCCCCCGCCGGTCACGGCAAGTCGTGGCGGAGACTAGTCACACCAATCCGGCGTGACAATGGCTCGGGTAGGCCGCTTCCAAGGCAGAATGCCGCTTATCCGCCGCTCAAGCCGGGCTTTTGAGAATCTTCAGCAGCGCGCCGTGAATCTCGGCATTGCCGGCGATCACCTCGCCATTGGCGAGGCTGCCCTGCGTGCCGGCATAGTCAGTGACGGTTCCGCCCGCCTCGCGCACGATCAGCGAGCCGGCCGCCATGTCCCACGGCTTGAGTCGGCCTTCCCAGAAACCGTCGAACCGGCCGGCCGCGACCCAGGCGAGATCGATGCAGGCCGAGCCGGTGCGCCTGATGCCCGCCGTTGCCGGCGCAATCCGGGTTAGCTGGCCCATGTGCCGCGCATCGTCCGCCGTCCCGGTGACCTTGATGCCGGTGCAGATCACCGCATCGGCAAGATGCTTGCGGCCGGCGACGCGCAGCCGCTGCCGGTCGCCCAGCCAGGCGCCGCCGCCCTTTTCGGCGACGAACAGTTCGTCGCTGATCGGGTTGTAGATGACTCCCGAGACGATCTCGTCGCCGCGCTGCAGCCCGATCGCCACCGCGAACAGCGGGATGCCGTGCAGAAAGTTGGTGGTGCCGTCGAGTGGATCGATGATCCAGCGGTGCTGGCCGTCGGTGCCCTTTTCTTCGCCGCCCTCTTCCATCAGGAACCCATAGGTCGGCCGCGCCTTGAGCAGCTCGTCGTGCACGATCTTTTCGGCCGAGCGGTCGGCGTTGGACACAAAGTCCGCCGGCCCCTTGACGCTGACCTGCAGGTTTTCGATCTCGCCGAAATCGCGGGTCAGCGAGCGGCCGGCCTTGTGCGCGGCACTGACCATGACATTGAGGAGCGGCGAGCGGGCCATTGGGGCACTCTGGCGGAAGGGACGCGCTATCTGGCGCAGAACCGCCGGGCGCGCAAGGGCAGTGCCGGCCGAGGCGCTTCAGCCGGCGGCTTTCACGGCCCCGGGCGGTGTCGAGGGCCAGAACCGCGCCAGTTCCTCGGCCGCCGCCAGGTCCTTTTGCGAGATCCCTACCAGCAGCTTGTCGAGCAGCGGATCGCTGAGGCCCTGCCGCCGGGCCAGCGCCCGCCACATCGCCGCCTGCTTCAGGTCGAGTGTCACGCCCTCGCCCACCGCCAAGAGCTTCGCCAGCCGGTTCTGCGCCACCGGGTTGCCGGCGCTCGCCGCCTGTTCGTACCAGCCGACCGCGGCGTGCAGATCCTTGGTGACGCCCTGCCCCAGATAGAGCGCCGTTGCATAATCCACCTGCGCCTCGGCCAGCCCCTGCCGCGCCGCAAGCCCCACCTGCCGCGTGCCCTCGTTGAGGTCGGGAGCGACGCCCGCCCCCTCGATCAACATGTTGCCGTAGTCATACTGCGCTTCGGCGAGCCCGCTGTTGGCCGCCGCCCGCATCAATTGCGCCGCCGCCGTGAGGCTCGGCGGCACCGCCGTTCCGTCGATGTGCAGCAACGCCAGGTTGTACTGCGCCGGGGGATAGTTCTTGTCGGCGGCAACCTTGAACAGCTCCGCCGCCCGCTTCTGGTTCTTCGGCACGCCGCTGCCGTCGAGATACAGCAGCCCCAGCTCGAAAGCCGCCATGCGGTCGCCATTCTTGGCCGCCAGCGCGTACCAGCTCGAGGCGCGCGCCACGTTCTCGGCGACGCCGAGCCCGCCGGCGTAGATTTCCGCGATCAGCGTCTGCGCTGCCGGATCGGCCTTTTCAGCCCGCGGCAGCGCCAGTGCCAGCGCCGTCAGGTAATATCCGCGCTGGAACGCTCCGTAGGCATCGTCGCGCCGTGCGAACACGTCGCTGCTGATGCTGTCGGCGATGTCGCTCGCGGGCTGCTCCGGCGTCGGCAGCAAGTCGCTGAGCCCGACGCTGTTGTCGATATGCGCGCCGCTGGTCGAAGGATCGGTCTGTGCCAGCGCCGGCGCGGCGATCGCGGCGAGCAGTACGATTGACGTTGGCCACTTCATGGCGAGGTCTCGAGCGCCCGGGCGATCGCCTCGAGTCGCGCCGTCACCCCTTCGGGTGCGGCCCACAGACTGTCGCCGAGCCCGATGAATTCGGCCCCCTCCGCGGTTGCCGATTCGGCCGTTGCCGCAGGGTCCGACAGCACCGACGGCACCTCCATCAGCCCCGCCCACCAGCGCGCCAGTTCGCGCTGCTCGGGGTCGCGCGGACCGCTGAGCGGCCCGAAAAACACATAGTCCGGCCCAAGCTCGCCCTTGGTCATCGCGTCATGCCGCGAGGCAATGCCGCCGGCGCCCACGATATAGTCGGGCTTCAGCGCCGCGGTCGCGGCCTTCACCGCCGCCACGTCGCCCTCGACATGGACGCCGTCGGCGCCCAGCATCCGCACGAGGCCCGGATCACCGTCGAGCAGCACCGCGACGCCCGCCGCCTGCGCCCGCGGCACGATGGCCTTCACCAGCGTCTTGTAGCCCGCCTCGCTGCGCCCGCCGCGCGGCAGCAGCAGCGCCGCCACCGCCGTCGCCGCAAGTGCTTCGTCGAGCCGCCTGAGGCAGGTCTCGGAGTCGGCGTCGGCCGGGGCGATGAGGAAAATCTGTGCGGTCATGATCGTCCACCGCTTGTCTCGCAGGATTTCGGCAACATTGCGTGAGCCCGCTCCCCGAGGCCTGCGGCTAGGCCAGCAGCGCCGCGACGCCGGGCAAGGTCTTGCCTTCCATCCATTCCAGGAAGGCGCCCCCCGCCGTCGACACGTAGCTGAACTGCTCCTTCACCCCGGCATGGGCCAGCGCCGCGACCGTATCGCCGCCCCCCGCCACCGACACCAGCTTCCCGGCCTTGGTGCGCGCCGCAACGTATTTGGCGACCGCCACGGTCCCGGCATCGAACGGCGGCGTCTCGAACGCCCCCAGCGGCCCATTCCAGATCAGCGTCGCCGCCTCGTCGATGGCGCCCTCGATGCGGATGATCGACTGCCGGCCGATATCGAGGATCATGCCGGTGGGGTCCATCGCATCGAGCCCGTAGTTCTGGTGCCGGGCGTTCGCCTTGAACTCCCAGGCCACCACCGCGTCGATCGGCACGATGATGGCGCAGTTGGCCTTCTCGGCCTTGTCGAGGATGGCGCCGACGCTGTCGCCCATGTCGCGCTCGGCCAGCGACTGCCCGATGCCGATCCCCTGCGCGTGGAGGAACGTATTGGCCATGGCGCCGCCGATCACCAGCGCCTCGACCTTTGAAATGAGGTTCTGCAGCAGCTCGATCTTGGTCGACACCTTGGCGCCGCCGACAATGGCCAGCAGCGGCTTTTTCGGATTGCCGAGGCCCTTTTCGAGCGCGCTCAGCTCCTCCTGCATGGCGAGCCCGGCGGCTGACGGCAGCAGGTGTGCCAGTCCCTCGGTCGAGGCATGCGCCCGGTGCGCCGCCGAAAATGCATCGTTGATGTAGATGTCGCCCAGCGACGCCATCCTCTCGGCCAGCCCCGCGTCGTTCTCCTCCTCGCCGGGCGAAAAGCGGGTGTTCTCCAGCACGAGGATCGAGCCATCAGGAGCGCTGTCGATCGCCTCGCCCGCCTGCTGCACGTTCACCCAGTCGGTGTCGATGAAGCCAACCGGATGCCCGGTGGCCTCGACGATGGCCGGCACCACCTGCTCCAGCGAGTAGGCCTTGTCGACCTTCCCCTTCGGCCGCCCGAAATGCGACAGGAGGATCGCCTTGCCGCCGGTCTTGGTGATCTCGCGAATGGTCGGCACGATGCGCTCGATGCGTGTCGCATCGGTCACCTTGCCGTCCTGCACCGGGACGTTGAGGTCGGCGCGCAGCAGCACGCGCTTGCCGGCGAAATCCATGCCGTCCATCGTCTTGACTGCGGTGCTCATTGATCCATTTCCCGCTGCTGGCGTTGTGCGGTGTGATACTGATCCGCGACTGGAATGGAAAGGAAAAGCGCCATGGACCTCAAGCGCGGCCGCCTCATCGACCATTTGCACCTGCGCGTGCGCGATCTCGAGCGGAGCCGGCAGTTCTACGCCGCGGTCCTCGGCGTGCTCGGCATCGAGATGGTCGCCACCCCGGACCATTTCTTCGCCGACGAACTCTGGGTCGATGTCGGCCCAACCGCCAGCCACGTCCACTTCGCCTTGCAGGCGGTGGACCGCGCCATGGTTGACCGCTGGTACGCTGCCGGCCTCGACGCCGGCGGACGCGACAACGGCCCGCCGGGCGAGCGCCGCTACCACCCCGGCTACTACGCCGCGTATCTGCTCGATCCGGATGGCCACAACGTCGAAGCCGTGTACCACGGGCCTGGTGTGCGCTCAGCGGATGCGGTGACGATCAGCGCCTGACCGGCCGATGCCCCTCACCCCCTTCGTCCCGGCACAGATTTGGCTGCAACCCTATTCGGTCGCTCTGGCGGGAACGACGTTTGGGGCCCGCATGACGGTGATCCGGCTCGCCTCGGGCGAGATCGTGCTGCACTCGCCGTGCGCGATCACTGCCGCCCTCGCGGCGGAAATTATTGCCCTCGGGCCGGTGGCGCATATTCTGGCGCCGGGGAACTTCCACCACCTCAACGTCACCTCCGCACAGGCCGCATTTCCCACCGCCATGACGTGGATCTGCCCCGGCGTCGAGCGCAAGCGCCCCGATCTCAGGTTTGACGGCGTCCTTGGCGACACCGCGCCCGCAACCTGGGCCGGCGAGCTCGATCAGGTGCTTGTGCAGGGCGCCCGCATTATGCGCGAGGTCGCCATGTTTCATCGGGCGAGTGCGACGCTGATCCTCGTCGATCTCATCGAGAACTTTACCGACGCCTCGCCCCATATCGGCGGCGCGCTGAAGTTCTGGTTCAAATATGTGATGCGGATGTGGGACAAGCCGCGTCCCGCGCCCGAATACCAGCTCGGTTGGCGCGACCGTCGCGCCGCGGCGGAGTCGCTGCGGCGCATCCTGGCGTGGGACTTTCAGCGTATCGTGCTGTCACACGGCGATCTGATCGACCACGACGCGCACGATGTCGCGGCCGCTGCATGGGCCAGCATTCTCAGGCGGTGACAGCAGGTCGTCGTCGCCCCGGTTCCGGCCCTACAGCGTCTTCGCGAACGCCGCCGTCACGTCGCACATGCGGTTCGAGAAGCCCCACTCATTGTCGTACCAGCCGAGCACGGTGACGAAATTGCCCTCGATCACCTTGGTCTGGTCGAGCAGGATCGTGCACGAGTGCGGATCGTGATTGAGGTCCGACGACACCAGCGGATGGTGCGTGTAGGTCATGATACCCTTGAGCTTACCGTCGCTCGCCGCGATCAGCGCCTCGTTGATTTCCTGCGGCGTCGTCGCCCGCTTGGCGACGAAGTTGAGGTCGACCAGCGACACGTTGGGCGTCGGCACGCGAATCGAGATGCCGTCGAGCTTGCCCTTGAGCTGCGGCAGCACCAGACCGATCGCCTTGGCAGCGCCGGTGGATGTCGGGATCTGGCTCAGCGCCGCGGCGCGGGCGCGGTAGA
>JBDTVO010000173.1:0-6137 GCA_040007135.1 Devosia sp. | reverse complement strand
CATCGATCTCGCCGCGGTCGAACCGAGTGCGTTTATCGGGATCGGACAACAGCTCATTAGCGGCGGACACGATCTTGAATCTTTCCTCGGCCGCGGCGTTGCCGGGATTGAGGTCGGGATGGTGCAGCTTGACAAGTTTGCGATAGGCCGCGCGGATTTCGTCAGGACCCACGTCACGAGTGAGACCGAGAGTGACATAGGGGTCTTCCAACGCGCTCACCTTGAATTGACGCAGCCCAGTAGAGGTAACTCAGACCTTTGCCACCTGCACCCCCGAAAGCGACCCAGGGCAATAAGTGCGCCGCGCCAGCCATCGTAGCTGTACAGCCGCGCCCCGCAAAGGCGGGCACGACGACCACGGTGGCCAGTCACGGTCCGTGGGCGGCCGCACGTATGTGAGTATGTTCCACCGGTTGCACCCGAACGACCTTTCGGTTTGAGATCGCCGCGCGGATACCTTGACGCAGCGCGCGAGCGCCTTCCCGACTGATCGGCGAGGCCACGTCCCATCATAAGGAGATACATCATGAAAGCTAAGACCACCCGTCCAGCGCCAACACCAATCGCGACGCCGACCCCGACAGCGGAAGAGACCAGACTACTGAATATGAGGGTGTCAGAGGCGCAGGGAGCACTCGATAAGAAAGCCGCCGAGACGCACGCATTGAAAGGTGATGTCGATCGAGCAGGCTTCGATCTCGGCGGGCTCGACGGTGAACCCATCGACTCCGGCCTGCGCGACATCGACGCGCCTCTCGACAAGTGACGCCCGATTTGTGGCGGGCGGACTGCCGTGACGTACTTGCCAAGGATGGCCACCCTGCTCTGCCATCGAACTAAGCAGCCACGGGCAGCGATAGGCCTTTGACGGCTTCAACCATACTCGCGAGTACCGCCTGTGCGTCGCCATAAACCATGTTGCAGTTGTCCTCGTAAAAGAGCGCGTTGACGATACCGGCATAGCCCTTTCCTTCGCCGCGCTTGACGACGTAGACCTGCTTGGCTTTGTCAGCGTTGAGGATCGGCATTCCGAAGATCGGCGAAGACTTATCTGTACGTGCGGCCGGGTTGACGACGTCGTTCGCACCGATGACGAGCGCCACGTCGGTGGTGGCGAAATCGTCGTTGATGTCATCGAGCTGAAAGATCATATCGTAGGGAACCCCCACCTCGGCCAGCAGCACGTCCATCTGCCCCGGCATGCGACCGGCGACTGGATGGATAGCAAATCGAACATTGACCCCCGCCGATTGAAGTAGCTTGACGAGCTCATAGAGCTTCTGCTGTCCCTGCGCCGCCGCGAGACCGTAGCCGGGCACGATGATCACCTTGCCGGCGTAGCGCATAGCGATGCCAGCGTCCGAGGCTTCGACCGGCCTAAGGCTCCCCTTGATGTCGCCGTGCTTGTGGGCCGCCGGCGCGCCGAAATTGGTGAAGAGCACGTTGGCGATCGAGCGGTTCATTGCCTTGGCCATCAACAGGGTGAGCAGTAGGCCGGCGGCTCCGACGACCATGCCCGCGATCATCAGCGCGGGATTCTCCAACACGAAGCCCTCGAGCCCCACTGCAAGGCCCGTCAGCGCATTGTAGATCGAGATGACCACCGGCATATCGGCGCCGCCGATCGGAAGCGTCATCAGGACGCCGAAGATTAAGGCACAGGCGAAGAAAAGGTAGATCAGATAGGGCATCGCAACGGCCGGCGCAAAACCGCCGGTCACCACGGCAATAATGTAGCCGCCGATCGCGAGCGTGACGGCAAAAAACACGGCATTGATGATCTGTTGGCCCTTGATGCGGAGCGGCTTGCTGAGAATGCCGTCGAGCTTCGCCCACGCGATCAGCGAACCCGAGAGCGACACCGCGCCAATCAAGGCGCCCAGTAGCGTCACCGTCAGCGCCGTCGCGCCAGTGCCCCTCTCGCCGAACAGCTCGACAGCGGCAATGGCTCCTGCAGCGCCACCGCCCATGCCGTTGTAGAGCGCCACCATCTGCGGCATCGCGGTCATCTTGACGGTGCGGCCGCTCCACCAGGCGACCCCGCCGCCGACAATCAACGCCACCACGGCCAGCCCGAGGTTGACCAGCAGGAAGGGTTCTGCGGCGTCATCTACCTGGATAGCATAGAGAAAGGCCGCAACGACGGCGACGACCATGCCAATGCCGGCGAAGAAGATTCCGGACGGCGCGGTAACCGGCGAAGACATGCGCTTGAGTCCATAGAGCAGCAGAAACGCGGCCCCGAGGCCGGTGACGCCGATGACCAACTGGGCAAGTGTCGTAAGCATGAGCAGCCTCAGTTCTTCTTGGAGGTTCGGTACGCGGGCGCGCGACCCTTGTGGTGAGCTCTCACGGGTGCACTGACCTGGAACATGGCGAGCATGCGACTGGTGACCGCATAGCCCCCTGCGGCGTTGCCGGCACCGAGCAGCACCGCAATGAAGCCGATGATCTGCTGTTCGACGCTGCTCGCATTGAGCAACGCATACAGACCACCGACCACGACGATGCCGTGGACGAAATTCGAGCCCGACATCAACGGCGTGTGAAGGATGGCCGGGACCCGACCGATGATCACCCAGCCGGTGAAGCCGGCCAGCATGAACACGTAGAGGGCTACAAAGCCTGTCATTGTCGTTCCGAAATCCATTGCGATGTTACTCCCGATCCACTGGCTTAGGCCGAGGGGCTTGCATGACGACGATCCCTGTCGTGCAGGCGCCCAAGCGTGTGCTCGATAAGATTGGCAATCTTGTGCGAGGCGCCATCGACGGCCCGTTCTAAAGTTGCAGCGTGATCGGTGACGGTCATCGGCTGGAGACCTTCGAGCCGTGCCTCGATCGTGCAGTGCTTGTCCTCGGGACCGCCTTTGGTACCGTTTTCGTCGCGGAGGTAAACCTCCAGGTGGGTTACCCGATCGCTGAACCGATCGAGGGAGGTGTCCAAAACTGCGCTGAACCGCGCGATCATCGCCTCTGATCCCTTGATGTTATCGCTGGTATTGATTTGAATCTGCATTCTAGGCCTCAATCGTTTTACGGTTGTGCGATTGCTTACGCCACTTTCGTAGTCGGCGTTGACGCCGTGGCTTTGTTGTCCGTGTCGGGGCGGGCCGGGGCCTTGTCGATTGTGTCCTTGCGTTCGCCGTCGTGCGTGAGGACGGTCTTGGCGAGGATTTCGTCGGTCCAGTCGATAGTAATGATGTTGTCCTTCAGCATCAGCGCCAGCAGGTTGAACTGGTTCTTCGCGTAGAGTTCGCTGGCGTTCTCGCCGAGAAGCGATGGGACGTTCAACGGCGCGACAATGGTTACCCCGCCGACGGTGATGGTTTCGCCCGGCTTTGTATCCTCGCAATTGCCGCCGCCCTCCGCCGACAGATCAACGATCACGGCCCCCGCTTTCATGCCGGCGACTTGCGCCTTGCTAATCAACTTGGGCGACGGCTTGCCAGGAATGGCGGCCGTGGTGATGACCAGGTCGGCCGCATGGATGTGCGTGGTAAGCACGGTGGAAATCTTGGATTTCTCGTCGGCGCTCAGCTCGCGAGCGTAGCCGCCCTTGCCAGTCGCATCGACCCCGGTGGCGACAAAGGTAGCGCCCAGGGATAGCGCCTGCTGCTCGGTCTCCGGTCGGACGTCATAACCCTCGACCACTGCGCCGAGACGGTGAGCGGTCGCGAGTGCCTCAAGCCCGGCGACACCGAGCCCCATTACAAGTACCTTGGCGGGACCGACCACGCCCGCGGCGGTGGTGATCTTCGGCAAAATCCGGGCAAGATGGGTCGCACCAAGTTGCACAGCGTAATAGCCGGCCAGCGCCGACTGGCTCGACAGCGCGTCCATTGCCTGCGCCCGCGAAATGCGTGGGATGCGTTCCATGGCCAAACAGGTGATCTTCCTATCGAGCAGGAGCTGCACCAAAGCGGGCTCATTAGCCGCGTAGACGAAGCAGATCAGCATCGAGCCGGCCTTCATCGTGGCGACCACTTCAAGTGCCGGCGGCTGAACGCACAGCACGACGTCCGCGTCACTGACCATAGCCTTACGATCGTCCGTGAACACGACGTCTGAGAACGCCGCATCGGCGAGTTTGATCGCGTCTCCCGCACCCGATTGCATATGGAGCCTGGCGCCGAGCTTGGTCAGCCGAAGCGCGACTGATGGCACCATTGCCACGCGCCGTTCGTGCGGCTGGGTTTCCTTTAAGATGGCGACGTTCACATACACGGGGAACTCCAATCGGACGTACGGACATGGAAGTCAGCCTTCAAAGATGCAGGGGCCGAGAAGTCCTCGGTCCCCACTGCGCGTTCAGCCGACGGGCGTCGGTGCGGCGGCAAGGCCGGTTTGTTGAGCGAATTGTGCCGATGTCAGTCCTGGAGCTTGGTGAAGAAATGCTGTGAGCGACCAGATTTCGGCATCAGTCATCGTTGGTCCAAAGCCAGGCATACCCGTCATTTTGACGCCGTTCTTGACGAACCAAAACGTCTCGTCTGGCTCTGCGTCTCGACCCGACCGGAAGAGATCGGGCGGCGCCGGGTTGAGACCCTGCGCGACCTTGGTCGAGGCGAGCCCTGGACCGCCGTGGCACGTCACGCAATTCTGGGCGAACAGCACCGCTCCCGCTTGGATCAAGGGCGGCTTGTCGAGTCTGTCTGGCACCTTGATCTCACCGAGCCGCACCGCGACTGCACGATCGGAAACATAGTGCATGGCTTTGGCAAAGAGCGGCGGATCTGGGACGATCGCTGCGACGTCGAAAAGGCCGTAGTACGCGGCGCCCCACGCCCCACCCCCCACGACAATCGCCGCGCAGCATAGCGTGATCACAACAATAGTGAGCGACTTAGCCATAAGGGGTCGTTTCCAGTGGGCGGGGAGCGGCGGCGTCGAGTCAGAGATCAGACCGGCGCTTCGACATCGGCGTAACGAACCAGCTTCTTGTTCACGAACTCCTGAATGCCCATATCGCCGAGCTCACGGCCGTAGCCGGAGTTCTTGATGCCTCCAAACGGCAGCTCTGCGTCGGACCACGAGATGTTGTTGATGAACATCATTCCCGTATCGACCTGACTCGCCACTCGCTTGCCGCGCTCGATGTCCTTGGTGAAAACGGAGCCTCCGAGCCCGAAATCAGAGTCGTTGGCAAGCGCGATAGCCGCTGCCTCATCCTTGACGCGAAAGAACATGGCGACCGGGCCGAAAAACTCGTCACGGAACGCCGGATTGTCGGAGGCCACGTCGGTCAGGATCGTCGGCTGCATGTACGAACCCACCCGATCGACGCGCTTGCCGCCCATGACAACCTTGGCACCGTGCGAGACAGCGACGTCCACCTGCTTCAGGAGGTCCACCAGAGCCGACTCCGTCGACAGCGGTCCAAGCGTCGTCTTCTCGTCCAGCGGGTCGCCCGCCTTTAACGCACTGAGGGCGGCTTGGAACTTCTCGAGGAACTTATCAGCGACCTTCTCGACGACAATGAAGCGCTTAGCTGCACAGCAGGTTTGGCCCGTGTTGTACATGCGTCCCCAAACGGCCCACTTCATCGTGTGCTCGAGGTCGGCGTCTTCGAGGACTATAAAGGCGTCACTGCCGCCCAACTCCATCGACGACGGCTTGAGGTTTTGTCCAGCTCGCGCGGCGATGGTGCGACCGGCCGCGACACTGCCGGTGAGCGCCACACCCTTGATGCGCGGATCCGCGACCAGGTGATCGGACTGCTCGTGGGAAATCAGCAGGTTTGTATAGAGACCTGCCGGCGCTCCCG
The DNA here is from genome assembly GCA_040007135.1 of Devosia sp. Lineage (GTDB taxonomy): Bacteria > Pseudomonadota > Alphaproteobacteria > Rhizobiales > Devosiaceae > Devosia_A. The sequence goes on along the minus strand of JBDTVO010000173.1, from coordinate 371 downwards.
CGTTGACCCAAAGCTTTTCAAATGCGATCGCGCATTGCGGCACGATTCCCGCGTGCTTCACCAGCACGACATTGCCTGCCATCAAATGCGGGCCGGCAACCCGAGCCAGCTGATAATAGGGAAAGTTCCAAGGCTCGACGCAGAACACTAGGCCGATCGGGCTGCTTTCCATATGCCCTTCACCGAGGCTCGGATGGAGTTTCTCGGGCGCCAGAAACTGCGCAGCGTTCTTGGCGTAGTAGTCGAGAATCTTCGAACTAAACTCGACCTCACCACGCGCTTCGTCGATGCGCTTGCCCATCTCGAGCGTCATGGTGTGGGCGAGTTCCTCGGCGCGGTCATGCAGAAGTGTTGCTGCTTTGGCGACGATG
>JBDTVO010000172.1:0-6141 GCA_040007135.1 Devosia sp. | reverse complement strand
CGCATTGCATGCTGGACGGCTCTTTGTTCCAGGGTCCGGATATCGGCGAGGCCGAGGAGATAGGAGACGACGGACTCCCCGCCGAGGTTCTCGTTGCGCCGGTCGGGATGAAGGCCATCTCGGCAGCTGCCTGTCTCGATATCGACGAGGGGCTGCGACAGATCGTTGGCGCCGAAGAACCAGCCGAAGGCGCGATAGGCCTCGACGCGCCAGCGAGCGTCGCCTGTGTAATGCAGGGCTGCCAGCGCAGCAGCTATGGTGGCGGTGGCCTCAAGCGGCTGCTGGTCGAAGCTCTCGCCCACCGACCGAACATCATGGAAGCCGTTCGTACCGATCGGACGAAACAGGCCCGCTGGCGATGTCTGCCTCCGGACCAGCCAGTCGAGGCTGCGGAGGCCCGCGGCAAGGTAAGCTTTATTCCCGGTCGACCGACCGGTGACAATCAGTGCTTCGCTGAATCGAGCATTGTCGTAGCTGAGATTTTCCTCGAACCAGATCCAATGGGGGGTCTCGACCTGCTTCAACAAGGCGAGGAGACGGTCCGCAAGACGGAGCCGAGTAGCCCTGGCCACATCATCATGCGGCGCGGAGGCGCAGTAGGAGTCGAGCCCCAGCAGGGTAAAGACCCAAGCACGTGGCGACCCGAAACTCTCGGCGACGGGTAGCGCTGCTGCGAATAGGCCTGCGGCCCATTGCCGGCGTGTGGCGACGGCATCGCGACGAGCGGTGACGCCGAGCGACCACAGGGTCCGGCCATGGCTGTCCTCGGACCCTTGTGGCTCTAGCCAGAGGCGCTCGAAGGACATGAAATTGCGGAAGCGCTGGGTGTCGGCATTCCACGCATGCTGCACGAACGCCGCAAACGCCACGATCATGCTTGCGGGCATCGGCTCTTCGTCGAGCGTCGTCAACGCGGCGGCAAGCAGCAAACCGCGAGCATTGTCGTCGACGCAATAGCCATGCGCGCGATCGGGCACCGACTGCACTGCATGCTGAAACAGGCCCGTATCGTCGGTCATCGTCCGCAGATGACCGAGCGCGATGGCGGGCGACTGACGTCCGGCGCGCGGCAGCAGGGTATGGACCTGAGCCGAAGCGGCCGTCCTCCTTACCGCGGACTGGACCCTTGCGAAAGTTTCGAGATAGCGCCCGGCGACCTGCTCCCAAACCATAGATCGGCTGTCGTCGTAGGCGCGGCGGCGCATCGCCTGCCGTCGTGGCTCGTCGCTCAGGAGCTCGGCTATTGCCGTCCCCGTGGCCGCCGCATCGCCAAATGGCACGAGGCTCCCTCGACCCTCTGCCAGCAGCTCGGCCGCGTGCCAGTACGGCGTCGACACGACCGCTTTGCCGAGACCGAAGCTATAGGCCAGCGTGCCTGATGTCATCTGCGCCCGGTTGAGGTAGGGCGTGACGTACACGTCGCACATGGCGATGTATTCGAGCAGCGTGGGGCGGTCGACGAACTGGTCGTGGAAGACCACGTGGTCGGCGATACCCATTGCCGAAGCGCGGGCCACAAGACTCTCCCGATACGCTTCGCCTTGTTCTCTCACGAGATTGGGATGGGTCGCGCCGAGCACGACATAGACCGCGTCGGGCCTAACCTCGAGCACGGCCGGCATCGCATCGATCATGACCTCGATGCCCTTGTTCGGGGACAGCAGCCCGAAGGTCAGAATGACAGTCCTGCCGGCAAACCCCAGACTGGCCTTGGCGGCGTCAGGCTCGACGAAGGCAAAGTCAGGAATGCCATGTGGGATGACCAGTATCTTTGCAGCATCGACCCCATAGACAGCGAGCAGCAGTTGGCGCCCCTTTTCGGCCATGACCACGATGCGAGCGGAGATCGTCGCGATCCTTTCGAGCACCCTGCGCTGCGCGGCGCTGGGTTCAGCCAGCACGGTGTGCAACGTGGTAACGACGGGCACCGTCAATCGTTCGAGCAACGCGAGGACATGGCCGCCAGCTTCGCCGCCGAAGATCCCGAACTCGTGCTGAAGGCACACGATGTCGAAACTCCCGGCATTGATGAAGTCGCCGGCCGCGACATAGTCTCCGGGTGTGTCCTGGTGAACCTCGAAGCTCACAATGTCGGGATAGTCGTAGGTGCGGTCACCGTCAGTGATAGCGATGATCGAAGTGAAGACGGGCGGCGAAGCGGCGACGACAGCCTGTGCCAGGTCGGTAGTGAAGGTCGCAATCCCACAGCGGCGCGGCAGCGAGTTGCCGACAAAGGCGATGCGCTTGATGGTGGTCATTGGCGAATTCCATACGGGTGCACGGTGGCCAGCTCGGGGATGCTCGGACGGTTGGGATCGAGTTCGGGGAACCGCGCCACCATTGCATCGCGCTTTTCGCCGTTGCGGCTTTGCAGCAGCTCAAGATTGGGTTCCTTGGCAACGTAAGCCATCAGCACAATGGCGCCGCGCGGTCCGGTGGTGACGCGGGCAGACTGTCCCTCGATGAACACAGCCTCGCCCGACATCGCCCGAAGAGCTTCGAATTTAGCTTCGCCTTCGACGATCAACAGCCACGTCTCGCTTTCGGCGTCTATCTCCCAGTACGAATTGGGTGCGAGTTGGACCTGCTCGAGCACGAAATAGTCGCTGCGCGCCAGCACGAGCCGGGCCTCGGTTAGGCGCTCGGGTGCGATTTGCGGGGCCGCCGGACATGGCACGGCAGAGCCCACGGCGGCATCGATTTGCAGCTCTCGTTTCCGGCCATAGTCGAATAGCCGGAAGGTCGTGTCGCTGCGCTGCTGGATCTCGGCGATCACCAGGCCCGCCCCGATGGCGTGGATGGTACCCGCCGACACCAGTAGGGCGTCGTCCTTCTGCACGGACTGCCAGCTGACGAGGTCGGCAATGGACCCATCCTCGATCGCGGCCCGGAGCTGCGGCGGGGTAAGCGTGCGCTTTAGCCCTAGCGCCACTTGCGCGTCGGGCGTGGCCGAGAGGACGTACCAAGCCTCGGTCTTGCCGTGAGGCAGGCCAATCGTCCTGGCGAAAGCATCGTCGGGATGCACCTGGATTGAGAGCATCTCGTCGGTGAACAACAGCTTTAGGAGCAACGCTGGCGCCGACGCGGCAGGATGGGCGCGCTGGAACCACACTTCGCCGATCGCGGCGCCATCGTGACCGAGTTCACTCCAGGGGCGCAGGTCGGTCTTGCCCCAGGGCTTGCGTACAACCCGTTCGGAGGCGCGTTCCAGCGTCATTTGCGGTTCCTCTCGCGAGACGGGGGAGTGTCGGAATCAGCGCTTCTTGCCGGTGCCGGGTCCGCCACCGGCCCTCGACAGCAGGCCGACCGTTTCCGCGGCCGGTGCTACCTTGATCTGCTTCGGTTTCTTGGCTTCCTTGTTGCCGTGCTTTTGGCTTTTGGCCATGCTCGTCTCCTCTGCACCGGGGGTGCGTTTGGGTGGGCTGCGACTTTGGTGTCGCCGCGCGTATATGCGGAAGAAAATGACCATCGGTCGGGATCCGCAGGGCGGCTCGCCGATCAAAACGATGTTTCAGAAAGCACGGAAGCAAGGCCGTTAGCGTGGTCATACCGCAATAAGCAAAGCTGACAGGCGCCCGGACCGGAACCTGACTGTGCCATGCGCCTATTGCAGCGGCTTGTCCAACCTATTCGAGCCGAGGTGAGCCGGGCCGCCTCGTAGCAACGATGCAACCTTTTGCTTAGGTGGCGCAGGCCACGAGGTATAGGTAGGCAGCACGGCCGTGTCAGCGCTGCTCCATATTCGGTGCGCGCTCGCGGCGAGAGGTGTCCTCATGGCCGCGAGCTACATTGTGCAGTGCTTTCAGTTGAGGGGTGCCAAACTCGTGGCTGACCAGCCCAAATCGGCGCGCAGCGGTGAAGCGGCGATCGAGCTCGCCGAGCGCCTGGGGGGCACCAAGGCCGGGGCTGTTGCGTTTTCGCAAGAAGTCGATATCGGCACTGACACCTACGACGAGCCGCGGGTCCTCTATCGCGTCGGTACCCTGCCTCGCGGCTTATTCGAGGACTAGTAGCATCTGCGCACAATGTCCGCTTTGGGCGGTGGGCTCAATCGGTGAGCGCAACACACTAGTCTTCAGTTGGAGATGGTGTGTTGGCCATGAAGCAACGACGCCGCAAATCTACTTTTCGGCAGCTCAGCAAGCGGAGATCTGGGATCGATGGCAGGCAGGCGAGTCGATGAAGTCGATCGGACGCCGGTTCGATCGAGGGCTTCTTCGGTCTCGCATCTGTAGGTCATCTTGGGTGGGTTCGTGGCCCCTACCGGCATCGCCCGCGCCGGCGATGGCAGTAGACCTGCGGCCACTGGGGCCCCCTCAACTCCGGATACAGGCGTTCCGCTCGGCCACGACGTTACCGAAGATGCGCGTGATCACCTCGGGCGTACCCCCGAGGAACCCCGCGAAGTCCGACGGCGCCAGCAGGCCGTCACGGGCCAGTCTTCGTGCAGCCGAGGTGATCCTGCCTTGGTACCTCTTCATGAACGCCAGCGTAGCATCGCGTTCCATGTTGTAGATGTCGGACCCTGCTGACATCTCGCCGCCGAACAGCCCGCCCATCACCTGCATAGGCGCTCCCTGGACCGCCAGGCCCGCGGTGACGAGGTCAGTCCGGCCGAGATAGTCGTTGATGTCCGCCACCAGCGCCGCTTTCTCCTTCGTGTCGCAGAGCCGGCCGGTCTTGGTGGTCATCTTGCATTCGAGCATCGTCGAGAGCCCGGCGTAGCCGCCGGTCACCGCCGGGTTTGCCGGCATCGCGCTGCCCACGGCAATCTCGTTCGCGCTGCCATCGGCGTTGGCGGCAGCTCGCGCCCGCGCCTTGCACCGGTCGTTGTCGGCGCTGCTCCAGGCGGCGTCCGTACCCGCGACCTCGATGCTCGCCACCACCGGTCCCGGACTCTGCGGGCTTTTCCCCCCGAGCAGCGTGCTCAGTCCGAAATACCCGGCCGCGCCGATGGCGACCACCACCGCGACCACAAGCAGCATGTCGACGGCCCGGAATTGTCGTGCCGCGGGCGGCGGAATAGCTCCGCTTCGCATGTCGTTGACAAGATCGCGACCTGACAACCTGCACCCCGCTGGTATCCACTCAGAGCCTAGGCCAAAGTCCTCAATCGAACCTTGCGTTGCACCGCCAAAAGCCACGTGCGCTCACAGTGCTGCGGCGGGGCGCTGCAAGCTTGCTGCGAGCAGCATAGCCATTTCACGGGAGTGACCGATGCTGCGCCGGAGGGATAAGTGGTTCGAAATCGCGGCCGCTCTATGCGGGATCGCGGCGGCCATCGCCTATTTCGGGTTTCACAACGACCGCGGGGCGATCGTCGCGATTGTTGCCGGCGCCCTGTCGCTGCTCTGGGCCTATCTGGACGTGACGCCGCGGTGAAATGGGCTGGTTCGGATCGGTTTCGCCCAGCCGGTTAAGCCGTCGGCAAGGATCGTCGACCTAGGATACTCACGACCTGCCCCTCGATAGGTCGCTGAAAGACAGGCCCCGGTTCACGCACACGGCCGGGGCCACTTCCGTTTCCCACCAACCATTGAACCGCGGCTACGGCCGAACCGAGCGCACACGGCGCCGCTGGCACTGAGGCGAGCGATGCGCCGTCGTCGGTGCCCAGTGCCGTTGAGATGTGTTTGAACTCTTCAGCGTCAGCGGGATTGTACTCCTGCGGGGGGCACCCGCAGGAAACGAAAATGAACAGATTGATCACCTCTGCAGCGCTCGTTGTGCTGCTTGCGCTTGGTGGAGGTACTGCCGCCATAGCAATGCCACCACCACCGCCGCCCCCTCACGGGCCACCGCCTCCCCATTGGCCGCCGCACCCTTACCAGCCCAACATCCAGTTTGGGATCCAGTTCGGCGGAGGCGGATACGACTACTACGACGACCAGGATTATTGCGTCAGCGGCAATGCGATTTACAACCACCTTCACCGCATGGGCTATCGGTACCTGCACCTCGTCGATGATAACGACGATACGCTGACCTACACCGGCAAGCTCGGCTCCAAGCGCTATTGGCTCGAGGTCGATGCCTGCTCGGGCGAGTTGCTGGATCGCCATCGCATTTAGAATTACCGGAAGGGGGCCACAGCCCCCTTCTTCCTTACGCGAAACTGCCGGTGGGGATCTTGCCGGCCAG
>JBDTVO010000171.1:0-6149 GCA_040007135.1 Devosia sp. | reverse complement strand
GCGCGCTTCTCAGCAAGGGGCATCAACGGATCGTCTACGATGTCATTCGGATCTGCCCAGAAGTGCCAATCGACATCCGGACTGGCTGGGTCTCGTTCGTACTGTGTGGTTGGTTCCTTCATCTCGAATCTCCCAGTAGCCCCGAGGGGGTGACCCTCGGGGTTCATGGACGATCAGGCCGCCTTGGCCTGCTGATCGTTCTGGATCTGCTTCTGCGGCTCGCTCTGGCCGACGGCCGGGTTGCTGGCGCCGATGTCGATGCGACGCGGCTTCAGCTTCTCCGGCACCTCGCGGACGAGATCGATGGCGAGCAGCCCATTCTCGAGGCCGGCGCGGACCACGGTCACGTAATCGGCCAGGCTGAAGACCTGCTTGAAGCTTCGGGTCGCGATGCCCCGATGCAGCAGCTGCTTGTCACCCTGCGGCGCTTCCTTGCGGCCGGTAACCGTGAGGTCGGCGCCTTCCTGGGTGATCTCGATCTCGTTCTGCGAGAAGCCCGCGACAGCCATGCTGATGCGATACTGGTCGTCGCCGATTTTCTCGATGTCGTAGGGAGGCCAATCCGGGCGGACCGTATTGTCGAGCATGTCGAACAGACGGTCGAAGCCGACGGTGGACCGATAGAAGGGGGTTAGGTCGTAGGTTCTCATAGCCACATTCTCCTCAGAGCAACATGAGTACGAGGGGTGCACCCGACGGGCGTCACCCCGATGGATTTCCGGCACCGTTTTTGGCCGCCGGCGACAGAAAAACTAGGAAACGGCAATTCGAGTTCAAGAGCGCTGATGCATTTTTTGAGAGGCGCGATCCGTGCGCCCGCGGTCTCAGGCCCAGATCTCTCAGTCAACTGATCCATCCACAACTTCAAATCTTTGGCTGAGGCGAGGTCGCTTCCGTAAGTGCGCCGGATCCGCTTGCGCCGCCCGGCTCTGACCTCTCCATGCCCTCGATGGAGCGATGCTCTCTCGGGTAGGCGCTTGGGGTCATCATGTCCATCAACCTGTACATTATGAACGGCGCCCATTGACCGTCCATTTTGCGTCCATTAACTGGGTGTCCAGCATAGCTATAGGAGTTCTTGAACATGGCCGTCGTCGGATACGCCCGAGTTTCCACCGGGCAACAGGATCATTCAGCCCAGGTGGAAAGGCTGAAGGGAGCAGGGGCGACCAAAATCTTCAGCGAGAAGAAGTCCGGTCTGGATGGTCAGCGCCCGGAGCTGGCGCGATGCCTCGAGTATGTGAGGGAAGGCGACACGCTCATTGTAACGAAGCTGGATCGCTTGGCCCGGTCAACCGCGGACCTTTACCGCATCGTGACCGGTCTGGCCGACAAGGGGGTGGCGTTCAAGGTGCTGGATGACAGCGCCGTCGACACGACCAGCCGCACTGGGAAGCTCGTGATGGGCATCCTCGCGCTGATCGCCGAATTCGAGACGGAAATCCGCCGCGAGCGGCAGATGGAAGGGATTGCTCGCGCCAAAGCGGAGGGCAGGACAGGGGGACGGCCTTCTTTGATCACAGACGAAATCCGGACGACGATACTGCGAGAGCACAAGAAGGGCGCCACCATTCGCGCGATTGCCGCCCAGGTCCGTTTGTCGAAGGCGACTGTTCATAAGGTAGTGGTCGCTACGACGTAGACCGATGTCCGCTTCTGGCCCACAGCGGACTCTGTTGTGTGGACGAGGCGGTGCTTGCGCATTTGCGCCGGACTGCTCGTGGTTCACTTCGCGGCATCGAGGAACACGGCGCCGATAGGATACCGGTTGTCCGTCAGGGACCCGGATGTGCGCCAGGCGGACCGGCAAGTACTCGCGGGACGTACTCTAGCAGCTGAAGTTTCCCGTCGAACATCCGGCCGGCGACCAAATCGAGAGAGACATCAGGATATTCGTCGTAGATTCGGTTTTGTCCGGTGCTCCCAGTAATCACCGGAAAGACGACCACCCGGAAACGGTCGACGAGACCTGCCTTTAGGAACGACCGGCACAAGGAGAGGCTTCCAACAGTGCGCATCGGGCTGTTACCGTGCGACTTCAACTTTCTTACCGCCTCGACCGCGTCCTCGCTGATGAGCCGCGCATTGGTCCAAGACAACGGGGGCTGCAGCGTCGAGGAGAACACGACCTTGGACGCTTTGGTAAGCTCGGCAAAAGCATCATCTTCTTTGGTGTGGGCCTCGCCCGATCCCGACTTGGCGGCGAGGCCTGACATTAACCGGTACGTATTTGCTCCCATCAAGATCGTATAGTCGCGCTCAGGCTGCTGATCGAGCCACGCGAGATACTCGGGCGCTTCCAGTCCCCACCATCCGGGCCAGCCTTTCGCAGCGCCGTAGCCGTCGAGTGAGGTGATGAAATCGACTAAAAGTTCCGGCATTGGAGCTTCTCCTTCCCGTTGGCGGGAGAACGATCTCAGCGGACTTTGGTTACAGATGAGCGGCAGGCGCGGTACCACGCGCGTTGACGTGCAGATTGAGCGGGGAAGGGTGATGCAACGCGGGTGGGACAGGCGCATGTCGGACTAGCCGACCTTCTTCGCCCTGATCGAAGCAAGCACTTCGTGGCCGAGTTGAAGCGCGACAGCGTCGTCTTCCCTCGCGTGCGCTGCCGCCTTGATCAGCTGGTGTTGTTGATGCCGAGGCAACTCGCCATAGCTTCTCAGTGTGACCATCACGTCATCATGGCCGAGGTTCTGCGACCACGCCTTCCTAGCGGCATCACTGAGAGGCAATTCCATGCCGAGGCGGGTGAGCGTCTTCCGAAACGAGTGCGGGTTGAAATAGGGAAGTCCCACCGAAAGGAATGCTCTCTTGAACACCGACCGTATGGGATCGGCGTTCGCCCAGCACGTTCGACTGAATCCAGACCGGGTGAAATTGCCATCTTCACCGATCGCCATTTTGGTGGGCGGAAACAGCGGGTCTTCTGGACCGAATCCATGCACTTCTACGAGGTAAGCGATCCACTCCCTGACGATTGCCTCAGCCTGACCATGGACCGGGAAGAAGGTTGTATCGATGCCCTTCGCGAATTTGGTCCGCACGACTCGCCCGTCCTGAAATACAGAGCCTTCAACGAGGTTGACGTGCTTGAGACGCAACGACGCGATGGCGTCGTCCCGGGCGCCGGTGACGATGGTGATGGCTATCAATGCACGATCCCGGAGTTCGACCGCTGTCTCCGCCGGCATCGACGCAATGACAGTGTGGACTTGATCGAGCGTCGGCACCCTTTCAGGACCGATCGCCTTCGCAGCGGTTCGGTCCTTTAGCGAGGTCCTGAAGTAGTCGGCTGCCGTCTTCGTGATTCGCCCCCGATAACCGGGCTGGTCGGCCAACCAGGTGAAGAATTTTCGAAGCGCAGTCAGCGTCGCGTAGACGGTCGCCTTGCTCAACTTGCCGCCGGTTCGCGAGTTGGTCTGCTCGGCGAGGTCGTGCTTGAACGAGATGGCAAGTTCGGTCCGATAGCGGCCGAAATCACGCCAGCCGGAATGGACCTCGTAGCGCGAGAGCGCTTTGGCCTCGGCGTCGACAGACTGGGCGTCGAGTTGGCCGTGTTCTCTGAGGTATTCAAAATAGCGACGTTTCAGCCGCTCGTTTTTGGCGTTGGTTTTCAACTGGCGCGTTCCTTCTCTGTGAAGTCACAATTGACGCTGGGAGCCGATGCATCCCCTATGCGTACTTGAGGCTTCGTCATCGTGTGCCCATCGAGTGCGCGAAACTGCGCGAGCCGCACGGCACCGACCCGCTGAGTCAACATCCTGTTGCAGGTCGGACAGATCCCCGAGACCTTCCAAACCTTCGAATTGATCGGCTCGATCTCGACCATGTCTCCGTCCGGCCGCTGGGGCTTATGGCAGGGGGCACAATAGATCTCGAGGGGCCCACACGGCCGCTTGCCGGCCAAACGTCGAGCTGAGTGAAACGCATTTAGGGCGTCGCCCTTGACCACGGCCGGCCGCTTGTCGTCGATGGGTTGCAGACCGAGCCGGAACCAGTTGCGAACTGTGTTGCGGTGGCACCCGTAGAGCGCGGCCATCTCGGCGACGCTGTAGGTAAATAGCGCCTTGGCGAGTTTTGGATTTGGTTGGCGCCGAGGCATCGCGCGACCCTTACACAGTTGCCGAGGTCGAGCGTTGAGGGGCTCCGATCCGCGCCTCCGCCCATGCGTCGAGGTCGTTTGCTTGATAGAGGGGAAATCGTCCGGCCTTGCGGAACAACGGGCCACCGCCGACTACGGCGAGCTTGGCCAGCCATTTCGTCGAGCATGGCATGCCCCAGTTGGTGCGGACGTAGTGGGCGGCGTCGGCACGGCGGAGGTATCTTACGTGTGTCGGGGGCAACTTCTGTCTCCTCTTGCGCGACCAGGATTTCCCGATGGCGCTGGAGGGAGAAGGGACTTGACGGAGGCCCCGAAAAAGGTACCCCGAAATGGCCCCGTGCGATTATTTCGGGGCTGCTCTCAGAGACCTGTAGGGCTTGCGAATGTTGTTCTCGATCGTCTTGAGAACCGGCCGATCGCGATCCGGATGCGTGAGTTTGAGCCACTGCAGAAGGGCCGTCGCCTCCTCGCGCAATGTGAGCAGGGACTGGCCACTGGCAGCGCGCCGTTCGAACTCATCGACGATCAGAAAGATGGACTTCGTTGGTCGTCCCGCTGCCCCCGTGCCCCGCGCCTCCAAGACAAAGGGCCAACGTTCACGGACGGCGCCCTTCTCAACCATAAGTTGCGTCCAGTAGTCCTTATGTCGGCTGATGAGGGCATCGTCGAAACCGTCGCGCCAGCGCGCCTCGTCAACGTAGGGGTAGCACCTCAGATAGACAGCCTCACTCATCATGAGGTCGATCGTGGCATCGGCGTATGGGTAGTCCACGCGGCAGCCGGCGAAGTGGAACCCGGGCACAATTTCGCGGGCACCCGCTCGCATGCCCACGACACGGACCTTCTCCGATGCCACTGCGCCGAGCAGCTGTTCGAACGCAGGCGCCCAAATCGAGGTGTCCGTTGGCTCGAAGCTGATGGAGCCGCCCTCGGTTGCGATCCATTGGGCTGCGCAGCCAAGAGGCACATACCCGTCGCCCTTCGGTGGGACGAGCGGAGGCAAGACGTGCGCTTCGCGACGCCGCCCCCACAGATGGCGGACACCCGTTGAGGGCACGTGCGCGGCGGTGTAGTCGACGAGTTCCCTCGCACCGCCGATCTCGTCACGGTGCTCGTTGTAGTGTGGCCGAAGGGCATGCCACTCTACCGCAGGGATGGGCACCCGAACGCCACTCGCGCGCGCAATGCCGGTTGCCGGGAGCAAGCCTTCTTGCAGAACCGACCACAGCGCCTCGCGCGCCTCCGTGACACTCGTCATCGGCGGTTTGCCGGCCTCTTCATAGGCGCCCACCAAGGCAAACAGTTCGATCCCAAGCGAGTTGGCTGGCCCGAGGTGTTCCAGCAGCCAGCCCTTGCGAATTTCGCCACCAGGCCCGTCACGCCATTCGGTGCGGCGCCACACCGGATATTCTGCCCGATACCTGTCCCAGGCATCCCGCACCGCCTCGACCGAGCGCATGGCGATCCAGGCCATCGCCATAGATAAGGACCAGTGTTGCTCCGACAGCGGATTGAATTTCTCAACGTCGGGCTCTGGCGCGAGGGGTGCCCAGCCGCGCCGCGCGGCCTCGGCCTCTGCCTCGTCCGGTTTGGCGCGATCGAACTTCAGTTCGTCGAACAGGTCTTCACGCGACTTGGCGTTGCGCAGGTTCAAGGTTTGCGACCCCAGGGGCTCCAAACGCAGTGTTGCCTAGTGCGACGCCACAGGATCGGAGCAGCAATATAGCCAGCCAGTCCGAGATCTCGCATCTTCGCTCTGTCACCCAGGTACGAAGTATCGGATCGTGTGCTCGCCTTGACCGGTCCGGGCAGCGCCCGTCGCGACCAGTGTATCGAGCACTTGGCGCACACGCTCCCGGCGCTTGTCGGTCAGCCGCCCGTCGAAGGCGACGGCAATCCCCTCCACCGGCATGGGCGCGGGGGCGCGCGCCAGCACCTCGCGCACCTGCCTGATCTGCTCGAACGCGTCGGCCGGCCACTTCGGCCGGAGCGACGCCGGGGCCACGATCCCGAGATCGGCCTCGATCTGCTCGTCGACGGCAAC
>JBDTVO010000170.1:0-6198 GCA_040007135.1 Devosia sp. | reverse complement strand
GGCGTCGCCGTTATGTTGACGGCGGGAGCTTGTTGCCCGAATTTGGTCAACGCAGCGGCCATTTCTCCGATCGGCAGCACATAATCCACCGAGCCAGTGGCGATGGCACTTTGTGGCATGCCGTCATAGTCGGCCTCTTCAGGAGCCTGCGCGATCACCAGCCCCCGTCTTTCCTTGATCGCCTTGATGCCCACACTGCCGTCCGCCCCTGTCCCGGAAAGGACGATCGCGACCACTCGGCTTCCGTAGTTCTCTGCAAGCGAATTGAGTAGGAAGTCGAACGGCAAGCGGGCACCATGGGCAGCAAGCGGTCGCGATAGCTTCAGCAGGCCATCGACGACAGCAAGATACGTGCCTGGGGGAATGACGTAGAAATGGTTGGACTCGACCGGCATGCCCTCGGCGGCTTGCAGGACCGGCATGGACGCGTGACCGGCGAGCAGTTCGACCATCAGGCTCTCGTGCGCCGGATCGAGGTGCTGCACGAGGATGAACGCCATCCCGATGTCGACGGGCAGAGATGCGATCAGCCCTTTGCAGGCCTCCAGTCCGCCCGCCGAGGCGCCGATCGCTACAACGCGAAATACTAGCGCGCCGGCGGAGTCTTCTGACTTCGCCAACGGCCTCTCTCCCGTTGGCGGCCTATCCGCTCTAGCCTTCTGCGCGGACGTTTTGGGCAATTGGCACCCCTCTCGAAGGGTCGCGCTCTTGCACGAGCGGTTAGCATCCTATCGCAAATAGTGACCGGGGATGTGAACTATTACCACCTGACGATGACGCACCCCGCGCCGCACGACTGCGAACGCCCGCCTGAGTAGTTTCCGATCCTGCTTGGCGCAGGCGCCGTGAGCGTAGAGTCCGAAACACGAACCCGGGCGAGGCAGCGAACGCGCGGATTCGGAATGGAGTTCCACGATGCCAATGGCCCTATACTCATCCCGATCATTGCAATCGTCGCTGCGGTGTTGCTCGGTGCGAGTGTCAAGATTCTGCGCGAGTACGAGCGCGCCGTGGTCTTCACTCTCGGTCGGTTCCAGAAGGTGCAGGGACCGGGATTAGTTGTGCTGGTGCCCTTCGTCCAGGAAATGGTACGCGTCGACTTGCGCATCCGGGTCATCGAGATTCCCAGTCAAGATGTGATCTCGCGTGACAACGTCTCGATGAAAGTCGACGCGGTTCTCTATTTCAACGTCGTCGATCCCGAGCGCGCCATCATCCAGGTACAGTCCTATCTGCCCGCTACGAACATGCTTGCCCAGACGACCCTGCGCGCGGTGCTCGGTCAGCACGAGCTCGACGAGATGCTGTCGGAGCGCAAGAAGCTCAGCGCCGACGTGCAGTCCATTCTCGACACCCAGACAGAAGCTTGGGGCATTAAAGTATCCAATGTCGAGATCCGCACTGTAGAACTGACCGATAATATGGTGCGCGCCATCGCCAAGCAGGCCGAGGCCGAACGCGACCGGCGTGCCAAGGTTATTCATGCGGAAGCCGAGTTCCAGGCGGCACAGACACTCGTCGACGCCGCCAAGATTCTCGGCAGCATCCCGGCGGCCATGCAGCTCCGCTACCTGCAGACCCTAACCGAGATCGGTGCGGAACAAAACTCGACCGTCGTTTTCCCGATGCCTATCGACATCATCAAGCCCTTTCTCGAGCTTCTTGATAAGGCAGGTAAGCCAGAGGGCCTCAACGGCGCTGGCCGCGTCGAAGTCGATAAATTCGTCGGCGTCGGCGTCGCCAATCCAAACGACTGACGACGTAAATTGCACCCGTCAGCTTTGGCGATGCCGCAGATAACGGAGGATTAGCCATCGCTGTAGGGTCACTCCGGATCGTGGTGGCGGAAGATGAGCCCCTGCTCGCCATGCTTCTTGAGGATGTCCTCAAGGAAATGGGACACGATGTCTGCGCCGTGGAGACGACCGAGGCGAATACGATAGCCGCCGGTCTCCGCTTCAGGCCCGATATCATGATTGTCGATCCGGGCTTGATCCGCGGAAATGGCATTTCGGCAGTGACAGAGATATTGCGCACCCTTTTCATCGCTCACGTCTTTATCTCCGGCGACAAGCTCTGGGACCGGCCGCTCCATCCTCGCGCGGTGGTGTTGCAGAAGCCGTTTCGGGAATCGGACCTAGCCAGCGCCATTGAGCAGGCCATGTCCCTGCCCGATCCCCTTCACGGAGGGGCCAAAGCTTAGCGCCTCCGGGTGTTCAAATGCCCGGCGCGCCGCCGGTATCTGGCGAGGATAGCCCGCCCTACGAAGCCGGTGACCAGCGTCATCATCGTCGCTCCAGGCGATCATATGGATGTCAACACGACCAAAACTGCTGCAAATTACCAGCGAATGAGGGCAACCGCTGAGGCGACGGATCTTGAGAGCGCGACGGAGCGATGCCGCCATCCGCCACCGCGGGACAGCCGGAGAGTGGCCCGCTTGGCCGCGTCGCCGACGCGGCCAAGCTGGGGGCTGGCGACACCTCGCCCCAGGGCATCGAAGGTCAAACTGAGACGATCGCAGGCCAGGCCATGGCGCGAGCCCCGTCGATAATTCACTGGGCCGATGCAGACGGAGCCAAAGGAGTCGGTAGAATTCGCAGCGGCATCGAGATCGGACGATGCCTCAACTCGGAACGCGGCCGGCAACCCATTGTGAAAGGGTGCCCACGGAAGACTGAACGCTCGCCGGACGAAACCACGCATTTCGAGCCGCCCTCAACAGCTCAACGGGAGACCAAAACGATGCTCTGGAATGCTTCCGCGATCAACAACTACGCCGTCGAGGCGACGGATGGTCCGATCGGTACCGTCACCGATTTTCTGTTCGATGACAAACATTGGACCGTGCGCTGGCTCGTGGTCGACACCGGGAGATGGCTGACCGGCCGCAAGGTCATCTTGCCGCCGTCCGCACTGGGACGTCCCGATCCCGCCAAGGGAACGTTCTCGGTCAAGCTGACACAGCAGCAGGTCGAGGGAAGCCCCGGAATCGGACCGGACGAACCAGTGTCCGCGGAACACGAGGCTGGTGCCCTTGAGCACTACGGCCTGAGCCCCTATTGGAGCGCCGGCTATCTGGACAGCTATCGTGCCCAGTGGGGGTCGACACCGTTTCCCGAGTCGGGCGGCGAGGAGCAGAGTCGCAGGATCGCCGACGCAGAACACGACAGATACAATCCCGCCCTGCGCAGCTTCGCATTGCTGCACGGCTACCATATCGAAAGCCGGGACGGCGATATCGGGCACGTAGAGGACTTCCTCATTGACGACACAGACTGGGGCGTCCGCTTTCTCGTCATCGACACTCGCAATTGGTGGCCCGGCAAGCGGGTGCTGATTTCACCGAAATCGGTGCTCGAGATCGACTGGCAGGCCAGGATGGTGACGCTCAATGCCGACCGCCAGAAGGTTAAGGACAGCCCGGCCTACGATCCGTCAGCGATCATCGACGGCGCCTTTGTAGAGCAATTCCATCGCCACTATGGTCTGCCGACCGGCGACGGAACGCCGATCGCGTAGCGGGTCACTTCGGCGCAGAGGAAGAACCACGTCCCGACGCTCTTCATCGCAGCCCGGTATGAACATGGACCAGGCTTCTATACCTGCCAACTCTGGCTCAACGGAGTGGTGCCGCGGGCTGAGTGGTTGCACCTGCCGGACTCGTTTGGGTGCCCCCGACGCCAGCCGTCTGCGTCGCGCTGGTGGCGTCTGGCTGCGGTGCCGGTTGGTTCGCGGCGAACAACTGAAAAGCGACGCTTAGGCCCAAAAAGATGGCGATCGGGATCATCGAATGGGGCTCTGTCAGAGCAGCGGGTGGCGCAGTCCCGCGCCACGCTCCACGAGATCCCGGGACGGGCCTGGTTTGCGCCGGCAACAGAGCAACCAGCCGCGCCGCGATTGTGCCCGGCTCCGGGCCGGTAAGGGACATTCCCGGCAGCGCCGCAAGCATTGCGGACAACTTCGTCTTTGCCAGTTCCCTCGGCAATCGCGCAAAATCGGCGGCTTTCTGCCACGGATCGAAATTCATCCGAGCAAATGCCGTTAGAACGCTGACCACGGTGCCTTTCTTGTCCTCGGCTATGGGCGCGAAGAGAAAGCTGTCGAACTCGGACACTGCATTGAGAAGAGATGCTGTGTGGCCCACTCGCGTCACCAACTTGTCCTCCCTTGCAAGTCAGGAGGATTTGGCAACCCGCCTATCGGGCTGCGTGGTCTCAAACATAGTGCGACTGCACTCGGCTGCGTCAGGTTCGGAACCTACCTAGTGTCTGCCGTGGGTGCTTCGCCCTGCCGAACGACGGCCTTTGGGACCGGCTGACGGTTGGTGCGCGCCGAGTGTGCTCGAGTGATGAGTATTTTCCGACCCTACTGCAGATAACTGGAGCCCGATTACCGTCGTGGTTCCGGCGCCCCCACGCATAATGCTGCCGGAGACAACGGCGGCCGATGCCCCCTGAAGCCGTCCCTGCTCGAGAGCCGGACGCGTCGTCCAGCTCTCGAGAGTCTCCCTTAGGTCCGCCACCTGACAAACCGGATGGCCCAATCCTTCTCACGAGCCTGGCGGCACTGGCCCAACCACTTAGCCCACTACATCCTGCTCGTGGTCAATCTGCGGTGGCCGGCGCTGAGTAGATTCCGGGGCTGCCTCTTCGACGGGCTCTTTGACTACGGTCGCAAATCAACACGCGAAAAAGACGATGCACCCCAGAGGCGACAGATCATGACCACAACAACCTTGCCAAGACCGGTGGCGACCGCGAAGACGTCAACCAAGACGGCTGAAACTATGAAAGCCCTGGTCTATCAGGGGCCTGACAAGAAAGAGCTACTCGACCGCCCGAAGCCGCGCATCACGGCGCCCACGGACGCCATTGTCCGAGTTACCAAAACGACAATCTGCGGAACCGACCTTCACATCCTCAAGGGCGACGTGCCAACCTGTGAGCCGGGTCGTATCCTGGGTCATGAGGGTGTCGGCATCGTCGAGGAAGTCGGCGCGGCTGTGACGGTGTTCAAGCCTGGCGACCATGTCCTGATCTCGTGCGTCAGTGCCTGCGGCAAATGCGAATATTGCCGCAAGCAGATGTACTCGCATTGCCTCTACGGAGGCTGGATTCTCGGCAACAAGATTGATGGCACCCAGGCCGAGTTCGTGCGCACTCCATTTGCCGACACGAGTCTTTATCCGATCCCGGTCGGCGCTGATGAAGAGGCGCTGGTGATGCTGAGCGACATCCTGCCAACGGGCTTCGAATGCGGCGTTCTTAACGGCAAAGTCGAGCCGGGCAGCACCATCGCTATCGTTGGCTCCGG
Organism: Devosia sp.; assembly: GCA_040007135.1. Taxonomy (GTDB): domain Bacteria; phylum Pseudomonadota; class Alphaproteobacteria; order Rhizobiales; family Devosiaceae; genus Devosia_A. The sequence continues at coordinate 882 of JBDTVO010000170.1, read as the reverse complement.
GCCTGTCGGGCTTGCCGCGCTGCTGACCGCCCAGTTCTTTTCACCGGCCGAGATCATCATGATCGATCTCGACGACAACCGGCTCGAAATCGCCAAGCGCTTCGGCGCCACCACGACCATAAACAGCGCCGACGGCAAGGCGGTCGAGGCAGTCATGAAGATGACTGGCGGGCGCGGCGTCGATACCGCGATCGAGGCGGTCGGGATTCCCGCTACATTCGAGCTTTGCGAGAAGCTCGTCGCGCCTGGCGGCACGATCGCCAACATCGGCGTCCACGGCAAGAAGGTGGATCTCCATCTCGAGACCCTGTGGGACCGCAATATCGCGATCACCACACGTCTGGTCGATACCGCCACCATTCCTATGCTGTTCAAGACAGTGCGGTCGCAGAAGATCGATCCCAAGAAGCTGATCACACACCACTTCAAACTCGACCGCATCCTCGATGCTTACGAAACCTTCGCCAATGCCGCGACCACGAAAGCGCTGAAGGTCATTATCGAGGCTCGGCTTCCTGGTGAATGAGACCTCGCAAAAATGCCTCCATGCACATCCGCATGCCAACAGACAGACAAATAGGGACCACCATGAGCTACCAAAGCGTCAACCCCTCTACGGGGAAGCTCCTCAAGACGTTCGATGAACTGACCGACAAGCAGCTGGAACTAAAGATCGCCACCGCAGAAGCGTGCTTCGAGTCTTGGAAGCACAAGAGCTACGCGGAGCGCGCGATCATCGTCGCCAAAGCAGCAACACTTCTGCATGACCGCGCCGAGGAACTCGCTCACACCATGACGCTCGAGATGGGCAAGCGCATCGACGAAGCGCGTGGCGAGGTCGAGTTTAGCTCAAAGATTCTCGACTACTACGCCAAGAACGCC
>JBDTVO010000169.1:0-6263 GCA_040007135.1 Devosia sp. | reverse complement strand
TCGAGATGATCGAGGCCGTCGGCGAGGAGCATTGGCCGAGCTATTTCCAGACCGTGTTCGACCGCTTGAAGCCCGGCGGCACCGCCGCCATCCAGGCCATCACCATCGACGAGGCCGATTTCGAGAATTATCGGCGCACCCCCGACTTCATCCAGCGCTACATCTTTCCGGGCGGCATGCTGCTGACCAAGCCGGCCATGAAGGAGCAGGGCGACCGCGTCGGCCTCGTGCTCGAGCAGGCCGAGATGTTCCGCCTCAGCTACGCCCGCACCCTGCGCCTGTGGCGCGAGCGCTTCCTCGAGCGCTGGGAAGCCATCCAGAAGCTCGGCTTCAACGAAGCCTTCAAGCGCAAATGGCTCTACTACCTTGCCTATTGCGAAGCCGGTTTTGCCGAAGGCTCCATCGACGTCGGCATCTACAGCTACCGCAAGCCGGCCTGACGCTAGGCCGCGGCGTCGTGCTCGCCGCGCGCCGCCTGCCACACTTCGCGCGCTGCGTCGGCGTTCAGCACGCCGATGCCGATGCCCACGATCAGGTCCGGCCACGGCGATGCCCACAGCCACGCCGTCACCGCGCCGGCTGCGATGATGGCGATATTGGCCAGCACGTCGTTTCGCGCCGACAGGAACGCCGCCTTGGTCAATCCACCCGCGTGGTTGGGATAGCGCGCCAGCATCAGCGCACAGGTGAGATTGACCAGCAGCGCGCCCGCCCCCGTGAGGCTCAGCGGCACCGGGTCCGGCGGCACCATCGTCTGCAGCTTGCCAATTGCGGTGATCAGCCCCGCGAGCGCCGGAGCCAGCAGGATCGCCGCCAGTCCCATGCCGACGCGCGCCCGCGCCCGCGCCGACCAGCGCAGCGCGAGGAGGATCAGCACATTGACCGACGTGTCCTCGAGGAAGTCGATGCTGTCGGCAAACAGCGACACCGACCCGATGCTGAGAGCGACCGCCCCCTCGACGAAGAAATACAGCCCGTTGAGTATCGCAACGAGTCCGACCGTTCGCCCGAGCCCCGGTGGCCCAGGGTCGCTCAAAGCTGCACGGCCGTCAGCACCGCGCCCGTGCCGATCAGCACCACGCCGATCCAGTTGATCGGCGACATCTTCTCGCCGAGGAACACCGCGGCGATGATCGCCACCAGCACCACGCTGAGCTTGTCGATCGGCGCCACCTGCGCTGCGTTCCCCAGCTTCAGCGCCCGGAAATAACAGATCCACGAGAACCCGGTCGCCAGCCCCGAGAGCACGAGGAACACCCAGGTCTTTGCCGGCACCGTCCCCGGCGATTGCCAGCTGCCGGTGATGAACACCATCGCCAGCGCCGCGCCGAGGATGACGATGGTGCGGATGAACGTCGCGTAGTCCGAATTGACGTTCTCGATGCCGACCTTGGCAAAGATCGCCGTCAGCGCCGCGAACCCCGCCGATCCCAGCGCCCAGACCTGCCAGCTCGCACCGAGGTTCATCGCATGCCTCCAAGTCCGATGCCGCCCAGCACCCGCGTCCGCACGTGGCTGTCGAACCCCGCGATCAACGGCCGTCCCCGGCCGATCGCCGCCTGCACCGCCGGCAGGCTCAGCGACGCCGCGTGCGCCGCCTCGTCGGTCCACACTTCGGTGACCCACAGCGCATCCGCATCGGCAGGGTCTTCGGCCACCACGTAGCTGAGGCAGCCCGGCATGCTGGCGTCGTCTTGCAGCAGCACTGCCGCGAGGTCGGCCCGCTTGCCCGGCACCGCGCGAATCCGTCCGATCAACCCAAACATGCGACTCTCCCTTTGCTCGCTGAACCTAATTCGCCAAAGCAAACGGATCGAGGCCGCAACCGCTCCACGGCGGCAGCAGCGGGAGGGGCCGGCAAGCATAGGTGATGGAAGGATCGATCAGGCCCGGCCGGGGCAGAGCGGCTTGGGTGCCAACGGCGGAAGCCGCGAGACAGGCGTTAACCCGTCTCGCGGCCGGTGTGCTTCAAGCCTTACGACGATCCCGGTGCCGCTCTGGCGGCGATCAGGTGGCGGCGTTGAGCTTCGTGCTGATCCGGCCGAACAGGTCGGACAGGCTGCCGCCAAGAGTGGTCGCGGCAGCGATGATGCCGACGGCGATGAGCGCGGCGATCAGGCCGTATTCGATAGCGGTCGCTCCCGACTCGTCGGAAATAAAGCGGTTCAATGTGGTCATGGTTGGCCCCTCACGGACGCTTGCTGGACACGTCAAACTATAAGACTGGGATGCTAACGAATGTTTGAACGATCCGATGCAAGGCAACCGAACGGCATTTCAAACCGCCGCGCAGTTACACCGACGCAGCGACACGGGCCTCGAAGCCTTGTATGCTGGGCGGATGGCAAAGGAGGCCGGCGTGGCAGTTTACAACGGCATCGGCTACCGGATCTCGAGGTCCGAGACCCAGTGGTACTGGACCATCGAGGACGCACTGACGGCGCGCCTCGCCAACCGCAAGCTGCCGCTGAGCTACGCCACCCATCGCGAAGCCGAGAAAGCCTGCCGCGCCGAAATCGACAGGACGGCCACCGCCACCCGAGCCTGAAGCGAGGGTGCAGGCTTAGCGCGAAGCTTGAGGCAACGATGTCGATGCGCATCGACCCATCGTGGGTCGTTTTCAAGAGTCTGGAGGACGCCTACCACGAGCGTTGCGTCGATCTCTTCGAGCGTCCGGATGGCACGTTCGGCTTCGAGGAATTTCGCCGCGACTTGGAGGATCAAGGCCGCTGGACAGCCACAGCCTACTACTCCGGCAAGAGCTTCCCGACGAAAGAAGCGGCATGGGAGTCGGCCAGGAAGACCGTCACGTGGCTTCCACCTCAATAGAGTCGAACAGCAGACGCGTGGCCAACGGGCGGCGGCCCCTGCGGGTAGTGTCTCAGGTTGAAATTCGCCGCCCTTGACGCCCATGGTGAGGCGGCCCGAACGCCCATATGCTTAGCGGAAAGCATGGAGGGCACATGCCTAGGCGCGGCAGCTATCTCGGCGGATCGACAATCCTCAACAGTGCCGGCGGTTGGACGACAACTGATCCGGCTTCCGGTCGGACAAAGAGAAAACGAGCTCCGCGTGATCCCGATACGGACTGGCGCCACCGACAAGTCCCAAAAACGGCGGCCGAATTGGAGGAGGACAAGAAGATAATGGCGACGATGGCAGGGCAGACTGTTCTGTTGACAAAAGAGCAGTTGGCGACTCGCGGCATCAAACCGGTTAGGACCAAGAAGGTGAAGAATGCCAACCGGACCTAAAGGCCAGAAGCGCCCCGCCGACGTGATCGGCAATGCCGTGCTGATCGCCAGGATCGCCACCAGCGAGGCCGACGATGCCACGCCCGACGATGGCAAGGATAAGGCGCTCGGCAAGAAGGGCAGAGCCGCGCGGGGCCAAGTCTATGACGCCAGAACGTCGGGCGGAGGTTGCCAAGAAGGCGGCGGCAAACGCCGGCGGAAGGGCTACAGGCCCTTCCAAGTTTCGCCGTCGAAATCCATGTCCATGGTCTCCCCGTAGCGCGGGTGCCGCTTGTCTAGCTTCTTCATGAAATCCGAATAGTCCTCGCTCAGGTCCATTATGGTGCAGACCGAGGCGAGATGCTCCCTGAGCCTCGGGTGCCCGAGATCGGATGAGAGTCGTTGCTGCAATGTACCCTTGCGCGTGCCAGATTGTGCTTTCGGCTCCGTACGCTTCAATTCATCCAAGACGCCCGGTGCCAACCGCCGATAGACGATGTCGTTTGTCAGGTGCCCGAAGTATTGCGGGCGTTTGACGGTATCCTGGGGGAATTTGAGCCCTCGCAAACGAAAGAGCTGCTCATAAAATTCGTCGGGGAACGTCTTGATCCAAGGCTGAAGCTCCTTCGCTATGAAGCGCTCCAGTATCTTTGCCAGCGCGTCGCTGGCCCGATCTCGTTGGTAGCCAGTCGCCTCATCTATCAGCGCAAGGATACCAATGCGCGCAAAACCACGGACCAGTATTTCAGCCTGCGCTGCGATACGCTCCTGCTGTTCCGTTAGAACGCCGCCAGCGTTGCGAGCATCTAGGTACACGTCGCACACCAACTGTAGTAGTTCGGCTCGGTACCCGGTGGCCCGCTGCCCATTCTTGTTCACAAATTCTACGGTACCAAGGACGTTCCGCAACTCATTGGAGATGAACGGCAAAAGGTTCTTGGCGGCGATAAAATTGGGCAGTTCAGTACTGGCGTAGCTTCCTTTCCAGGGCCGACCTAGCGCCGTCATAAATGCTCGCGAGATCATTAGCCTAGTGCCATCCGAGGTAACGGCCACAGGCAGCTTCAACCCCGCTATGTCCAGTTCGCCTTCGTGCGTAGCGTCAGGAAGGTGACCCGACCAACGTGCCGTTGCTGCCTTCTTCGCGATCTCGCTTCGCTGAGCTGGTGAAAGCGCGTCGGCACGCGCTTTTGCGGCGTCGGCCTTCTTTTGGTCCTTGTCGGTCATCGGTTTCCTCATGCTTGCACTAGGGGCCCGCAAGCATATGCTTGCACGAATGAATCTGCAAGCATGGCGAGAAGACGCTGGCGATGGCGGATGCTCGGAAGCCGCGCGACTGAAATACGATTTCAAACTGAGACACTACCCACTGCACCCCATTGACTCTTTGGAAACAAAATGAGAACAAAGTGAGATCATACGAAGGACGGCACCGATCGCTTTGCTGCCGCTCCGGGGCATGGAATAAGGGAGAATCGCTATGGCTGCTGCTGCGCCGCTTCGGGTAATCGAGGGTTCGATGGATAAGGATAAGGCTCTCGCTGCGGCGTTGAGCCAGATCGAGCGCAATTTCGGCAAGGGCACGGTGATGAAGTTCGGCGAGGGCGCCATCGCCCAGGTCGAAGCCATCTCCACCGGCTCCCTCGGCCTTGATATCGCCTTGGGCATCGGCGGCCTGCCGCGCGGCCGCATCATCGAGATTTTCGGGCCGGAAAGCTCGGGAAAGACCACTCTGGCGCTACATGTCATCGCCGAGGCGCAGCGGAACGGCGGCATTGCCGCCTTCATCGACGCCGAGCACGCGCTCGATCCGAACTACGCCAGGAAGCTCGGGGTCAAGGTCGACGAGCTGCTGATTTCCCAGCCCGACAGCGGCGAGCAGGCGCTCGAGATCGCCGACACGCTGGTCCGCTCCGGGGCCATCGACGTGCTGGTGATCGACTCCGTCGCCGCACTCACGCCGAAGGCCGAGCTCGAAGGCGAGATGGGCGATTCGCTTCCTGGCCTCCAGGCGCGGCTGATGAGCCAGGCCATGCGCAAGCTCACCGGGTCGATCTCGAAGTCGAAGGGCATGGTCATCTTCATCAACCAGATCCGCATGAAGATCGGCGTCATGTACGGCTCGCCCGAGACCACCACCGGCGGCAACGCACTGAAATTCTACTCCTCCGTCCGCCTCGACATCCGCCGCATCGGTGCGATCAAGGAGCGCGAGGAGGTCATCGGCAACCAGACGCGCGTCAAAGTCGTCAAGAACAAGCTTGCGCCGCCGTTCCGCCAGGTCGAGTTCGACATCATGTATGGCGAAGGCATCAGTAAGACCGGCGAGTTGCTCGACCTCGGGGTGAAGTCCGGCGTCGTCGAGAAATCCGGCGCCTGGTTCTCCTACGACAGCCAGCGCCTCGGCCAGGGTCGCGAGAATTCGCGGCAGTATCTCAAGGACAATCCGGCGGTGGCCAATGCCATCGAAGCCTCGGTGCGCGAAAGCTCCGGCCTGCTGAGCGAAGCCCTGCTGGCCGGCCCCGACAGCGACGAGGCCGCAAGCGACGAATAGGCGGTTCCCACCGCATTTGGATTGAGGGCGTCACGGTCCTCGGTCAGGGGGCGACGGCTAAACCCGTCGCCCCCTTTGTCTATCGGCCCGCATATCGGCGCCCGCAGTCAGTCTCCTCTCCGCGCAGCGGGGGAGGGGGACCAGCCATCGGCTGGTGGAGGGGGCGGCCCCAAGCACCAACGGCCTGCGATCGTGCAGCCGCACCTCATGATCACTCCCCATCTCCATTTCCCCAACACCCCCAGTCGCTTGCACCATCTCCGACCCAACTTATCCCCCCACCTTCCGGCTGCGGTATGATGCGTCATCCCCTCGCGACAGCGAGGTCGCGACGAGCGGTCGGCGGGGGGAGACCGGGTGGTGCGGGGGTCGCTCCGCATCCGCTTCGGTCGCCGGATGGCCGCGAACCAGCAACCCTGGGTTCGGGTCCCGGGCCGCCGGAGGTCCATGATCGGATCTTCGGGATCGAGGGGCCG
>JBDTVO010000168.1:0-6269 GCA_040007135.1 Devosia sp. | reverse complement strand
CAGCATGTCGGTGAAGACATACGGCCGGCCCGCGCGCACGCGCAGCGTGTCGGTCTCCATCACCTCGAGGCTGGCGTTCACGTAGGGGGCAAGGTCGGCCTTGTTGATGACCAGCAGATCCGACTTGGTGATCGCCGGGCCGCCCTTGCGCGGGATCTTTTCGCCTTCGGCCACCGAGATGACGTAGAGCGTGATGTCGGCGAGGTCGGGCGAGAACGTCGCGCTGAGATTGTCGCCGCCGGACTCGATGAGCACGATGTCGAGATCGGGGAAGCGCCGGTTGAGATCGGCGATAGCGGCGAGGTTCAGCGACACATCCTCGCGGATCGCAGTGTGTGGACAGCCGCCGGTTTCGACGCCGACGATGCGGTCTTCGCAGATCGCCTGCACGCGGTTGAGGATGAGCGCATCCTCGCGGGTGTAGATGTCGTTGGTGACGACGGCCATCGAGTAGCGATCGCGCATCGTCTTGAGCAGCATCTCGCAGAGCGTCGTCTTGCCGGAGCCGACCGGGCCGCCAATGCCGACGCGAAGGGGACCGTTGTGCATCACAGGAACCTCATTCCAATAAGGATCGCGAACCCGGCGGCGATCCACAGGCAGATCGGCGAATAGTTGCGGCGGTCGAGCGTTGCGAACGGTTCGACCGGATGCCGCGCCCGCCACCATGACGTGTAGCCGAGGATACCGCGGGCAAGAAAGAACGCACAGAGCGCGAGGCCCATGCCATCGAGGCTGGCGCCGCCGGCCACGGGGTCGCCGAGGGCCACCGCGACGACGCTGGCGCCGAGCAGCAGGGCAGCCCGCAGCAGGATCAGCCAGCGCGTCGGCAGCCGGGTGGCGCCTGGCCTGCCGATGACGGTCGCCACCAGCAGTTCCTCGGAGCGGATCGGCCAGGTGTAGCCGAGCGCCCAGAGGAAATGCGCGAAGGCAAGGGTGAACAGCGGCAGGAAGGTCAGCACGGCGATGGTCGCGTTCATGAGCGGAACACCCGCACGCCGAGCGTCTCGTGCCGCATCTGCGCGATGTCGGCGGCGTAGGCGATGCTGCCGAGATCGTCGAGGGTCATTTCGGCCGCTCGCGCCGCGAGCGCCGCAACCTCGGGCTCCAGTGCGGCGATGACCTTCAATCCAGCGGTCTGGCCGAGCGGCACGAGACGGACCGCCACCGAGACCTGCGCGTGCACGCCGGCGGTGAGCCAGGCAATGAGCGCGTCGCTCAACCCTATGGCCTGGCCGGCGGCGATGGCGCCGACCGCGACAGGGTAGGGGCAGGGGTCGGGCAGGCGCGCGAACACGTCGGCCGGCCAGGTCTTGGCGGCGATGACGAACGCCTCGCCGGTGAGCATCGCCTCGGCGCGCCGCTCGCTGGAGGCTGCGAGCGCGAGGCTCAGTGTCGCAAGGTCGGCCAGCCGCGCGCTGTCAGCGCTGGCGCGATAGGCTTCGGCGAGAATAATCGCGTCGGTTCGGAGGCCGCCATGCGCCAGCGCATCGCCGATCCAGGCAGAAAGGTCTGCAACGTTCGTGACGCGGCCATCTGCAATTGCGGTCTCGAGGCCCTGCGACCAGGCGTAGCTGCCCACGGGGAACGCCGGGGACAGCCAGGTGAGCAGCCGCTGCAGTGCTGTCGTGACGGTCATTTCAGTGCGGCGCGTGGTAGGCACCCTGCATCGGCAGGAACGGCTCGGTCACCTCGCGCACTTCCGCGCCGAGCCCGACGAGCATGGTTTTGGCGACGTGGTCGCGCGGCACGAGGAGACGCTTCTTTTCGATCTGCACCGCCATGTGGCGGTTGCCGATGTGCCAGGCGAGCTGCACCAGATGTTCTTGGCCGCGCGGCGTGATCTCGAGCAGTGGCTCGAGCGCGGCGACGATCTCGACGATGCGCCCGTCCTCGAGCAGCAGGCCGCCGAAATGCTCGAGGGTCACCGGCTCGGCGAAATCGACGAGGACGTCCTCACCCTTCACCGCTAACACTTTGCGTCGTAGTCGCCGCTGGTCCGAGGGCATGGTGAGCTGGGCAAATGCCTTGCCCTTGCCGTGGTTGGGCGGCAGCGCGGCGGTGGCGCGGATCACGGCGTATCGACCTGCTCGGTGCAGCTCAGCACCGGGGCGGCGTCGAGCCCTTCGGTCACGTCGTGCAGCGTCGCTTCGGGTCCCTTGGTCCACCACTCATACTGGGCGGCAACGTACTTTGCGCCCGAGCCGGAGATGACATTGACGAAGACGACCGCTGTGGTGGCTCCATCGCTTTCGACCGGCACGACCGCAAGGAAGTTCGGCGCGGCGTTGAGATATTGCACGCTGATCGGGTCGTGGTGATCGCAATCATAGGTGACGCGCTTCACCTCGGCGTCGCCGGTGATATTGAGGCCGACCCCCAGCGTTGCATCGGCAAGCGCAGGGGAAGCGAGGAGGCAAGCCACGACGGCGCAGAGGATCGGTTTCATTGCGCCACTATGCCCTGCTTCCCGCCGTGACGCAAAATCGGCCTAGAACAGGAAATAGCGCTGTGCCATCGGCAGCACCGTCGCCGGCTCGCAGGTCAGCAGCTCGCCGTCGGCGCGGACCTCGTAGGTCTCGGGATCGACGTCGATGTGGGGCATGGCATTGTTGTGGATCATCGAGCGCTTGCCGATGCCGCCGCGGGTGTTGCTGACCGCAAGCATCGCCTTGCTGGTGCCCAGCCGCTGCTGCAATCCCGCATCGAGCGCGGCCTGGCTGGTGAACACCACGGCCGAGCTTTGCACCAGCCGGCCATAGGCGGCGAACATCGGCCGGTAGTGCACCGGCTGCGGCGTCGGGATCGAGGCATTGGGGTCGCCCATCGGAGCGGCGGCGATGGAGCCGCCGAGCAGCACCATCTCGGGCTTCACCCCGAAGAAGGCCGGCGACCACAGCACGAGGTCGGCGCGCTTGCCGACTTCGACGGAGCCGATATGGGCGCTCATCCCCTGCGCGATGGCGGGGTTGATGGTGTATTTGGCGATGTAGCGCTTGACCCGCACGTTGTCGTTGTCGCCGGTCTCGTCCTTCAGCGCGCCGCGCTGCTTCTTCATCTTGTCGGCGGTCTGCCAGGTGCGGATGATCACCTCGCCGACGCGCCCCATGGCCTGGCTGTCGGACGAGAACATCGAGAACGCGCCGAGGTCGTGGAGGATATCCTCGGCGGCGATCGTCTCCTTGCGGATGCGGCTTTCGGCGAAGGCCACGTCCTCCGAGATCTGCGGGCTGAGGTGATGGCATACCATGAGCATGTCGAGATGCTCGGCCAGCGTGTTGACCGTGTAAGGCCGCGTCGGGTTGGTCGAGGACGGCAGCACGTTGGGGAGGCTCGCGACCTTGATGATGTCAGGCGCGTGTCCGCCGCCAGCGCCTTCGGTGTGGAAGGCGTGGATGGTGCGGTCCTTGAAGGCGGCGACGGTATTTTCGACGAAGCCCGACTCGTTGAGCGTGTCGGTATGGATCATCACCTGCACGTCGAACTGGTCGGCGACGGTGAGGCAGTTGTCGATGGCGGCGGGCGTCGTGCCCCAGTCCTCGTGCAGCTTCAGCGAGCAGACGCCCGAGAGGATCATCTCTTCGAGCGGCTTGGGCCTGCTGGCATTGCCCTTGCCGGCAAGGCCGAGGTTCATCGGGAACGCCTCGAACGCCTCGATCATGCGCTCGGCATGCCAGGCGCCGGTGCAGGTGGTGGCAAGCGTGCCATGCGCGGGTCCGGTGCCGCCGCCGAGCATCGTGGTGATGCCCGACATCAGCGCTTCTTCGATCTGCTGCGGGGCGATGAAGTGGATGTGGCTGTCAAAGCCGCCGGCGGTGAGGATGCGGCCCTCGCCGGCGATCACCTCGCTCGACGGGCCGATGATGATGGTGACGCCGGGCTGCGTATCGGGATTGCCAGCCTTGCCGATGGCGGCGATCCTGCCGTCCTTGAGGCCGACATCGGCCTTGTAGATGCCGGTGTGATCGACGATCAGTGCGTTGGTGATGACGGTATCGACTGCGCCCTCGGCGCGCGTCGCCTGGCTCTGGCCCATGCCGTCGCGGATCACCTTGCCACCGCCGAACTTCACCTCTTCGCCGTAGGTGGTGAAATCCTTCTCGACTTCGATGATGAGGTCGGTGTCGGCAAGCCGCACCCTGTCGCCGGTGGTCGGGCCGTACATGTCGGCATAGGTGGCGCGAGAAATGCGGGCGGGCATGCGGGCTCCTTAGCGGGGGCCGGGGCGGCTGCGCTTTAGGGGAATGAACTGGGCGCCGGCACGGCGCGCCACGGTGACGCAAAGATCGATGAACTTGTCGAGGAACTGCACGCCGGCGATCAGGTCCTCCTGATATTGCCGGCGGGCGATCAGCGATACCGCCAGCACCTCGAAGGCGCGAACGGCGGCCTTGTCGCCGGATTTCTCGGCGGCGTCGCTCTGGGTCTGGAACAGCTGCAGCAGCGAATCGTAGGTGGCGCCATCGGCCCGCTGCTTGAGGTCGCCCCAGTCACGCGCACCGGCCTCCTTGAACAGTCGCGTCGCGTACATGCCGATGGTGCGCCGCAGCTTAGGGTCGCGGCCCTCGGCATCGTGCATGGCGCCGACCATCGCGATCAGCCTCTCGCGAAAAATGTCGTCGCGTTCGGCCATCAGAGCTTGCCCATGATCTTCTGCTGGAAGCCGAACACCGTGCGGCTGCCGGAGAGGGGCACGAGTTTCACCTCGCGGGTCTGGCCCGGCTCGAAGCGCACGGCGGTGCCGGCGGCAATATCGAGGCGCATGCCGCGCGCTTTTTCGCGATCGAAGCGCAGGCCGTTGTTGGTCTCGTAGAAGTGGTAATGTGAGCCCACCTGGATGGGCCGGTCACCCGTGTTGGCGACTTCGAGCGTCAGTTGCGTCGCGCCGGCATTGAGCTCGATGTCGCCGGATTTGATGAAGGTTTCGCCCGGGACCATGCTGCTACCGGATCGGCTGGTGGACGGTGACGAGCTTGGTGCCGTCGGGGAACGTCGCCTCGACCTGAACGTCGTGGATCATTTCGGCGATCCCCTCCATCACCTGGCTGCGCGTCACGACGCGGGCTCCCGCATCCATCAAGTCGGCGACGCTGCGGCCGTCGCGCGCGCCTTCGACGACATAGTCGGTGATGAGCGCGATGGCTTCGGGATGGTTGAGCTTGACGCCGCGGTCGAGCCGCTTGCGGGCGACGATGGCGGCCATCGAAATCAGCAGCTTGTCTTTTTCACGCGGTGTCAGGTTCACGCGGGTTACAGGCTCCACAGGCGCGGGAGGGTGCCCGCGGACGACAGCAGACCGATAATGGGTGCGAGCGCGCGGCGCAAGGCGAGGCCGGTGGGCGCCAGCAGCCGCACCGTCAGCCGCTCGCCGGCGAGGCTGGCGCCGCCGGTTTCCGGCAGCAAGGCACGCACTGCGTCGAGCCGGCGTTCGGCATCGGCGGCAACGTGGACGACGGTGGCAAAGGCGAGTGCCCCGGCGAGCAGCCCGGCTCCATCGCGCTCGCGCCGGTCGCCGCCGAGGCGCGTCGCCTCGGCATGGATCAGCTTGCCGCCGCGGCGGATGCGCCAGCTGTCGTTGAGGTGAGCGTCCCAGGCGGCTTCGCCCATCGCCTCGCGGCCCAGCAGCACGGCCTCGATGGCGGTGAAGGTGGCGTCGGGCGCAAGGTCGACTTCGAGCCGCCGCTCAAGCCGGGCGCCCTCGAACAAGATTGTCTCCTGCGGTAGCCAGTCGAGATGCGCGCCGGCCTCGGCGGTCAGGTGGTTTTCGACCACGGCCGCCTCGCCCAGCGAGCGATAGACGCGTTCGCAGGCGGGTGTGGTGACCACCACCGATGCACCGGGGCGGGCGGTCGCCGACCAGCGCAGATGGTCGCCACCGCAGAGGCCACCGGCCGTGTTCATCAGCACCGCCTGCAACGACGCATCGTGTGTGTGCGGCAGCCTGATCTTGGCGCAGCCTTCCTGGTAGAGTTCGGAAATCGCGGTGCGCCGCGCTCCACGCTCGGCGACAACCCGCCCGTCGCCGCGGGCGCGCTGCAGGGCTGGGGCTGTCCGAGCAGCGGCGGCGGCCATGGTCAGACCATCAGGTGCCGGCGCACCTCGGGCATGTCGAGGTCACTGGCGGGGCCGGAATGCATGATCTCACCGCGGTCCATGATGTAGATGTCGTCGGCGATCTCACGACAGAAGTCCAGATATTGCTCGACCAGCAGGATGGTCATGCCCTTTTCGTCCCGCAGGAACTGCAGGGCGCGACCGATATCCTTGAT